>NZ_BAAGTM010000042.1:0-503 GCF_054781915.1 Aquaspirillum soli | reverse complement strand
GATGGAAAATGGAAGGACTATGACTATTTTCCGTTCGCAATGTTGAGGAAATATTGGCAGAATGCGGTCCTAAAGCTCATTCGAAGAACCTTATCCCAATGGGATAAGGCACGAGTCCAGCCGCTTTTACAAGCGGCGTACACGAAAAATGCAGAGGGTTTTTACGTGCATGCACCCAAAAGGAGCCGAACTTCTCTCAAAAAGATATTAGAATATATCAGTCGTTATATGAAACGTGGTCCCATTGCTTTAAATCGTATCCTTTTGTACGATGGGAAAATAGTGATGTTTCAGTATCATGATAAACGAACTAACACGGATAAGATAAAGACGATGTCGGCAGAGGAATTTATTGGTGCACTGATTCGTCATATTCCAGAGAACCAGTTCAAAACAATTCGTAGATACGGCATTTATAGTCGGCGGATCAAGACAATCATGAAAAAAGTATTAAGTAATTACCAGAAAGAGATTCAACGAATGCTTGTGAATGTGAAGAAAGC
>NZ_BAAGTM010000041.1:0-547 GCF_054781915.1 Aquaspirillum soli | reverse complement strand
GCGTTCACCGAAGACGTGCGCCACAACCGTCTTCCGGAGCCTGTCATACGCGTAAAACAGCCAGCGCTGACGTGATTTAGCACCTACGTAGCCCCACTGTTCGTCCATTTCCGCGCAGACGATGACGTCACTGCCCGGTTGTATGCGCGAGGTTACCGACTGCGGCCTGAGTTTTTTAAATGGCGGAAAATCGTGTTGAGGCCAACGCCCATAATGCGGGCAGTTGCCCGGCATCCAACGCCATTCATGGCCATATCAATGATTTTCTGGTGCGTACCGGGTTGAGAAGCGGTGTAAGTGAACTGCAGTTGCCATGTTTTACGGCAATGAGAGCAGAGATAGCGCTGATGTCCGGCAGTACTTTTACCGTTACGCACCACGCCTTCAGTAGCTGAGCAGGAGGGACAACTGATGGAGATGGAAGCCACGGGAGCACCTCAAAAACACCATCATACACTAAATCAGTAAGTTGGCACCATTACCATGTTTCACCCTCGAAAACAACATCAGTAATTATTTTGTTCCGTTATATACTCAGCAACACCCT
>NZ_BAAGTM010000040.1:0-567 GCF_054781915.1 Aquaspirillum soli | reverse complement strand
ATCCGTATCGCCCACGACGCCGACGAACTGCGTCGGGAATTCCCCATCGCCCAGCGCGAGGCGCAGGCCGCCTTCGGTTCGCCGGCGGTGTACCTGGAGCGTTTCATCCGCCAGGCACGGCACATCGAAGTGCAGATCCTCGGCGATGGCGAGCGCGCGGTGCATCTGTTCGAACGCGAATGCTCGCTGCAGCGGCGGCGCCAGAAGGTCTTCGAGGAGGCACCTTCGGCGGCCTTGCAATCAACTGGATGCGACAGGCCCCTGAGCAAGGACTTGAGTGGATGGGAAGGATCCTCGGCAACCTAGGTCTGGTGAAGTACGCACAGAAGTTCCAGGGCAGAGTCACCATGACCACAGACACATCCTCGAGCACAGCCTACATGGAACTGAGGAACCTGAGATCTGACGACACGGCCGTGTATTACTGTGCGAGAGATGGGGCGCCTAGGGATAGAATAGGAGAAAGTGGGAGCTATCCCTTTGACTACTGGGGCCAGGGAACCCTGGTCACCGTCTCCTCAGGGAGTGCATCCGCCCCAACCCTTACTAGTGGCCAGGCCGGCCAGG
>NZ_BAAGTM010000039.1:0-578 GCF_054781915.1 Aquaspirillum soli | reverse complement strand
GCTTGTTCCAAACCTTCCTCAACCGCGATGCCTCGGTCAGTGAATGGCAACTGGGTAAACAAGCCGCCACCGACTATCAAGTCGGCCGGCTGTCGGCGGATGTTATCTTTGCTTGGTTCCAAGCCCAGAACAGTAACTTGGCCAAAATGGATAACACCACCTACGTTCAGACCCTGTACCAAAACACCTATGGCCGCCAAGCCAACACCACCGAGCTCAACGGTCATCTGGCTGAATTGCAAAACAACAGCCTTGACCGCAACGGACTCGCAGTCAAAATCGCCGCCAGCAGCGAAGCCATTACCGCCATCGGTACGGTGATGCAGTTTGATGGGTGGGTGTAAGCGCTTTTAAACTAGCGTAGAGGTAGATTGGGTTGCCGGTGGTTGGCAACCCAATAATTGTGAACATATTTTCGAGCTCTTAGCTCAACAGCAAACGGCGTTAAAGAATGAACTACTCCCGCTGACCGGCTAGCGCCGGTACAGCGTGAGTTTCGTGGCTCAGCACGGCGAAACGTCCACCGCTCCCCACCTCGGCCAGTTCCTGACCGGAGGCGCTACCTGTCAGCGCCCAAT
>NZ_BAAGTM010000038.1:0-600 GCF_054781915.1 Aquaspirillum soli | reverse complement strand
GTATCCACATGAGCTTGTGGGATTCCTACGGCTTGTCAAAATACGAATTCCGAGCAGGCAGTTTTAACGAAGATTCTCGTGGCCGTTGGTATCTCAACGTAGTAGTGAAGTGTCAAACCGAAGCCAAACCGGTTCAATATGGTGCGTTAGCCATCGGGATTGATCTGGGCTTAAAAACCCTTGCAACAGACAGCAACGGCGGCAAATTCGAGCCAAAACAGTGGTATCGCGAATCAGAGGCAGCGCTTGGCATTGCGCAACGTGCGAGAAAAAAAGCCCGTGGGAGAGCGATACACGCCAAAGTCGCCAACCAGCGCAAAGATGCCATCCACAAAGAAACGACACGTCTTGTCAAAGCTCACGCCATCATCTTCGTTGGTAACGTGAACGCCAAAGCCCTCGCAAAAACACCGATGGCAAAATCGGTTCACGATGCGGCATGGACAACGTTCAGAACACAACTCAAGTACAAAGCCATGAGGCAATGTGTGGTGTTCGAGGAAATTAACGAAGCGTTTTCAACCCAAACCTGCTCGTGCTGCGGGAAAATTCCCGCCAGCAGTCCGAAAGGTAGAGCAAGTTTGCGAATAAGAGCATGGA
>NZ_BAAGTM010000037.1:0-748 GCF_054781915.1 Aquaspirillum soli | reverse complement strand
ATCAGGCCGCATTGGCTTACCAGCTTTGCGCTGGTCTGATGCAAGAAATCTTTGCGCCGATTGGCAATTCGGCGGTGTTCCGCCGCCAGCGCTTTCACTGCCTTGCGCCGGTTGTTCGAGCGCTTGTTGGGCTTACGGCTGACCGCCTGCTGCAAGGTCTTGAGCCTTTGTCGTTGGGCCGCATCGAGAAAGCGCGGGTTTGGAACGGGATCATTGCCGCCATCGGAATCAACCACGGTGGCGAAGGTTTCCAGCCCCCAGTCCACGCCCACAGCCTTGTTGCCGCTGGCTCGGTCGGGACTGCACTCGACGGTAACGGACAAATACCATTTCTCAGCCTTGTGCAGCACCTCGGCGGTTTTGGCTTCGCCCACGGTGCGGGCTTGTCCCCTCATTCGCACCATGCCGACGCCGGACAGGCGGACGTGCCCGTGTTTCATGCCGTCGCCGGCCAGCAATTTCCATCCGTCGCCGTGTGTCTTGTATCCCCAGCCACTGAACCGCTGGAGCGGTTTGAAACGCGGGAAGCCCGGCGTTTCGCCCGCTTTCACGCGACGGAAGAAAGCGGCAAAGGCCAGATCGAGCCGTTTTAACGTCACTTGCAAGGATTGGGCATTCACCTCCGCCAAGGCGGGAACGTGCGCCCGCCACTGGGTTAGTGCCTTGCACTGACTGGCAAAGTTCAGTGATGTACCTTCTGCCTGATACGCTCGTATGCGTTCTTCCAGCGCGGTGTTATACACGCGCT
>NZ_BAAGTM010000036.1:0-893 GCF_054781915.1 Aquaspirillum soli | reverse complement strand
TTAAAGAATTGGGTCGATCTGTTTGAACACTGGCAGGAGCAACACATCATGGCACAGCTGACACACACACCGGTAATGACTGTTTTGCAATCCCTAGAGCAAATGAGCCAAACCAAGGAAGAACGATTACGGGCATTGGCACGCGAACGGGCGGTGTGGGATTACAACACAGAGATTCAAGTGGCAGAAGAACGTGGTGAGCAGCGAGGGTTGGAAAAAGGCATAGAAAAAGGCATGAAAAAGGGCATGGAAAAAGGCCGCGAAGAAGGCATGAAAATATTCCTCCGCAGTATGATCGAAACAAAATTTGGTCAGCCGTTGCCAGATTGGGTGTTATCGCGGTTACGGGCAGCGACGCCGGAGCAGTTGCAGCAATGGGGAGTGTCGTTAACGCAGGCGCAGCGGTTAGAGGATATTTTCGAGGTTTGACCCGTTTCGTAGTGTGGATAAGCATAGCGCATCCACCAAATCTAGTAGCATATCCGCCAAATCTGGTAATTGGGTTGCCGGTTGTTTGGCAACCCAACACCAACCTGAACTACAATTAGCTGTCCTCCTAAGCCCCACCCCAATCATGCTGCCGCTGCTCGACCCGAAGAACGATTACATTTTCAAACGTCTCTTTGCCCAATCACCCGAATTGCTGTCTGATTTGATCAACAGCATCCGCTACGATCAACCACCGATTACCATTACGGATATTCTCAATCCCAATATCTCCGGTGAAGATCTCCACGCCAAAGAAATCGTGTTAGATGTCTTAGCCAAAGATGGGTTTGGGGTGCAATACAATATTGAAATTCAGGTGCGGAAACAGACGTATTGGGGAGAGCGAAGTTTGTATTACAGTTCGCGTCTTATCAGCGAACAGTTAGAAAGCGGTCAATCCTATC
>NZ_BAAGTM010000035.1:0-1128 GCF_054781915.1 Aquaspirillum soli | reverse complement strand
CAGCTGAAACAGGGAGTACGGTTGAATTGTTTAAGTGGGTTGATACGAACAGCGACAACACCGTCGACAATGGCGAAGTCACCTCCTTAGGCACCGCCACTGCCACCGGCGGAACTGCCAGTTTCACTGGCTTAACCTTAGCCAATGGTGACAAGCTGGTTGCTAAAGCCACCGATGCAGCAAGCAACACCTCAACGTATTCCAGTGCGCAAACAGTATCAATTGCAGACACCACACCTCCTGTTGCCCCAACCGTCGGCACAGCGAATTCCACCACTGCAGTCAGTGTGACAGCTGAAACAGGGAGTACGGTTGAACTGTTTAAGTGGGTTGATACGAACAGCGACAACACCGTCGACAATGGCGAAGTCACCTCCTTAGGCACCGCCACTGCCACCGGCGGAACTGCCAGTTTCACCGGCTTAACCTTAGCCAATGGTGACAAGCTGGTTGCTAAAGCTACCGATGCAGCAAGCAACACCTCAACCTATTCCAGTGCGCAAACAGTATCAATTGCAGACACCACACCTCCTGTTGCCCCAACCGTCGGCACAGCGAATTCCACCACTGCAGTCAGTGTGACAGCTGAAACAGGGAGTACGGTTGAACTGTTTAAGTGGGTTGATACGAACAGCGACAACACCGTCGACAATGGCGAAGTCACCTCCTTAGGCACCGCCACTGCCACCGGCGGAACTGCCAGTTTCACTGGCTTAACCTTAGCCAATGGTGACAAGCTGGTTGCTAAAGCCACCGATGCAGCAAGCAACACCTCAACGTATTCCAGTGCGCAAACAGTATCGATTAGTAGCCCAACACCAGTACCTACACCCGAACCTTCGCCAACACCTACCCCAACACCGGTACCAACGCCCGTCCCCACGCCAGAGCCCACACCGACACCGGTGCCAACACCCGTACCCACGCCAGAACCCACACCGACACCAGTACCAACACCCGTCCCTACGCCAGAGCCAACACCGACGCCGGTACCTGTTCCTGTCCCGACACCAGAGCCGATTCCAACACCGGTACCAACGCCCGTTCCAACCCCTGTCCCCACACCAACACCGGCTGGCACGTTTGACGGGGTGACGGTGAATGAAACGGTGCAGAGTGATGGCACCA
>NZ_BAAGTM010000034.1:0-1213 GCF_054781915.1 Aquaspirillum soli | reverse complement strand
GTAGATACCGTCTTGGGCGTCAACTGATTTTGGCGTAATCAGCCTGATAGAGCTGACGAGTTTTCCACACACCGAAGCATAAATGCACCAACTTGCGCATGGCCGCTCCCAAAGCGGCCATCTTGCATTTGCCACGTGTCAGCAAGCGCTCGTAAAGCGCCTTCACGTGCGGGTTGTATTTGGTTGCAACCACTGCCGCCATATACAACACAGCACGCAGATGTGCAGGGCCAGCTTTTGACAGCCGTGCTCGACCTAGCACTGAGCTACCCGATTGCCACTCCACCGGTACCAAACCCAGATAAGCGGCTAGTTGCTCTGCATGATCAAAGTGATGCCGATGTAACACCGACAACAGATGACGGCCAACCTGTGGTCCCACGCCTGGGATGCTATTGAGCAATACCAGATCGTCCTTCAATACCGGATGGCGGTCGATGTGGTCATCAATATCCTGCTGCAGTTTTTTCAACTGCGTTTGCAAAAAGTGGATCGAGTCTGCCAGTGACTGACGGATTAACTCAGGTGTGTCAGTCGCATCGGCTTTTTCCTGACGATTCCGTTCGCGCTGCAAGTCCTGTGCAATCGCCTCACGTCGCGATAACAGGGCCTGCAAGGTGCGAGCCTGTGGGCTGGGGGGTGTCCAGAGACCTGGTTGCACCAGTGCGCCATAGCGGGCCAGTACCTGACTGTCGATACCGTCAGTTTTGCTGCGGATGGCAAGGCCTTTGGCGAAGTCACGTACCTGTGCTGGGTTGATGATCGAAACCGCGAGACCCGCATCACACAGCGCCATGGCGGCTTGTTCATGGTACACACCGGTACCTTCGAGAATAGCGTGGATGTTTGAAAGGGCAATATCCTGCTTGCGTAGCCATTGCAGTAACTCAGCAAAACCTGCCTGAGTGTTGGCAACTGACTTAGCCTTACGCTTAGCGCTGTTAGGGTCGAGCAACAAGCTGCAATCCAGTTTGGCCTTAGCAACATCGATACCGAGATAATGCATAGCAAGACTCCTCAGAAAGAAAGCCAAATCGCCCACTTGCCTTGTGCATACAGGGTTGATCCCTTGGCTACCGTTCAGTGTCGGGCTTGGCGATGAGGTGAATCCGGGGGCTTAATCTACTTAACAAGGTCTGGCCTTAAGGGTGGGCTCAAGCTTCCACGGATTCGGGTGGTGATAGCTAATCACCACAAGAGACAAGATACAAGG
>NZ_BAAGTM010000033.1:0-1449 GCF_054781915.1 Aquaspirillum soli | reverse complement strand
CGAAAGGTAGAGCAAGTTTGCGAATAAGAGCATGGATTTGCAGCGAATGCGGTGCAACACACGACCGCGACACCAACGCTGCCAAAAACATTCTCGCGGCGGGACTTCGCCGTCTGGCAGCAGGAATCCCCGCTCTTTAGGGCGGGGAGGAAGTCAAAAGCTGAATTGCGCGACGCGCTGGCGAATGTCTTGCGATAGGTCGGTGAGGGTGTGGACAGTTTGGGCGGTGTGTTGAATCGCCAGATGGTTTTCCTCGACGGCCTGTGCCACATGCTCAACTTGGCCGGCGATAAACTGCCCTGCCGAGGTTTGCTCAGCAATCGCTTTTGCCAGTGCATGAACCGTATTGGCCACATCATGCGAGCCTTTGCCCATCGCTGCAATAAATTCGCTGGCATGTTGAGCCAACTCCGCACCCGTGTTCGCCTCGTTAACGGCCACATCCATTTTTTCCAGCGCCACATTCGCGCTGGATTGAATCGCACCGATCATGTCAGCAATCTCGATGGTCGCCCCTGCGGTACGTTCAGCCAGCTTACGCACCTCATCAGCCACCACCGCAAAGCCGCGCCCTTGCTCACCGGCTCGTGCCGCTTCAATCGCGGCATTGAGGGCCAGCAAATTCGTTTGATCAGCCACTTCCCGAATCACACTGACAATCTGGGAAATTTGTGTGGTTTGTTCATTGAGCTGGTGAATGGATTGTGAAACGGCAAAAACTTCGGTGGTGATACGCTGCATGTCTTCAATGGCATTGCCAATCACCCGATTGCCTTGATCCGATTGTGAGGAAGAAACATCGACCACTTGCAAAGCGGCTTCTGTGTGTTGGCGCATTTGGTTCAAGCCAGAGGACATCTGTTCCACCGCCGCCGCCATGCCCGAAGCGGATTGACTGGTTTCCTGTGCACTATGTGATGAGGTTGTAATCACCTCGGCCAATTCTGCCGCCATGTGGTCAAGTTGGTGAATATCATGGGTAAACTGTTGCAACATCTCACGCAACATCACCACTAGCTGGTTAAAGCAGTTCGATACATTGGCAATTTCGTCTTTCCCCTTGACGTCTAATTGCACTGAAAAATCTTTTTCTGCAATCAGCTTGGTCATTAAATGACTCAGGTGATTTAACGGCAACGCCACCCCACGCGCCAACAACGTGCCACCAAAAATCAACACCAATAGGATTGATAACATTCCCAACAAAATCCACCACTGGATGCGTTCAAGATCAGCAATACTTTTATCAATATCATGTCCGGCATCTTGCATTTGCTGGTTAATCACTGGCTCAAGCGCTTTTTGTAGCTGTGTAGACACCTGTGAGTATTTGGGGGATGTCTTGTTGCTGACCCGCCAATTCAGACGTTGTTTTTTGAACTGTCTCAGCCGCGTTGCAAATTCTTCACAAACCGCTTGCTGGGTACTTGAGCTAATATAAACCCCGTC
>NZ_BAAGTM010000032.1:0-2010 GCF_054781915.1 Aquaspirillum soli | reverse complement strand
GTCGCATTGAACAAAAAACCCCAACAGGTTCAAGCATTCAAGAAGAGATGAAAGGCAATGGCTTTACCTTCCTCAATGCCCTGCCTGCCAATGAAAAACTGATTGTGCAAACGGTGGTGCCGACAGTCCCCGCCAATACCACCACAGCCCCAACACAACCCTTGATTCTGACAGGGTCTAGCCGTAATGGAGATGGCAAACAAGCGGTGGTGATTGATGTCAGCCAACTGCCGAAAGGCACGGTGATTCAAGTCGAGAATATCGACTTCATCGCCATTGTCGGTGAAGTGCGCGCCATTGGTGGCAGTGGGCAAAACGTCGCTGTGGGGGATAACCTCAACCAATTTATCGTATTAGGCGCCGACAACGACAGCATCTACGGCGGCGGTGGACAAGACACGGTGGGGTCACTCGGCGGTGACGACCAAACCTTTGGTGAAGCGGGTGATGATACCGTCTATGGTGGTGCGGGTAATGACACCCTCACCGGTGGCATAGGTAACGACCGTCTTAACGGCGGCTTTGGCAACGACACTGCTATCCAAAGTGGTGCCCGTGGCGACTACACCATCAGCGTGGATGGTCACACCGTCGTGCTGACCCACAAAACCACTGGAGAAATCGACCGCCTGCTGGATGTCGAGCTGGTCAAATTCGACAGCGGCGACAACCTCACCATCCGCTATGGCGAAGTGTTTACCGCTGAATACGACCCTAACGTCCTCAATGTCACCGCCAATCGCTACTTTGTCGGTCACGCCAACGCTGAAGAAGGCTATCTGCCGATGGGCTTGGCGCTGTTTATCGACGGTAAACAAGGCCATGACGTGCTGCACCTACTCGGCAAACGCAGCGACTATGCTCTCGAACGCAACGGCAACCACCTCGAGATCACCCGCTACAGCGATGGGGCCATGTTTGACCTCAACAACGCTGAAACCCTCGCCTTCGACAGTCAAGAAGTCGTGATTCTGGCCAGAGATCGGGTAGAAGGTATCTTAGCGCGCATGGTGCAGGTCTATCTCAACCGTGATGCCACTGCGGCAGAATGGAAACTCGGCACCAAAGCCGTTGCCGACTATTACGCCGGCTTCCTCCAACCCCAAGAAGTGTTCGACTGGTTCAACGCCCGCAACACCGCTTTGGCCAAGATGGACAACGCCACCTATGTGCAAACCCTGTACCAAAACGCCTATGGTCGCCAAGCCACCACCGCCGAACTGACCCCGCTGGTCAACAAACTCGAAAAACAACTCATCACCCGCGACTGGCTCGCCGTTGACATCGCCGCCAGCAACGAAGCCATTACCGCTATCGGTACGGTGATGCAGTTTGATGGGTGGGTGTAAGCGTTTCTAAACTAGCATAGAGGTAGATTGGGTTGCCGGTGGTTGGTAACCCAATTTTTTTGTTAGAAATACTAACAACTCATGGTGCGTCGCCCCTTCGGGGTGACAACACCCTACCGGACTTGCGCCCCAGTGCTCCAGCCACAATCCCTTCCTTCTGAGCCGCAGGCGAAAGGATTTGGCTGGGGGTGAAGGGGCGTGCCGCCCAACGGGCGGCTAGTGCGGTGCTTCCTGTTGCTCGATGTATTGTTTAATCACCGACAGGGGCGCTCCGCCGCAACTGATGATGCAATAGCTGCGGCTCCAGAACACCGGCTTGTTCCAGTAATACCGCTTCAGTTCTTCGCCAAATTCTTTGCGGATGTAACGGCTGGTCACGGTCTTGAGATTGTTCACGAACACCGACGGTGCCACCTTCGGATTCAGCGACAGTAGCAGGTGGACGTGATCAGCTTCGCCGTTGAATTCCAACAACTCGCACTCCCACTTCTCCACCAGCGCCTGACAATGGGTTCTCAATCTTTCCAGCATCGGCGCGGTGATGCATTTTCGCCGGTATTTGGTGACAATAACTAAATGGTAGTTTAAGTTAAAAACGCAATGATAAAGCGACTTAACGGGCTGTTTTCGTTCCATAACTGTAGTGTATGATACAAACATG
>NZ_BAAGTM010000031.1:0-3589 GCF_054781915.1 Aquaspirillum soli | reverse complement strand
TTGGGCGCTGACAGGTAGCGCCTCCGGTCAGGAACTGGCCGAGGTGGGGAGCGGTGGACGTTTCGCCGTGCTGAACCACGAAACTCACGCTGTACCGGCGCTAGCCGGTCAGCGGGAGTAGTTCATCCAACTGGCTGTATGGGTTCAGCATGTAACGTTATGCCAAGGGCACGAATTACTTTGATTATTGTGTCGTAACGAGGTTTTGCGCCCGGTGTCAGTGCTTTGTAAAGACTCTCTCGCCCAAGACCAGCATCTTTGGCCAGTTGTGTCATACCACGAGCACGGGCAACCGTTCTGACCGCCATAAGAAAGGTATCAGGGTCGGGATCTTCAAGTGCTTCTGATAGATAAGCGGCAATAGTCTCTTCGTCATCAAGGTAGTCTGCTGCATCAAATGGGGTGAAATGTGTCATGGTGTGCACTCCTTCGGTAGATTATTCGCCATTTCTATTGCCTGTCTGATATCAGCTTGTTGTGTTGATTTATCGCCGCCTAATAACAGTAAGTAAACAATGTCACCACGGCGAGTAAAATAAATACGGTAACCCGGGCCATGGTGGATACGCATCTCAGATACCCCCTCTCCAACTGGCTGACAATCACCAAAATTTCCTTGCTCTGCACGACCGATTCGTAAGGCAATTTTAGCTTTTGCTGTTTTGTCTCTTAAGTGGGCCAGCCAATTATCAAATTTTTCTGATTTAAGGATGATATTAATGCTAATCATTGTATCCGATAAGATACAATTGTAAAGAAAAATGAATCAATACAATGTTCTGTCAGGGGGGAAATACCCCGAAAAAAAACCGCCCCACCCAATTAAGGGCGAGGCGGTTCGGTGTTACGTACGGCGGCTCTTCAAGTCCTTGTTGCGCCCAGATTGATAACAGGCGAGGACAGCTCGTAGAGGGTTTCTGGATCGATATCAATATTACCTGGCCAAGCTACTGTGCCATTTTCAATAAAAGCGGCTAAAAAAGCTTTATCTAATTTAAGACGAACCCATGGTTTTTGATCAATATAGGGGGCCATATTAAAGCGCCGGCACTCACCATTTTCAAATTTAAGATTCAGTATGAAATCTTGTTGTGCCTGAACATCAATTACGTCAAGTAGCATAGCAAGGTCCCTTTATTTTAGTGGATCAATCCGGAAGGGCTCGACCCCTTCTTTCGCTAATTCCCAATCTGCCAATAATTCTTCTCGATGTAAGTCGACCCATACCTGCACCATCCGTAGTTGTCGAAAAGGTAATTCACCGGCAAGCAATGCACCGTCTTCAATTGCAATTGAGGCACGGTGGTTTTGGTAACGCACATGAATATGTGGAAGATGATGTTTCTCTTTAATTTCAAAAAACATCGAAATAATAATGCCATAAAACATGCTAATCGTTGGCATGGTGGTGTCTCCGGTGTTGAGATGTGAGGATTATAGTCTGGTAGAAAAACAAGCGCAGTGCAGCATGGCAGATAAAGGCAGGGTGTTTGTTAGATAGTTGAATAAATACAATTTGTTAGAGATATGTAGGGGCAGGCCCCCGTGCCTGTGATAGTCAATTTTTTCGCCTACGAAACCCACGCCACTGAGGGGAATAAAAAAAACCGCCCCACCCAATCAAGTGCGAGGCGGTTCGTGTTACGTGCGGCGGTATTTTGCCGTTTGCCGGTGTCGGTTTTGTTGGGTTGCCAGATAATCGGCATTCCAATGTTCACCGATTTGGTGGGCACGGAAATGTGCCCACTACCGGGCTAGACAGTCTCACCCGAACAGCTCGCTGTGTGAGCCAAGCCGCGCCAGTCTCAAGGTGTCGGCATCCGATTTACGGTAAATCAGCAGCAAATCAGGCTTGATGTGACATTCTCGATAGCCTGCCCAATCGCCGCTCAGGTCGTGGTCACGGTATTTGGTATCAAGTGGCTGATCGGTCGCTAGCGCCACGAGAACCGGCCTTAGATCGTTATCAAGCGTAGCCCTGTGCTGCCCCTTCGCCTCACGCTTGTAATCGCGTTTGAAAGCTGATGCGCGGTCAATCGTCCGCATGTAGGTCTGCCATCAAGTCATCGACACTAGCAAACCGCTTTCCCTTCCCTGCCTCTAGCTCGGCAATGGCCTTGCGCGTAGTGGCGTTGGGCACCTTTACATCGAACGGCAAACGGCGCTCTTCGGCTACGCGCAGCATCAGTAGGCGGATGGCATCAGAGATAGACAGCCCCATTGCTTCGAGCGCGTCAGCGGCGCGCTGCTTGGTGTTAGTGTCAATGCGGGCGCGTACATAAGTGTCGGCAGTGCGCATGATGGTTTGCCTTGGATCGGTTTAGGAGTCCTCCATTGTAGTCTTATTGTGACTACACAACAAGGATGTAGTGGTCAAGTTTTTCGCCCACCAAACCCATCACCAATCACGCCCAAAAAAAACCGCCCCACCCAATTAGGGGCGAGGCGGTTCGTGTTACGTACGGTGGTGTTTTGCCGTTTGCCGGTATCGGTTATGTTGGGTTGCTGAACAGTCGGCATTCCAACGTTTACCGATTTGGTGGGCACGGAAATGTGTCCATGCTAATGAATTCACGTGGATTACGCTGCTTTCGATGTAATCAAAGTTGACTTGTCATAGAGTGTTTCCGGTGCGATGTCGATTTCACCTGGCCAGACGACAGTACCGTAATTGACTTGAGCAAGAGAGAAAAACCCCTGATTTTCTAGCCTTTGAAAAACGGGATAATGCAGATAAGGCCGCATGTCGAATTGACGTTGTTCGCCGTTGGAAAATATCAGCAATAGTTGGTAGTCGGGTTGTGCTAGTACGGATTTGACGGTAATCATATTGTTTCCTTAGCGCAAAGGTTCGATAGGGAAAACCGGTTCACCTTTTACAGCAAGTGCCCAATCGGCCATCAATTCTTCCTCATGAATGGCAATCCAAGCCTGAACCAAACGCAGTTTTTTCGGTGGAAGCTCACCTTCGAGGAGAAGGGCATCTGGTAACGATACAACGGCTTGTTGACCTTGATATTCGATATGGAGGTGTGGGAGATGATGTTGTTGCGTGTCCATGAACAGCATCCGAATTATAATGCCATAAAACATGCTAATCGTTGGCATGGTGGTGTCTCCGGTGTTGAGATGTGAGGATTATAGTCTGGTAGAAAAACAAGCGCAGTGCAGCATGGCAGATAAAGGTAGGGCGTTTGTTGGATAGTTGAATAAATACAATTTGTTAGAGATATGTAGGGACAGGTCTCTGTGTCTGCTCTGTGATAGTCAAGTTTTTCACCCACCAAACCCATCACATCCCCGAAAAAAAACCGCCCCACCCAATTAAGGGCGAGGCGGTTCGTGTTACGTACGGCGGTGTTTTGCCGTTTGCCGGTGTCGGTTTTGTTGGATTGCCAGATAGTCGGCATTCCAACGTTCACCGATTTGGTGGGCTCAGGGATATGTCCACGCAATCCACAAAGTAGATACCGTCTTGGGCGTCAACTGATTTTGGCGTAATCAGCCTGATAGAGCTGACGAGTTTTCCACACACCGAAGCATAAATGCACCAACTTGCGCATGGCCGCTCCCAAAGCGGCCATCTTGC
>NZ_BAAGTM010000030.1:2003-3955 GCF_054781915.1 Aquaspirillum soli | reverse complement strand
AACAGGAAGCACCGCACTAGCCGCCCGTTGGGCGGCACGCCCCTTCACCCCCAGCCAAATCCTTTCGCCTGCGGCTCAGAAGGAAGGGATTATGGCTGGAGCACTGGGGCGCAAGTCCGGTAGGGGCAGACCCTGTGCCTGCTCTGATATTTATGTCGGTTCGTGTTATACACGGCGGTATTTTGCTGTTTTTTGCCGATGTTGTGGGCTACTGAGCTAATTGATTAGCATCTGCGACTTGCTCGCTGAGACGGTTTTCGTGAGCGTGGTATTTTCAGCGGAGTAAGTGTATTACCAGGCCACCACAGTTCAGCGGTTGATTCATCTATGTTCCATTCTGAGCTCGGCGTACTTTTCACCTCTTTGAACAGATCTTGAATGTTCTGCCGCTCATTTTGGAGATTGACCGTTAGTCCCCATTCCGGATCAGGTTCTTGTCCGTATTTCACGATCCAGATATCGAGCAAGCGATGTGCCTTTGGGTGACCCGCCTTGTTCAGACTATAGGCCAGTACATCCGCACGCCGAGTCATTTCTTCCACAACATTTTTGTTCAGGTATTTATCTATGACGTCCTCTCTGCTGAACGTAGAGGGTAATGTTTGGAGCCAGCCAAGTTGGGAAAACAAATAAGTCATGACGCGATCAGGTTTGATCGTTTTTAAGCCCAAGTCCATCATTGTATGCATTGCAGTGAGTATTCCGACATCGTTGGTAAGCTTGGTACGAACCTTGGCCAGAAGTTTCCGCTCTTCGATCCAAGGGACACCGGTGAGGTGCCCAGCGCTGAAGGTATGACCCTCAGTGTAGTAATGAAGTGCTGGTTCGTTACCAGCCAAACGATGACTATGTAGTGTCCGGGCTACGTCGAGGTATTTTTCAATTTTCGGGGACAATGCAGAAAATTTCAGGCCAGGGTACGCAACTTCGTCTTTGATTAGCAGCTTCCAGACTTCGGGGGTAGTTTTCTTGAAGTAGTCCGCTGGATTCCATTTCGGTGCCTTTTTGGCGTGCTGAAGCCAATTAGTCTTGCCATAAAGGGTTTTCCAATACTGCACAAACTGTTTCCACTCGGCCGCGTCAAAAATGAAGCGGGCTTCATCATAGTTGTCTAGGCTCTTGAAAAGTGGTACCAGTGTGGCCATGCTATTGATCTCAGTGCTCGCCTTGGCTGCCAAGGTGCCGGCATAAACTACCCTCTGCCATAAAACCCGCCACAGGTCGTCGTGGCTCATGTTGGGTTGGAAAACCACTTGCTCCATTAGCTCTCTAATTTTTCGGTTGAGCTTCTCCTTGTTTGCTTGCTGTTCAGCCACCGAATTAGCTGCAGTTGCGTGGGTGGTTACTTCAGCACAAACCCTTTCCAATAGGGCGGGACCATAGTTGTAGATCTCGGTATTAATTTCAGCATTGGTTCGCATGGTTAAACTTGGCTCCATTCTATGTTTTCTATGAACTGGTACTTTGAGAAATCCTTGGTTGCTTGCTCTACATGATGCATGTGAACATTGGTAGAGTGGGTACCGGTCTTGTGCCCACAAAAATACTACCGAACAATCAAACTATTTTGTTTATTTTTCGTGTTTTTCTATGTGTTTGTTGTTGTGTTGTTGTAAATAAGAAAAACAGCATTCGTTATTGCTGATTGACAAAATTTTTTCCTTTACATTGTTACTATTTTGTAAGTATTGTTGTTTGCTAAGTGATTGTTTTAGGTGGAGGCGTTGGGATGTGTGTCTCGAAGGAGGCGAGGGGCGGGGGTGGTGTAAAAAAAGATTGGAAAAGCCTTGACTTTTCCATAACAGCTTTACAATTGTTACCAAGCCAAGCCAAGCCAAGCCAAGCCAAGCCAAGCCAAGCCAAGCCAAGCCAAGCCAAGCCAAGCCAAGCCAAGCCAAGCCAAGCCAAGCCAAGCCAAGCCAAGCCAAGCCAAGCCAAGCCAAGCCAAGCCA
>NZ_BAAGTM010000030.1:0-1905 GCF_054781915.1 Aquaspirillum soli | reverse complement strand
CAAGCTATAGCTTAGTCTCGGCTACTGAATTTTTAGAAAAACCGCTGGTTGCGTGATTCACGCGACCGGCGGTTTTTTTTTGCGTTGATTTTTTGTGCATGAAGGGAAGATTAAATGACTGATAAAAATAATTTGAATGAAAAAGAAGTGGGTGTTGTTGTGTCTTCTTTTGTGATTCATGCGCGGGATTGGGATTCGATTGAACAAGCGGCGGATTTATTGCGGTTAGAACCGATGGAGTTTGTAAAAGTAGCGCCGTATTTATTGGCAAGAAGGGTGATTGAGATTGACGACAGGATGGAGCAGCGAATTAAAGATGTTTTGGATTTGTATCGTTAATTTGAAGAATTAAATTCTATTTTGAGGATGAAAAAATGAGTAACGTTGAAAAATCTTTTGAGAACCAAATCGTTTCAGCACCTGCGGTGTTGCGTCCGGCGGTAGCAGTGTTAAATCAAGGGCGTTTAGAAGCTGCGTTTATTGATACCAGTGTGGCGGATTGGGAAGTTTTAGCGGCAGGGGTGCCAGAGGGTATTGAGGTTGTTTTGTTGGATGGTCAGCAAAATGGCGTGTTGCAGATGGCTGAATGGGCAAAAAGCCATACGGGTTATGATGCCATTCATATTCTTTCGCATGGTAGTGCAGGCAATATTCGGCTTGGAACCGCAGATTTAAATAAGAGTGCTTTTAATCAGTATCAAAATGAATTATCAAAAATTGGAAATAGTTTAACGGTTGATGGTGATATTCTCGTTTATGGGTGTCATGTCGCTAATGGTGAAGTCGGTCAGGAGTTTATCGGTAAACTCGCACAAGCCACAGGAGCAGATATAGCGGCTTCTGATGACTTGACTGGAAACTCTGCTGATGCTGGGGATTGGATGTTGGAATATACATCTAAATTAGTAGAAGCAATTAATTTTAATTTAAAAGATTACAAATATTATTTGTCTATACTTGGACAATTATTTAATGCAAATTTGACTTATATTAGCGACCCAAAATCTGGAACAATTGGTAGCGGTGTTGATATGAGTTGGAATGGAATTAATATAGACATATCTCAATCTGGAAATGTTGTAACTCTGCAATACAATCAAACAACTGGATATGGTGTTGGTGGTTTAAATATTGTTTTACCTAATTTCACAGATACCGTATCAGGTATTACACAAACGAGTAATACAATAGATGGCACTTATCCAACTAGTGGTACAGCTACTGGAAATCCAAATGTTAATCTTACATACAATGCAGGAACAAACACGTTTTCTTTGTCGTTACATTCATACCCAGAGCATCCAGATGATTTTGAATATCCAAGTGTCAGTGGAACTATAACTTGGACATTTACAGCTACTGGTGCTGGTGATTCGATTCCGCCAACATTCGATGTCGCCCCTTCCACTGGTTCAATTACTTCTAGCAGTTTCACGCCTTCCGCGTCTTTAGATGAATCAGGCACTGTTTACTATGTGGTTGTACCAAATAATGCAACAGCTCCAACTGTTGCAGAGGTCAAAGCCGGAACCGCATCAGGCGGTGGTGCGGCATTAGCCAGTGGCAATAGTGCAGCCAATACAGGTAGTTTCGATACCAGCTTTAGTGCTGTGACAGGATTAACTGCTAGTACCGATTATGATGTTTACTTTGTCGCAAAAGATGCCGCCAATAACGATCAGGCTAGTGTGACTAAGGTGGATGTGACGACGAGTGCTGCCCCTGACACCACACCTCCTGTTGCCCCAACCGTCGGCACAGCGAATTCCGCCACTGCGGTCAGTGTGACAGCTGAAACAGGGAGTACGGTTGAATTGTTTAAGTGGGTTGATACGAACAGCGACAACACCGTCGACAATGGCGAAGTCACCTCCTTAGGCACCGCCACTGCCACCGGCGGAACTG
>NZ_BAAGTM010000029.1:0-5097 GCF_054781915.1 Aquaspirillum soli | reverse complement strand
TGAAGAAGTAAAGACAAGGGTTAGATTGTAGTAAGTGTCGCAACTTATAGGATCAAGCCACACGAGCAATTAGTATCGGTTAGCTTAACGCATTACTGCGCTTCCACACCCGACCTATCAACGTTGTGGTCTTCAACGACTCTTTAGGAGGCTTAAAGCCTCAGGGAAGTCTCATCTTGAGGCGAGTTTCCCGCTTAGATGCTTTCAGCGGTTATCTCTTCCGAACATAGCTACCCGGCGATGCGACTGGCGTCACAACCGGTACACCAGAGGTTCGTCCACTCCGGTCCTCTCGTACTAGGAGCAGGTCCCCTCAAACTTCCAACGCCCACGGCAGATAGGGACCAAACTGTCTCACGACGTTTTAAACCCAGCTCACGTACCACTTTAAATGGCGAACAGCCATACCCTTGGGACCGGCTACAGCCCCAGGATGTGATGAGCCGACATCGAGGTGCCAAACTCCGCCGTCGATATGAACTCTTGGGCGGAATCAGCCTGTTATCCCCGGAGTACCTTTTATCCGTTGAGCGATGGCCCTTCCATACAGAACCACCGGATCACTATGTCCTGCTTTCGCACCTGCTCGACGTGTGAGTCTCGCAGTTAAGCTACCTTTTGCCATTGCACTAAGAGTACGATGTCCGACCGTACCTAGGTAACCTTCGAACTCCTCCGTTACGATTTGGGAGGAGACCGCCCCAGTCAAACTGCCTACCATGCACGGTCCCCGATCCAGATAATGGACCAAGGTTAGAACCTCAACGCCACCAGGGTGGTATTTCAAGGATGGCTCGGCTAGGACTGGCGTCCTAGTTTCATAGCCTCCCACCTATCCTACACAAGTGAGGTCAAAGTCCAATGCAAAGCTACAGTAAAGGTTCACGGGGTCTTTCCGTCTAGCCGCGGGGAGATTGCATCTTCACAAACATTTCAACTTCGCTGAGTCTCGGGTCGAGACAGTGTGGCCATCGTTACGCCATTCGTGCGGGTCGGAACTTACCCGACAAGGAATTTCGCTACCTTAGGACCGTTATAGTTACGGCCGCCGTTTACTGGGACTTCAATCAAGAGCTTGCACCCCATCATTTAATCTTCCAGCACCGGGCAGGCGTCACACCGTATACGTCCACTTTCGTGTTGGCACAGTGCTGTGTTTTTAATAAACAGTCGCAGCCACCTATTCTCTGCGACCCCTCTGGGCTGCGTCCGCGAGGGACATGACCTGGAGGGGCACACCTTCTCCCGAAGTTACGGTGTCAATTTGCCGAGTTCCTTAACCCGAGTTCTCTCAAGCGCCTTGGTATTCTCTACCTACCCACCTGTGTCGGTTTGCGGTACGGTCGATTTTAGACTGAAGCTTAGAGGCTTTTCCTGGGAGCTTGGGATGAGTCACTTCGTGTCCGTGGACACTCGTCGTCACGCCTTGAGATATGATGAACCGGATTTGCCTAATTCATCTCTCTACACGCTTAAACTAGCTATTCCAACAGCTAGCTGACCTACCCTTCTCCGTCCCCCCATCGCATCTAAAATCGGTACAGGAATATTGACCTGTTTCCCATCGACTACGCATTTCTGCCTCGCCTTAGGGGCCGACTCACCCTACGCCGATGAACGTTGCGTAGGAAACCTTGGGTTTACGGCGAGGGAGCTTTTCACTCCCTTTATCGCTACTCATGTCAGCATTCGCACTTCTGATACCTCCAGCGGCCTTTACAAGCCACCTTCGCAGGCCTACAGAACGCTCCCCTACCATGCACAATGTGCATCCGCAGCTTCGGTTATATGCTTGAGCCCCGTTACATCTTCCGCGCAGGACGACTCGACCAGTGAGCTATTACGCTTTCTTTAAATGATGGCTGCTTCTAAGCCAACATCCTGGCTGTCTAGGCCTTCCCACTTCGTTTACCACTTAGCATATCATTTGGGACCTTAGCTGGCGGTCTGGGTTGTTTCCCTCTTGACACCGGACGTTAGCACCCGGTGTCTGTCTCCCGAGGACGCACTTGACGGTATTCGGAGTTTGCCATGGTTTGGTAAGTCGCGATGACCCCCTAGCCATAACAGTGCTCTACCCCCGTCAGTGTAATCTCGAGGCACTACCTAAATAGTTTTCGGGGAGAACCAGCTATTTCCAAGTTTGTTTAGCCTTTCACCCCTATCCACAGCTCATCCCCTAATTTTGCAACATTAGTGGGTTCGGACCTCCAGTACCTGTTACGGCACCTTCATCCTGGCCATGGATAGATCACTTGGTTTCGGGTCTACGCCCAGCAACTGGATGCCCTATTCGGACTCGCTTTCGCTACGCCTCCCCTATTCGGTTAAGCTTGCTACTGAACGTAAGTCGCTGACCCATTATACAAAAGGTACGCAGTCACTCCACGAGGGAGCTCCCACTGTTTGTATGCATCCGGTTTCAGGTTCTATTTCACTCCCCTCCCGGGGTTCTTTTCGCCTTTCCCTCACGGTACTGGTTCACTATCGGTCGATGATGAGTATTTAGCCTTGGAGGATGGTCCCCCCATATTCAGACAGGGTTTCACGTGCCCCGCCCTACTTGTCGTGCGCTTAGTAAGCCGAATGAACTTTCACATACGGGGCTATCACCCGCTATGGCCAATCTTTCCAGGATGTTCTGTTAGTTCGTTCGGTATCACGCACAGGCTGTTCCCATTTCGCTCGCCACTACTTTGGGAATCTCGGTTGATTTCTTTTCCTCGGGGTACTTAGATGTTTCAGTTCTCCCGGTTCGCTCTACCGACCCTATGTGTTCAGGTCGGAGTACTCCTTGCGGAGTGGGTTTCCCCATTCGGACATCTCCGGATCAAAGCTATATTGCCAGCTCCCCGAAGCTTTTCGCAGGCTTACACGTCCTTCGTCGCCTATCATCGCCAAGGCATCCACCAGATGCACTTATTCGCTTGATCCTATAAGTTGAAACACTTACAGAGTCTGTTAGGCCTACAAACAAGCCTAACAGCGATGCAATCTAACCCAGTTTCGAGAGTCAACCCGCAGGTTGAGTCTCTATTACTTAAGTTTGATGTCTTTACTTCTTCTAATTTGTTAAAGATCGAGTGCAAAACGCACATGCCAATGAGCACTACTCATTCGCTTTTGCGTTCTACTGTCGCAGTGTTTGGTGGAGGCAGACGGGATCGAACCGACGACCCCCTGCTTGCAAAGCAGGTGCTCTCCCAACTGAGCTATGCCCCCATACGGCCTATGCCATCTTTCGATGGTGGGTCTGGTTGGAATCGAACCAACGACCCCCGCCTTATCAAGACGGTGCTCTAACCGACTGAGCTACAGACCCAGACTACGACTTTTGATTCACAACCGATAGGCTGTAAGCGCTTAGATCATCTTTTCTCTAGAAAGGAGGTGATCCAGCCGCAGGTTCCCCTACGGCTACCTTGTTACGACTTCACCCCAGTCATGAAACATACCGTGGTAAGCGGACTCCTTGCGGTTATCCTACCTACTTCTGGTATCCCCCACTCCCATGGTGTGACGGGCGGTGTGTACAAGGCCCGGGAACGTATTCACCGCGACATGCTGATCCGCGATTACTAGCGATTCCGACTTCACGCAGTCGAGTTGCAGACTGCGATCCGGACTACGATCGGTTTTATGAGATTAGCTCCACCTCGCGGCTTGGCAACCCTCTGTACCGACCATTGTATGACGTGTGAAGCCCTGGTCATAAGGGCCATGAGGACTTGACGTCATCCCCACCTTCCTCCGGTTTGTCACCGGCAGTCCCATTAAAGTGCCCAACTTAATGATGGCAACTAATGGCAAGGGTTGCGCTCGTTGCGGGACTTAACCCAACATCTCACGACACGAGCTGACGACAGCCATGCAGCACCTGTGTCTAGGCTCCCTTTCGGGCACTCTCCGATCTCTCAGAGATTCCTAGCATGTCAAGACCAGGTAAGGTTTTTCGCGTTGCATCGAATTAATCCACATCATCCACCGCTTGTGCGGGCCCCCGTCAATTCCTTTGAGTTTTAATCTTGCGACCGTACTCCCCAGGCGGACAACTTCTCGCGTTAGCTACGCCACCAAGAACCGAAGTTCCCAACGGCTAGTTGTCATCGTTTAGGGCGTGGACTACCAGGGTATCTAATCCTGTTTGCTCCCCACGCTTTCGTGCCTGAGCGTCAGTGTTATCCCAGGGGGCTGCCTTCGCCATCGGTGTTCCTCCACATCTCTACGCATTTCACTGCTACACGTGGAATTCCACCCCCCTCTGACACACTCTAGCATTGCAGTTCCAAACGCAGTTCCCAGGTTGAGCCCGGGGATTTCACATCTGGCTTACAATACCGCCTGCGCACCCTTTACGCCCAGTAATTCCGATTAACGCTTGCACCCTACGTATTACCGCGGCTGCTGGCACGTAGTTAGCCGGTGCTTATTCTTTAGGTACTCTCATCCCTACTAGCTCTTAACCTGCAGGACTTGCTCCCTAACAAAAGTCCTTTACAACCCGAAGGCCTTCTTCAGACACGCGGCATGGCTGGATCAGGGTTGCCCCCATTGTCCAAAATTCCCCACTGCTGCCTCCCGTAGGAGTCTGGGCCGTGTCTCAGTCCCAGTGTGGCGGATCATCCTCTCAGACCCGCTACTGATCGTCGCCTTGGTGAGCCTTTACCTCACCAACTAGCTAATCAGACGTCGGCCGCTCGAATAACGCCAGGTCTTTCGATCCCCAGCTTTCCTCCTCAGAGCGTATGCGGTATTAGCACACCTTTCGATGCGTTATCCCCCATTACTCGGCACGTTCCGACGCATTACTCACCCGTTCGCCACTCGTCAGCGGTGCAAGCACCCTGTTACCGTTCGACTTGCATGTGTAAAGCATGCCGCCAGCGTTCAATCTGAGCCAGGATCAAACTCTTCAGTTCAATCTCTGTTTAAACTTATTTTCGCTCACAAAACTCAATACTGACGTATTTTGTTGTGCAAGCACTTGATGTCCAAGCGCTTACACCTATCGGTTGTATTCTGTTAAAGATCGATCAAACAACTAAACGCTGTTTGCTGCTGCTGTGTTGCAGCGAGGAAGCGAACTATACCCACTCC
>NZ_BAAGTM010000028.1:0-9555 GCF_054781915.1 Aquaspirillum soli | reverse complement strand
ATTCCGCGTTTTGTAGGCTTAACATCGCACCATCGGTGTAACGGGTGATTTCAAGCGCATTGCCATTGCGTTCCATGGCATAGTCTGCCCGTGTGGTGGTGAGTTTGAGCACGTCATGGCCTTTGCCTCCATCGACATTCAATGCTAACCCAAGCGGCAGATAACCCATCTCGTTACCGTCACCACCGGTGAATTGACGATTGGCGGTGACGTTGAGGACGTTAGGGTCATATTCAGCGGTAAACACTTCGCCATAGCGGATGGTGAGGTTGTCGCCGCTGTCGAATTTGACCAGCTCGACATCCAGCAGGCGGTCGATTTCTCCAGTGGTTTTGTGGGTCAGCACGACAGTGTGACCATCCACGCTGATGGTGTAGTCGCTACGGGTACCGCTTTGGATGGCGGTGTCGTTGCCAAAGCCACCGTTAAGACGGTCATTGCCTATGCCACCGGTGAGGGTGTCATGACCCGCACCACCATAGACGGTATCGTGACCCGCTTCACCAAAGGTTTGGTCATCACCACCGAGTGACCCCACCGTGTCTTGTCCACCGCCGCCGTAGATGCTGTCGTTGTCGGCGCCTAATACGATAAATTGATTCTGGTTGTCCCCCACAGCAACGTTTTGCCCACTGCCACCAATGGCGCGTACTTCACCGACAATGGCGATAAAGTCGATATTCTCGACTTGAATCACCGTGCCTTTGGGCAGTTGGCTAACATCAATCACCACCGCTTGTTTGCCATCGCTGGCACGACTCGAACCACTCACAATCAGTGGTTGACTCGGTGCAGAGGTGGTGTTGGCTGTCACTGTCGGCACCACCGTTTGCACAATCAGTTTTTCATTGGCAGGCAGGGCATTGAGGAAGGTAAAGCCATTGCCTTTCATCTCTTCTTGAATGCTTGAGCCTGTTGGGGTTTTTTGTTCAATGCGACGGATTAACTCAGCCATCGCATCGTCTTTGTTCAAAGTCGTTCCTTTACCATCAACACTCATCCCCACCCCAGTCGGCACACTCACCGTCAACAACGACTCGCCATCACTGTTCTTCACCACCGGAATGTCAGCGTGGGTTTGTTGTGGGGTGGTTGGATCGTCTTGGCGGTCGGCGGTAACCACTGGGATGGTCACCACCTTGGTGCCATCACTCTGCACCGTTTCATTCACCGTCACCCCATCAAACGTGCCAGCCGGTGTTGGTGTGGGGACAGGGGTTGGAACGGGAGTCGGTACCGGTGTTGGAATCGGCTCTGGTGTCGGGACGGGAACAGGTACCGGTGTCGGTGTTGGCTCTGGCGTAGGAACTGGCGTTGGCACCGGCGTCGGTGTGGGTTCTGGCGTGGGTACGGGCGTTGGTACCGGCGTCGGTGTGGGCTCTGGTGCTGGAGGGGGCGGCGGGGTACTGACGGTGATAGTCAGTGGGGCTTCATAGCTATTACCGGCCAGATCCGTCACTTTGACCCGTACTTGATAGCTACCGGCAGTCAGGGCTGTTGTGCCAATTTTTAGGCTGCCACCTTCAATCGTAAATTTGCCGTTATCGGTATCAGATTCTCCTTCGACTAATTCGTAGCTAAACGTGCCATTGGCTGGTGTGTCGGTGGTGGAGAAAGCACTGACCGTTGCACCGACGGAAGCCGCAGAGGTGCTTAATGATGAGGACACCAAGCTCAACGCAGTCGGGTTACTGGTGTCGAGAACATAGTTTTGGGTATGCACGGTGCTGTCATTACCAGCGGCATCGGTGACTTTGAGTTTTAGATTGCCGGTGTTGTTGAGGGTGACACCATCCCAAGATAAATGGGTCGTTGTGACTTTACTGGTGATGTCAATCCAATTCGTGCCACCATCGAGTGAACCAAATAGTTTATCGCCGGTATCCAATGCCGCACTCAGTGTCGCGGTTAGGGTTTGGCTGGCGGTTTTGGTGTTGAAGTCGGTGGAACTGCTGCCGGTGTCTGCGCTCAAGGCGACAGTGCTGAATGTGGTGGTTGGAGCGGTGTTATCGACAGTGAAGACTTGACCACCAGTGTAGCCGCCAGTGATGGCAACAGCAGGCGTTGCCGTGCTTTCAATCCCCGTCCCTGTCGATTTCAGGTCAAGCCGTAACGTGCCATCACCGCTGACGCCGGTAATGGGGATTGTCCATGTGATGCCGTCGCTGCTGGTGGGTGCGCCAATCGTGCCATTGGCGTTACCTGTTTTGGTTAAATCAAAATCATCCGCTGTCACACCCGTCACCGCTTGGCTAAAGGTCACGGTGTAGCTCAGGCTATCGCTGTTGGTGGTGGCTTGTGTGCCGGTGGCGCGGTTGATATTGCTCACAGCAGGGCCATCACTGACGGTGATTGTTAATGCTTTTTCAAATTCATTGCCTGCGGCATCGGTGGCTTTTACGCGCACCGCATAGCTGTCCGCCGTTAACGCCGTTGCCCCAACTTTGAGTTTATCGCCGTCAATGACAAAGCTGCTGTTATCCGTTGAACCGGTACCACTCACTAAGGTGTAGGTAAAGCTATCGCTGGTGGTGGCGTCGGTGGCGGTGAGGGTGGTCAACTCAGCATTGGCAATCGCCGTGGTGGTTGAGGTGGAAGCACTACCGAGGGAGATGTCGGTTGGACTGCTGGTATTGATTTTGACACTGAGGGCAGTCGAGGCGGTGGATTCATTGCCTGCAGCATCGGTGGCTTTGACGGTGAGGCTATGTGTACCTTCGCTTAATGCACTGCTGGTGATACTCCATGCCCCTGAACCATCGGCTGTTATTGTCCCTAATACGGTGGTGCCATCGGTGTCATAGAGTTTGATTATGGCGTTGGCTTCAGCGGTGCCGCTGACGGTTGGGGTGGTGCTTTTTGTATGGTTGTCGGTACTGGAACTGCCGGTATCGCTGGCGGCGGCTAAGTCGGGGGCACTTGGGGCAGCAGGGGCGGTGTTGTCGATGGTGATGCTGTTGGTGGATGCCACGCTGACATTGCCAGCGGCATCAACTGTATAAATCTTATAAGTCCCCTCAGCTAAACCGGTGGTGGCAAGGGTGGTATCTGTACTCGCCGCTGTCACTGTGGCTTTACTGGCGGTTGCTGGGTTGGCATTCACCAACGCATCCAGTGAAGCTTTATCCGTTACGGTTGCGCTTGATGGCACTAAATAGACCGTGCCGGTTTCACTGCTTTGTGCGGTGGTAACACTGGTACCCGTTTTGACACTGGCAGCAGTCACCGATGCAGTCGGGGCAGTGTTATCCAGAGTGATGCTATTTGTTGAGGCCGCACTGACATTGCCAGCAGCGTCAACAGCATAGATTTTGTAAGTCCCTTCAGCGAGGCCCGTGGTGGCAAGGGTGGTATCGGTGTTGATTGCTGTCACAGTGGCGCTGCTGGCCGTGGCGGGAGTGGCATTGACCAACGCATCCAGTGAAGCTTTGTCTGTCACGGTTGCGCTTGATGGCACTAAATAGACCGTGCCGGTTTCGCTGCTTTGTGCAGTGGTCACGCTGCTACCTGATTTGATGCTGGTCGTTGTGACAGACCCCGACGGGGCGGTGGTGTCGATGGTGATGGATAGACTGCTCGAGGCGGTTGATTCATTGCCGGCGGCATCGGTGGCTTTGACGGTGAGGCTATGTGTGCCTGCGCTTAATGCGCTGCTGGTGATACTCCATGCCCCTGAACCATCGGCTGTGGTTGTCCCTAATAGGGTAGTGCCATCGGTGTCATAGAGTTTGACTGTGGCGTTGGCTTCGGCAGTACCGCTGACGGTTGGGGTGGTGTCGTTTGTATTGTTGTCGGTGTTCGAACTGCCGGTGTCGCTGGCATCGGCCAAGTCGGGGGCACTTGGGGCAGCTGGGGCGGTGTTGTCGATGGTGAAGGTTTGGCCGCTGGTATAGCCGCCGGTGATGGCGACAGATGAACCGTTCTGGATGCCGGTGCCGGTGGATTTTAGGTCAAGCCGTAGCGTGCCATCACCGCTGACGCCGGTAATGGGGATTGTCCATGTGATGCCGTCGCTGCTGGTGGGTGTGCCAATCGTACCAGTGGCTGTACCGGTGGCAGTGAATTGGAAGTCATCCGCTGTTACATCCGTCACCGCTTCGCTAAAGGTCACGGTGTAGCTCAGGCTGGTGCTGTTGGTGTTTTCTTGTGTCCCTGTGGCACGTTGAATACTGCTAACCGAGGGGCCGGCTCCTAAAGTCGTAAAACTTGCGCTTGCCACGCTGCTTTGGTTTCCTGCCGCGTCAACGGTGACAAAGTAAACATAGTATTGGGTATTTGCAGTTAAGCCTGTGAGGTTAAAATTTTCTGCGACAGCGGCAGCAGCAGGGTCATTTGCTGATTTGAGTGCGGCTGTTCCAGTGTCATTTTGTCCGGCGATAATTTGCGCGGCAGTGGGTGCGGTACTGCTTGCAGTCACGACGTAATACATCGTCCCTGCTTCGTTGCTGGTGGATGAGATAGTTGCAGTGGTTTGGGCAATACTTGAACTGGTTGAGTTGGATTGTGTCGGGGCGGTGGTGTCGATGGTAATGCTATTGGTCGATGCTGAACTAACATTTCCAGCCGTATCGACTGCATAGATTTTGTATGTGCCATCAGCCAATCCAGTTGCGGCAATGGTTGTGTTGCTATTGGCTGTGTTTGTTGCTGATTTTGCTGTTCCGCCCGACACTAAAGCATCTAAAGATGCCATATCTGTAACCGTTGCGGTTGAGTTGACCAAATACACTTTTCCTGCTTCGGTGCTTTGAGCGGTGGTGATGCTTGCAGAATTTTTTATAGTTGCTGAAGTGACGGAAGCCGTTGGTGCAGTGGTATCGATTGTGACAGATAAAGATGAAGATGCCGATGATTCAGTACCACTCACGGTTTGTTTTGCTGTTAGTGTATGGCTTCCTGCTGAAAGCGCTGAACTGGTAATTGACCAGTTACCAGAAGCATCTGCGGTTGCTGTGCCTAAAACCGTTGTTCCATTTGTGTCATAAAGTTTAACTGTTGCACCAGATGTTGCCCCTGAACCTGTAAAGGTTGGTGTAGTCGTTTTGGTAATGTTATCGGTTGATGAAAGCCCTGTATCACTTGCTGTTGACATGTCGGGCGTAGAGGGTGCAGATGGACCCACAACACCACATTGAGCAACATAACCAGCAGAAAAATCAGCTATTGAAAAGAATCCTGGATCATAGCGATTCAGGTTCAAATAAAAGTAAGGAGCTCCAAACTGAATTTGTCCCGAATAATTTGTCGAAATCATTTTTATAGCCGCACCATATGGAGTAGCTGTATTGTCAGTTGCGAATCGAGTCCCATCAGATTTAAGTATTACATTACCCGTCCATTGGAAAGTTCCTGCCCCACCCTGCCAATATGATACAGTCACAGTATCTGTGCTAACTGTACATCCCAAACAATGCCCAATATCCTGCATCCCCTGCAGGCTGAACGGCAGCACGGTCTCCACATCCCCGCTGCTCCACTCCAAATCCCAATCGCCACCCAAACGAGTAGGGCCTGTCTTATCCACCGAAGCAGCAATATCCACATCCCCCAACACCTGCTGCAACGCCGTTACAAAAGACTGCCCCTTCTCACCACCGGCAACCGAACACCCATACAACATCAAATCAGCATGAGGATTCAACGCCGCCGCAATCGCCTGCACCTGCTCGGATTGAACAAACAACGTTTCCTCAGTCACCACCTGCCGGCCAAGTTGTAAGGCGCCATTCCAACCATGCGTCACCAAATGAATCGCATCTAAGTTAGCAAACTGCCCCAAAACACGCGCCAAACCCTCTAAACCACTTTCCCCCTCTTTCAAAAAAATCACAGGGGTATTAGGGTCGATTCCAGCAATTAACGTTTGATAATCCGAAACCGTCCAATCAACAATCACCACCTCGGAAGGGGTGAACAAAGATTTAAGAACCTGATTTTCTGCAATGCCCATTTTATACTCCTGACGCTTTCAAATTGTCTTCTGTTGTTTTTGAAGGAAGAACCAAAGGAAAATCCGAATAATTCGGTATATTCAACAAAAACTTGTGCATGTTTGGATAGCCGAATCCAGGCGTGAAGGGTTTTTTAATGTTGGGTAAAAAAGCCACGTCATACAACTCAGAAACATGCCCTTCAACTGTCAACCAATGCACAGTTTTTCCAGCTTTTAGGTCAAAAACCAACAACCCACAACGCTGTGGAATACAACGATCTTCTAACTTTTGCTTAACACTTAAACCAGAAGCAAAGGTATTTTCACGCAGTTTAGACAAACCAATCACAGCATAATGGTCAACAATATGTAAACCTCGTGCAAAACCAGGACAATCTAAAACAGGATAAAAAGCCCCTGTTTCTGGCTCAACATAACCAAACTGCCAATCACCAGAATTTAACAACCAAATTTTATTATCATACCAACGTGGTGAATGTGGCATAGATAATCCGGTTGTTATCACTTGATTGCTTTGCACATCAATTAACATCCCGCCGCCGCTTTTTACCGATTTCCAACCATAAGTACTATCTGATTTCCCACACACTGTGACATAAGCCAATTTCCCATCCTTCGCCCCCATCCCGTTTAAATGACAACGATCTTCAGGGCTTAATCCAGAAATAAACTCAGGTTTCCAAACAGGAACAAAATTGTAGTGACCATCAATAGAAGAAATACAGCTAAAATTCGTATTAACAAATAACAGCTCGTAATGTCTGCCATTAAAACTGACATTAGCCAATACATCGTGCGTATCACATGGCCCTAAAAAAATCCCCCAACGCGGCATAAACACGGCATCAAAATCTTGAACGTCGCCATTCTCATCAATCTTCAACGACCGAGGCCCAACATTCGCAAACCGCCAAGCCTGCTCTTTGTTCGTGATCCACAACTTATCTTGGTCAACCGCCAACCCCATCGCCGAGCCAACCACTCTTTCCAATGCGGTGGTTTCGCCATTCTCTGCACCGGAAACGAAAAAAATTCTGGCACTTTGATACGTTGAAAATAACAAGCTGCCATTCATGTCATGCAGCCATTTACCCAAGTCAGGGGAAGGTCATAATGTCGGGGCAGGTAGTTGGCTTTGTTCTTTAATTTCTTTTAATCCTGAGTTAGACATTCAAATCACCTACTTTCAGGAAATGTTTAAACAAAATATCCACCTTTTCATTAAACGACTCTTTCTCGGTAAAGACATAATCTGGATTCACAGGGGATTCATAAGGCGCATCCCATCCGGTCAAACCAGATAACAAACCTTGCTTGGCTTTTTGATAGAGACCTTTTGGGTCACGGTTTACGCAAACATCTAGCGAAGTTGCAACGTGAACTTCAACAAATTTATTTCTGGAAAAAAGCTGTTTGACTTTCTGCCGATCAGCAGCAAAGGGTGAGACAAAAGCACAAATCACCACTAGGCCAGAGTCATACATCAATCGTGCTACATAACCTGCACGACGGATATTTTCAGTACGATCTTCTTGAGACAATCGCAAATCAGAACATAAACCTGACCGCAGTTCATCACCATCTAAAACATAAACACCATGACCATATTCTCTAATTTTATCTGCAAGAGCATGTGCCAAGGTTGTTTTCCCTGATGCGGGCAAACCCGTTAACCAAAAACAGGCATTCTTTTGATAAAGCGTAAATTTTGGCATAAAACCCTCACTATTATTTACGATATAAATCTAAAGCTTCTTTAATTCGCTTTTCCATCCTGTCATCAATCTCAATCACCCTTCTTGCTAATAAATATGGAGCAATTATGACAAACTCGGCTGGATCTAAACGTAACAACTCAGATGCCTTTACGATTTCAGTCCAATCTCTTGGATGAATTAAAAAAGAAGGGACTTGATAACCAGGGCTAGAATGACTGTCCATATTCATCTTTCAAAGAGGAACAATATTTAACTCAATAGCGCGTGCTAGCATTTGTGTTCGATTTTGTGCACCAAGTTTTTCTCGACAGCTTCTCAAATGAAAACGCACTGTTCTTAAAACCACACCCATCGTTTCTGCTATTTCGTGATCAGAAAATCCTTTTGACATAAGCAATAAGCATTCATGTTCTCTCGGTGTGAGATCTTTACTGATATCTCTAGGATTCAAACCAAGAATGCGAATCACTGCTTCATGTAAGTAACCGGTTAACAAATAACCGTATGGCAGCGCCTTTAGAACATCACCAAAACATTCATCCGCATCCCCTTCTTTTGCAAACCCTAAACCAGCAACATCTTTATATGCTGTTAATACAGGACAGGTTGCACCAGCACTGACACCAAAAGATTTAGCCTCGGAATACATTTTCACTGCCTCAGGATCCGAAAAAAGCGCATTGGACCAAGGTAAAGGATGCTGATGCATTTTTACATGTCGTGCTGCTGGATCGATTAGGTAATATTTATTTGCCACGTAAATATCTATCCATTCTTTTGGATAAGTTCCTACTCTAACTATGTTAAGTTCAGCACAGGACTCTTTTTCGGTTAGTCTATTTTCCAAGCTAAAAAGATACATGTAATGTTTAAAACCTATTTCTTTGATAATATCTTGTGCCTCATGGTTGGCTTCTTCCAGTGTCTTGGCATGAAGTACTCGTAAGTACCGCTCATATAAAGAAAAGTGCATGTTTATCACCTATAGTTTTTTTGTTTATTCTTATGCAATTACACAATCTTGTTAACTGTCACAAGTGACAGGTTTTTAATTTATTTCCATAATTGATAATCAAAACAATAAAAAAAGGGCGCCAAAGCGCCCAAAAAATCAAAATTAACAAAAAAGCAATATGCACTAATTTGTTAAGCTAAAAAATAAAATACAAAAAATATGTAAAACAGTTCAGTAGAGTTCGGTAGTGTGGGCACTGCTTTTGTGCCCACAACATCGGCAAAAAACAGCAAAACATCGCCGTATGTAACACCAAACCGACACAAATATCAGGGCAGGCACAGGGGCCTCCCCTACATACGGCAATCGTGCTGATCAACCCTCGAAAATATCCTCTAACCGCTGCGCCTGCGTTAACGACACCCCCCACTGCTGCAACTGCTCCGGCGTCGCTGCCCGTAACCGCGACAACACCCAATCTGGTAATGGCTGACCAAATTTTGTTTCGATCATACTGCGGAGGAATATTTTCATGCCTTCTTCACGGCCCTCTTCGCGGCCCTCTTCTCGACCTTCTTCTCTACCCTCTTCCCGCGCAGTGATGATGTCGGTGTTGTAATCCCACACCGCACGTTCACGTGCCAATGCCCGTAACCGTTCTTCCTTGGTTTGGCTCATTTGCTCTAGAGATTGCAAAACAGTCATTACCGGTGTATGTGTCAGCTGTGCCATGATGTGTTGCTCCTGCCAGTGTTCAAACAGATCGACCCAGTTCTTTAACGCTGTTGGGGCCAGTTGGAGACGGTCGGCTTTGTCTAATTCCAGAATATCAATTTGCTGTGCTTTGGTGAGGACAACATCGGGAATGTGTTGATCGCGCAGTTCAAACCGCCATGAAGCTTGTTCAGGATGGTCGGGGAATAAATCAA
>NZ_BAAGTM010000027.1:0-9760 GCF_054781915.1 Aquaspirillum soli | reverse complement strand
ACATCATGGCACAGCTGACACATACACCGGTAATGACTGTTTTGCAATCTCTAGAGCAAATGAGCCAAACCAAGGAAGAACGGTTACGGGCATTGGCACGTGAACGTGCGGTGTGGGATTACAACACTGACATCATCACTGCGCGGGAAGAGGGTAGAGAAGAAGGTCGAGAAGAGGGCCGTGAAGAAGGCATGAAAATATTCCTCCGCAGTATGATCGAAACAAAATTTGGTCAGCCATTACCAGATTGGGTGTTGTCGCGGTTACGGGCAGCGACGCCGGAGCAGTTGCAGCAATGGGGGGTATCGTTAACGCAGGCGCAGCGGTTAGAGGATATTTTCGAGGGTTGATCAGCACGATTGCCGTATGTAGGGGAGGCCCCTGTGCCTGCCCTGATATTTGTGTCGGTTCGTGTTACATACGGCGGTGTTTTGCCGTCTTTTTCCGATAGTTTGGGCACAAAAACAGTGCCCAAACTACCGAATTATCATAACTCCAGCAATCCCAGTTGTATCGACTTGATCACAGCGGCAGTCCGATTGTTTACCTCAAGCTTCCGATAGATATTTTTCAAATGCCACTCTACGGCATGGTCTGAAATGCTCAACTTATCGGCAATATCTGGGTTCTGTCGGCCATGGGCCAACAGCAAAAGAATCTGTCGTTCACGCGCAGTCAAGCTCAAAGGCTTTTGCGTTTGCAAGGGCATAAATAGGTGGTGCAGCTTGTGAGCCAATAACTGTAGGATTGTCTTCCCCGGGTTGTTGATCGCTTCCAGGGATTGGCAGGCAAAACCAATCGCCACCGCCTGGCCCCACGGACCATGCACAGGAACGACATAGCCATCCCGCATGCCGCAATCGCGGCAATCCAAGAACAACTCACGATCCTGTTTCGGCAAGGTTTTTTCCAGCGTTGACCATTGAAAAGGCACGGAACTGATTTCAGTCCGCTGACGGACCGGATTACGCGATAGATAACCCTTGGCCTGGTAAATCTCTTGCCAAGCAAGTGGGTAGCTTGTTGCCGCCCAATTCTTGCTCGCATCGGGATGATTTCTTACAGGCGCATGGATCACATGCTCGAACCCAACTTGGCGAGCCTGTTCGCAGGCGATGCGAAATGCGTCCTCTGGTGTATTCACTGAGGCAAACGCCTCATCCAGGTTAAGAAAAAAATCAGCACGCAAAGAAATGTCCTTACTCAGCCAGTGAAGAAAAAGGCAAACCCGTTAAGTACAGCAAAAACTACGGGGTTCCGTAGTTATCTTGAGAAAAACAACCGCCTACCATTGACGAATGCCAAGCAAAGGCACCTGTCGTTTCCTACAGGTACCGCCATCCCACCCTTTGGGGTCCTGAAATTCTTTGTCCCAGCGGGGCAGGATACAGAATACATGGATTGATTTCCCTTTCAAGTTATACGTGAACATGGCGCGTTGGTGACGGATTGGGGAGTGCGACAGCCAATTTACCCCTTGTCAATACCAATGGAGCGTGTCTTATTATGGGCTATCAAGCTAAATTTTTAGAAAAACCGCTGGTTGCGTGATTCACGCGACCGGCGGTTTTTTTTGCGTTGATTTTTTGTGCATGAAGGGAAGATTAAATGACTGATAAAAATAATTTGAATGAAAAAGAAGTGGGTGTTGTTGTGTCTTCTTTTGTGATTCATGCGCGGGATTGGGATTCGATTGAGCAAGCGGCGGATTTATTGCGGTTAGAACCGATGGAGTTTGTAAAAGTAGCACCGTATTTATTAGCAAGAAGGGTGATTGAGATTGACGACAGGATGGAGCAGCGAATTAAAGATGTTTTGGATTTGTATCGTTAATTTGAATAATTAAATTATATTTTGAGGATGAAAAAAATGAGTAATGTTGAAAAATCTTTTGAGAACCAAATCGTTTCAGCACCTGCGGTGTTGCGTCCGGCGGTAGCAGCGTTAAATCAGGGGCGTTTAGAAGCTGCGTTTATTGATACCAGTGTGGCGGATTGGGAAGTTTTAGCGGCAGGGGTTCCAGAGGGTATTGAGGTTGTTTTGTTGGATGGTCAGCAAGATGGTGTATTGCAGATGGCTGAATGGGCAAAAAGCCATACGGGCTATGATGCCATTCATATTCTTTCGCATGGTAGTGCAGGCAATATTCGGCTTGGAACCGCAGATTTAAATAATAGTGCTTTTAATCAGTATCAAAATGAGTTATCAAAAATTGGAAATAGTTTAACCACTGATGGCGATATTCTCGTTTATGGGTGTCATGTCGCTAATGGTGAAGTCGGTCAGGAATTTATTGGCAAATTGGCACAGGCAACAGGGGCAGATATTGCTGCGTCGGAAGACTTAACGGGGGCAGCGGACAAGGGTGGGGATTGGGTGCTGGAGAAGGCAAGTGGTGATATTAACGGATTTGCTCTGCAATTTCATGAATACACTGATGCATTGAATCTAACGGGTGCGACCGCCACTACCAACGACCAAGGCGCAATCGACGTAGGACAAACTTCGGCAGTAATTGACGGTAATGTCGAACTTCAATATGTTGACTACGCTTACCAGTTTGATTTTTCAGTAATCGACGCTACTAATTCTACGCTGACTGTTTATGATAATTCGGGAGAAAATGGTGCTATTAATACGCTGACTGTTCCCATTACTTTTTCCGGCGGTGTTTTTGGGCAAATGATTAGCGCAACTCGTGATGATGTTAATAGTACAGATGCTCACAAAACTGATTGGTCTGCAACAGTAAACGGGGATACACTGACGGTTGTGCGTGCAACTGGTGGAGATGGGACGGGATCGTATCAGACAGTAGCCAATACGCCTATCATTTTTAATCTGGTGACCCAAGAAAAACCAATCATATTATCATCGACATATAACGCCATCACTGGTGTTCTAACTGTTACTGGGACAAATTTTGTAGCCCTAATAGGTGCGACCAATGATATTGATCTGAATAAATTTTCCATCACTGGTCAAGGCGGTGGAACGCAAGCGTTGACTGGTGAGGTGGAGATAACATCGCCAACCGAATTCTCGGTGACATTGAGTGGTGCCACTAAAACAGCTGTAGATGCACTCTTAAATAACAACGGTACGCAATCCTCTGGTGGTACTACATACAATCTATCCGCAGCGGAAGATTGGGCGGCAGGTGCTGTTGCGGCTATCAATATCGCAGACACTACGGGCAATGGCATTACTGTGAGCGGTGTTGGGGCATCCGACACCACCCCACCTACTTTCGACGTCACCCCTTCCGCTGGTTCAATTACTTCTAGCAGTTTCACGCCTTCGGCTTCTTTGAATGAATCAGGCACTGTTTACTATGTGGTTGTACCAAATAACGCAACAGCTCCAACTGTTGCAGAAGTCAAAGCAGGCACCGCATCAGGCGGTGGTGCAGCCTTAGCCAGTGGTAATAACATAGCCAGTACAGGCAGTTTCGATACCAGCTTTAGTGCGGTGACAGGATTAGCCGCTGGTACGGATTATGATGTTTACTTTGTAGCAAAAGATGCTGCTAATAACGATCAGGCTAGTGTGACGAAGGTGGATGTGCTGACAGTGGCAGCTGCAAATACTGCCCCCTCTATATCCAACTTTTCGGATACGCTGAACTACGCCGTCGGCAGTGGTGCCGTCGTCATTGACCAAGGCACAGCTGCCAGCATCACGGATGACAGCGCCAATTTTGATACCGGCACATTGACCGTTACAGGAGCCGGTACGGGTGACTTGATTCGGGTGCAAAATCAGGGAGCCGGAACCGGTCAGATCGGCGTGAGTGGTTCAACCATCACTTACGAAGGCACCACGATTGGCACGTACACGGGCGGGCTTGCCAGCAACCTGACCGTCACCTTCAACGCCAATGCCACGCCCACGGCAGTAGCCGCGTTGCTGCAGGATCTGACCTACCGCAATGATCTGATCGAGAGTTCAACGAGCCGGACGCTTGCCATCACGGTTTCGGATGGTGACGGCGGCACCTCATCGGCGGTGAATGTCACGATTAATGCCTCGCCAGCGACTTCACCCAGCGCCACCTTGCTGACCAAAATTGGCGAACAGTTCAGATCGGGAAGCATCGGCGGCTATAACGCTGCAAACGACAAGGGTGCCATCGCTGTCGTCGATCCGAACCCGCTCAGTACGGATGGGTTGGCTACAACCTGGGCAGACCAGGATGCCTTTTTCATGTACGAAGGCAAGCTGTACGGGATGTTCGTCGATCCTGTCAGCGCATACGGCTATCGCTTCGGTCGCTTCGACGGGACGCAGGTTGAATACTTCGGCACCGAAACCTTCGAGGCGATGAATTCGCATGCGCTCGGTGATGGCAAGATCTATTTCACCGGAGGCTTGCTGCCGAACTCGGGCGGTTTCAAGGTATTCGAGTTTGATGTTGCCAACTCCACGCTGACCGCGCTGGCTGCGACGCAAGGGGATGCTGGCATCCAGTATTACGACGGCAAGGTGTATTTCTTCGGCACCAATTACACCGTTTCCCGGTGGAGTGGCACGGCCGTTGATGCCGTGTGGACCGCCAACCAAAGCTCAGCCACCTTCTCTAACAACATGGTGGTGATCAACGGCGAACTATATTTCGGTGCGCAGCAGCCTAACGGCGAGGGCGGGGTACTCGACCAACATTTCAACGAAATTTTCAAATACAACTCGGCCACCAATACCATAACGCAGATTACCGATCGCAATGTAGCGACCAACTTGTGGAACACGGTGATGCCGAAACATCTCACTGCCCACGGTGGGAAGCTTTTCTTTTCGGGTTCGAATTCGAGCTACAACCCAGCTGATATCAACGACACCTCAGAACTGAATGATCAAGATCTGATTTCGGTTGCAAGCAACGGAACGGTCGTAACCGAGTTCGATACTGGCGATAATGGAATCGTTGGTGGCGTTTGGGCCATAAACGGAACGCTGTATTTCTCGGCAACAATGAGCGGCCATGGCTACAGCAATTTGTATAAGTACAACAACACTGGTGATGCGACAAACATTACGGGATTTACCAGTGGCGCCCATTCCATCAAGGATGTTCTTGCCTACAATGGCGATCTTTATTTCACGGTATCCCCGGCTTCCGGGGAGGGCGGCACGCTTTACAAGTACAGTGGCTCAACGCTGACGCCGGTGTCGGCATTCCCCACCCTCGTTGCGTCGGGGGACGATAAGCAGGGGTTTGAACCCGGCCTTGTCGTGTTTACCGGAGAGCTGGCGCCGGTCGTCTCCGATACCGTTGATATCGTCGGTATGCTGGCTGGAGAATCAAAAGCAGTGGCACCGGTACTCACGGTCACCGACATCGATTCGGCGTCGATCACCGGTGCGACCGTCACCATCAGCGGAGGACGGATGACGGGCGATAGCTTGTCCTTCATCACTGCCCATGACATCACTGGCAGCTACGACAGCAACACTGGCGTACTGACGCTGAGCGGAACGACGAGTGCTGCCAATTACCAAAGCGTGTTGCGCAGCGTGAGTTTCACCGCTGGCAGCACGGCGGGCCAGCGTGAATTCCAATTCAGCGTTACCGACAGCGACGGCAATTCGTCCTGGGCCAGTTCGCCCGCTGGCAAGGCTTACATCGCGGTGGGCTCGGCTGGTGGCAATGTGGTCACGATTGACTTCGCCAATGATCCGACTGCTGGCGCAACTGTTGGGTCGTTCGATATCGCCAATCCGAATCTCGGGAACATCACGTTTGCTGTGGACAATGCCAGCGATTCAACCGTTGGTCTCGCGTGGGATTCAGGAACGGAAGCACTCAACATCGTCTCGGACTATACCAATCCCACCAAACTGACGATCAGCTCGTCGAATGGCAAGGAGTTCGACCTGCAGGGGCTGCGCTTCAACGACAACGTCAACTGGGCAACCGTCGATCTCGTTTTCACCGGCTTCAAGGACAGCGCACAAACCGCTCAGGTGACGATGCCCGCGTTCAGCGTCAACCAATTTGGGACCATCGTTCTGCCAACGACTTTCGACGATGTCGACAAGGTGGAAATCAGTCTTGGTACGATTACACAGAGCCAATCGATCACTTCGATTGCCGGACTGATTGATGATGTAATTATTTTAACTACTACTGTTGGCCCTACGCTCACTACACCCACCGCCATTACCCTAACCGACACAGCCGCCGATGACACCTTTACCAATACCACAGGGACAATCAGCGCAACGGCATCATCAGGGTCAATTACAGGATATGGTATTGATGGTGGGGCAACAGGTGCCTACACCGTTGGCAGTTCAACCTATCAAGTCAGCAAGGCAGGGACTTACGGCACGTTGTATGTGAACAGCAGCACAGGGGCTTATGAATACGTCCCAAATGCCCCAGCGGTGAATGCCATATCTGCCAACCAATCCGAAACCTTTTCGGTGCAGGCGACTGACGGTGCAGGCACGGGCAGTGCTACCCTGACCATCAATGTAACTGGTGTGAATGATACCCCGACACTCACAGCACCCACTGCCGCCAGTTATACCGACACCGCTGCCAGTGACACCTTCAGCAACACCACAGGCACATTAGCAGGTAGCGATAGAGACACTGGCGCAACCCTGACTTACGGCATCACAGGTGGCACGACAGGTGGAAGTGATACTGTTGGTGCAATTACTTATGATGTCAAAAAAGTAGGCACTTACGGCACGCTGTATGTCAAATCCACAACTGGGGATTATGTGTTTGTGCCTAGTAATTCGGGCGTTAATGGCGTAGCGAGTGGTGCAACACCGTCAGAAACCTTCACCATGACTGCTTCCGACGGCACAGCGAGTACAACCCAAACCTATACCGTGAATGCAACTGGTGCAAACGATGCCCCAACCCTCACTATATCAGCTGGTAATGCCTCATTTTCCGAAGGCAACAATGTTACTTCAACCCCAGTTGCCATTGATTCAGGGCTAACGCTTGCTGATGATGATCATACCAGCCTCGCATCTGCCACCGTTTCGATCACCACAGGGTTTCAAACCAGCGAAGATGTCTTAGCGTTTACCAACGATAACAGTACGATGGGCAATATCACTGCCAGTTATGCCAGCGGTACAGGTATTTTGACATTGACCTCGGCAGGGGCAACAGCGACGAAAGCACAATGGCAAGCGGCATTGCGAGCCGTGACCTATACCAACAGTTCAGAAACGCCCGATACCACCAACCGAGTCATCAGCTTTGTGATTAACGACGGCATAGATAACAGCACAGCAGGCACAAAAACTGTTGCGGTTATTAGCGTCAATGATTCGCCTGTGATTGCCAACCTTGATGGCGATAGTGTTAATTTTGTTGTCGGTGGTTCAACCCCGATTAAATTAGATACGGGAACAGCCGCCACGGTAACGGATGCGGACAATACCAATTTCAATGCTGCTGTTCTAAACGTTGACAACTACACCGCTGATACCGACCAAGGGTTAGGCGACTTCTCATTTGATGGTACGACGGTAAAATCTGGTGCGGATGGTGTTATTGCGGCAGGTGAAACGGTTTCTGTTGGTGGTGTTGATATTGGTACCATCGATGGTACCAATGACGGCTTAGGTGGCAACAATCTACAAATCATCTTTAACAGCAGTGCAACAGCAAGTAATATCTCAACCCTATTACAAAACCTCTACTACCTAGAAGATGCCACGGCAACAGAATCGGGGTTAAGAGACTATCAGATTTACTTGGTTGATGGGGGTTCAACCTCCAACAGTGCCACCTCTAATATGACAGGTGGACAACCACCTAGTATTACCTCTGCCACCTACGATGCCACAACAGGCGTGTTGACCGTGACAGGGGCAGACATGAGTACAGGGGCGGCAATTGATGAAACCAAACTCACCATCACTGGCGAAGGCGGAGCCACTTACACCCTAACCGAAACAGGCAATATTACAGCTACCAGCGGTACAGCCTTTAGCATTACCCTCAGCGCAACCGACAAAGCCGCTCTCAATCAAATTCTGAATAAAGCAGGTGCAACCTCAACAGGCGGAACCAGTTTTAACCTTGCAGGTGCAGATGGTTGGTTCGCCACTGGCTATTCGGATACCACAGGTAATGTAATGACCGTGAGCAATGTACCTGTTCCGACCATCACTTCAGCCACCTACAGCAGTAGCACAGGAACATTAGTGGTTACAGGCACAGGCTTTTTGAAATACGCTGGAGCCAATAACGACATTGATCTCTCTAAACTTACCTTTACGGGTCAAGGGGGAGGAACCTATACACTCACCACCACAACCGATGTTGAGATCACCAGCGCGACCAGCTTTACTGCGACCTTATCGGGTGCTGATAAAACGGGCGTAGATGCTTTGCTTAACAAAGCAGGAACCAGCTCTAACGACAACACCACCTACAACCTTGCCGCTGCTGAAGATTGGGCAATGGGCGCAGATGCTACAGTAACCATTGCAGATACCACAGGCAATGGCATTACTGCCAGTACCGTACCGAGTGTATCGAGCGTGGCAATTACCTCAGCGACAGGGGCAACCAATAACACCTTAAATGCAGGTGATGTGGTCACCGTGAGCGTTACCATGACCGATAACGTCACGGTGACAGGTAGCCCAACCGTTACCCTTGTGATTGGCACAACCGAAGTTACAGCAACCTACGATGCGGCAAATTCAACGGCAACCGTTCTAAAATTCACCTACACCATTTTAGCCACACAAACCGATGCTGATGGAATTGGTATCAAAGCGAACAGCTTAACCGCTGGTACATCCATTAAAGATGCTGCGAATAACGATGCAAGCCTAACTTTCTCAGCTGTTGCAGACAATGCCTCTTATAAAGTAGACACGACTGCCCCAACCACCACATTCAGCACTGTTGCCTTGAACGCAGACACCGGCAGCAGTTCCACCGACTTCAACACCAAAACCGCCAGCCAAACCCTAACCGCGACACTGAGTGCCGCACTGGATACTGGCGATAAACTATTTGGTTCACTCGATGGTGGCACGACTTGGATTGACATCACCAGTAAAGTCACAACGACCCATTTATCTTGGGATGGTGTCACCCTCAACAACACCGGCAATCTAAAACTCAAAGTCACCGATGCCGCTGGTAATGACAGCACCGTGCATACCCAAAACTATGTTCTCGACACCAGTAACCCGACTGCGTTGAGCTTGGTGTCCTCATCATTAAGCACCTCTGCGGCTTCCGTCGGTGCAACGGTCAGTGCTTTCTCCACCACCGACACACCGGCTAATGGCACGTTTAGCTACCAATTAGTCGAAGGAGAATCTGATACCGATAACGGCAAATTTACGATTGAAGGAGGCAGCCTAAAAATTGGCGGGGATGCGCTTGCTGCAGGAACTTATCAAATACGGGTCAAAGTGACGGATCTGGCCGGTAATAGCTATGAAGCCCCACTGACTATCACCGTCAGTGCCCCGCCGCCCCCTCCAGCACCAGAGCCCACACCGACGCCCGTCCCAACGCCAGAACCCACACCGACACCGGTGCCAACACCCGTACCCACGCCAGAACCTACACCGACGCCGGTGCCAACGCCAGTCCCTACGCCAGAGCCAACACCGACGCCGGTACCTGTTCCCGTCCCGACACCAGAGCCGATTCCAACACCGGTACCAACGCCCGTTCCAACCCCTGTCCCCACACCAACACCGGCTGGCACGTTTGACGGGGTGACGGTGAATGAAACGGTGCAGAGTGATGGCACCA
>NZ_BAAGTM010000026.1:0-16342 GCF_054781915.1 Aquaspirillum soli | reverse complement strand
TTGATTTATTCCCCGACCATCCTGAACAAGCTTCATGGCGGTTTGAACTGCGCGATCAACACATTCCCGATGTTGTCCTCACCAAAGCACAGCAAATTGATATTCTGGAATTAGACAAAGCCGACCGCCTCCAACTTGCGCCAACAGCATTAAAGAACTGGGTCGATCTGTTTGAACACTGGCAGGAGCAACACATCATGGCACAGCTGACACACACACCGGTAATGACTGTTTTGCAGTCCCTAGAGCAAATGAGCCAAACCAAAGAAGAACGGTTACGGGCATTGGCACGCGAACGGGCAGTGTGGGATTACAACACAGAGATTCAAGCAGCTGAGGAACGAGGACAAGAACAAGGTATGCAAATCCTTCTCCGAACATTGATCGAGGCGCGGTTTGGTCAGCCATTGCCAGATTGGGTGTTGTCGCGGTTACGGGCTGCGACGCCGGAGCAGTTGCAGCAGTGGGGGATATCGTTAACGCAGGCGCAGCGGTTAGAGGATATTTTCGAGGTTTGACCCGTTTCGTAGTGTGGATAAGCATAGCGCATCCACCAAATCTAGTAGCATATCCACCAAATCTGGTAATTGGGTTGCCGGTTGTTTGGCAACCCAACACCAACCTGAACTACAATCAGCCATTACCCTCAGCCCCACTCCCATCATGCTGCCGCTGCTCGATCCAAAGAACGATTACATTTTCAAACGTCTCTTTGCCCAATCACCCGAATTGCTGTCTGATTTGATTAACAGCATCCGCTACGATCAACCGCCGATTACGATTACGGATATTCTCAACCCCAATATCTCCGGTGAAGATCTCCATGCCAAAGAAATCGTGTTGGATGTCTTGGCCAAAGATGGTTTTGGGGTGCAATACAATATTGAAATTCAGGTGCGGAAACAGACGTATTGGGGAGAGCGAAGCTTGTATTACAGTTCGCGTCTTATCAGCGAACAGTTAGAAAGCGGTCAATCCTATCGTGAGATGAAGCATGTGATTTGTATTCATCTACTGGATTTTGATTTATTCCCTGAACATCCAGAACAAGCTTCATGGCGGTTTGAACTACGTGATCAACACATTCCCGATGTTGTCCTCACCAAAGCACAGCAAATTGATATTCTGGAATTAGACAAAGCCGACCGCCTCCAACTGGCCCCAACGGCATTAAAGAATTGGGTCGATCTGTTTGAACACTGGCAGGAGCAACACATCATGGCACAGCTGACACACACACCGGTAATGACTGTTTTGCAATCCCTAGAGCAAATGAGCCAGACCAAGGAAGAACGGTTACGGGCATTGGCACGCGAACGGGCGGTGTGGGATTACAACACAGAGATTCAAGTGGCAGAAGAACGTGGTGAGCAGCGGGGGTTGGAAAAAGGCATGGAAAAAGGCATGAAAATGTTCCTTGGCAGGATGATCGAAACAAAATTTGGTCAGCCATTACCGGATTGGGTGTTGTCGCGGTTACGGACAGCGACGCCGGAGCAGTTGCAGCAATGGGGCGTGTCGTTAACGCAGGCGCAGCGGTTAGAGGATATTTTCGAGGGTTGATCAGTTTAGCAACCCAACACGGACAACATAAAAAAACCGCCCCACCCAATTCGGGGCGAGGCGGCTCGTATTACATACGGCGGTGTTTTGCTGTTTGCAGTTGTCGGTAATGTTGGGTTGCCAAACAACTGGCATTCCAACGTACATTGATGTGGTAGGCACAGAAACGTGCCTACCCTACTGGGCTAGCAAACCCCATGATCTTCAAGTGATCGACCTTGGTAGAAAAAATGACAGTATGTTTTGCTATTTCTGCTGATCAAAACTTGGCGCAATGCGCTCGGATTATCAAATCTCCTCGGCGGAGTTAGCCAATTTGCAGTCACCTCGCCATTCCAATCCAGAACAGCGTCACCCAGACATTTACCATTAGCATCCTTCACCTGCAGTATGACTGGCAGCGTGAGCCCTGGAATTTTTTTGATGAGCGCAAAGTGTCTACTGCTGATTGAACCCAAGGTTACCTCCATTGTTCAAATTGAGCGGGTAGCGATTGTCAACACGTTTTGACGGATTTTGGGGTTGCTGACGGGCATAGAAACGTGCCCACTCTATCAGGCTTGAACGTTTTGTTAAGCCTCTATGTCTTTAGGTTCACAGTCCGTGACTTCTGACTCAGTAACACTTGAAAGTAAATAACGTATAGGCTTGCTGACTATAGTTTTTAGCTTCAAAGCTCTAGCTGTAAAGGAGTCCATTTTATCAATTAACTCCCCTAAACGTTTGAGAACATCTTGGTTTTCATTGGCAGCATTGCGAATCTCTTCCTGATTGGCTACCACTGCACCAATTGTACCTTGGAGCGCATCTTTCAGACCTTTTGCGCCTTTTATCTTGTACATTGATATCGCATTTCGAAGGCGTTCTACTTCCTCTAACAACGCAAGCCGCAATGTATCTGCCAAATTTGAAGAATATACAGTATTGAATAAAGCATCGATTTTCTCGATTACGTTTTGTAGCTCTTCTTTAGAAAGACTGTCTTCAGCATAAAAACGAGAAAGCTCTTCTGCACAAAATTGCAACCTAGTTAATGCTTCGTCAGATAAGTGAGCTTTTACACTACTCCAACTCGACGCCAGGTTAAGAGGAATCAAAGCCTTTTCTACACTACTAAACGAATTTAGATATAAATCGTGATTTAAACCATCTTTCATTTTAATTAGAGACTGGATCTGATGAGTCAAAGAATACAACTCCACTACTGCTTTGGTGACCTCGGCATCATTTGACTCAACGTTTAAGGCATAAGCCCAGACATCTCTTACAGTTTTGTTGTCAGCCTGTCTTTTTGCTGCCACCAATATTTTATGCAATCTACCTGCTGGATTTGTTTCGTCAATCAATTTAATTACCCCCTTCGAGGCTTAATGTGCAAACTCGGCCACAACCCGTTGATGAATATCCAAAACGTGACTTACATAACCAATGCGATCATACACGTATGATACTGATATTCTCAATCCCAATATTTCTAGTGAATACTTGTACGCCAAAGAAATCTTGTTAGATGTCTTAGCCAAAGATGGGCACGGGTTTTGTGCCCACCAAACCGCTAGCAAACGCCAACAATCAACGCAATTTCTGCTCTAAACGTGCAGCACGCGCCCCGGGCGCAGGGTGGCTAGAGAAAATCGTGCTGTTGTTGCCATACTTACTTTCCAACTTCCGCAAAGCCGTTACCGCACCACCAGTTTTATACTGATTCCGCTGTAAAAACTGCAGCGCAAAATCATCCGCCTCGTTCTCTTGCTTTTGCGAGAACTGCGCGTTCACCAATTTCTCACCTAACGCCCCCAAAGCAGATTGCGACAACGCCGCTGCCGTACTGCTGCCACTGGCGGCAATGGCTTGTCGCACCGCAGACGTGCCATAAGCCACTTGCAACGCATTTTTCGAATGCCCCAACACCACATGGCCAATTTCGTGCGCAATCACATAACGCAATTCATCATCGCTCATCGCATCCATCAAACCGCTATAAATACGAATCGACCCATTTGGCACCGCAAAAGCATTCACATCCGGTTTCAAATACACTTTGTACTCTAAGCTTTTACCATCGACTTGCCGCCAGTTTTTAGTCAACTGCGCCAAACGCTTAGCGTATTTACTGTTTTTTGCCGCGACTTTTTCTTTGCTGTCGTATTGGCTAATTGTCCGATCACCCAAGGCTTGCGCATCAGCATCAGATAACAATGCCGCTGTTGCCAAACTTTGCCCTGCTGCCACCAAGCCATTGACGTTGCCCGACTGACAGCCAGCCAACCCTAACACTGCCACAGCCATCAGCGATAATGCATAGCGTTTCATATGGATCCTTCGATAGATTGCGATTGAAAACAGCATATTCTAAAAAAAACCCCGCCACTCGGCGAGAGTGACGGGGTAGGTCGGACAAACAGAGGCAATAGGCTAGACCATCATGCGGTTGCTGAGTTCACGCATACCAGCAGACAACATCGCCAAATCCAAAGCAGGATACGCGCGCAGCTCAATCAACATTTGATGACACAGCTCGAGTTCTTCTTGACGATTGGCTAACCAATGCGAGGCAAAACGGTCATCCTGACACGCTTCGCACGCCAACGCTTTTTCAGTCAAACCACGGTGCATACGATACAAGTCATCACGCAAAGCCGACCGTGCCAACGATTGCCAACGGTTATCACGCGGCAAGCGTGTAATCGCATCGCGCAACCAATCGAGTTCCAACGCCTTACCTAATTGGAAGTAGTTTGCTGCAACCACTTCACGATCCAGCTGGCCTTCTTCTGCCAATTCGGCAATATCAAAGAACGCGGCAGCAAAATCGAGGCGAGAGATCAACGCCGCCAACTCTGCCGGAACACCCTGCTCTAAACAATGGCGTTCCATCTGTGCCACATTCTCATCATCAGCACTGGCGACTAACGAAGGCAGACTGTTCATCAAAGTTTGTACCGAGGCATGATAACGTGCCAACAAAGCAGAAATCGGTTCTTGATGACGGCGGTTATGCAGAATCCAACGTGCCGCACGTTCAACCAAGGTTCGTACCCGAATCATCAATTCAACTTGAATATCTGCTGAAATGGCGTTGTCTAACGCTTCGATTCGTTGCCATAACGCTTCTGCAGCAAAAATACCATCTGCAGCCCAGAAAGCACGGGCAATGTCGGCATCGCTAACCCCCATCTCCTCGCGCAAGCGGAAAGCGAAAGTAATCCCCATGCGGTTGACGATGCGGTTGGCCAATTGGTTAGCGATAATCTCACGCTTCAGGTGATGGTTTTGCATGGCTTCAGCAAAACGCTGTTGCAAAGGCTGTGGGAAATAAGCGGTTAAAATCGGCAAGAAATCCGCTTCATCTGGCACATCCGAAGCCAACAACGCCCGATCCAACGCAATTTTGCTATAGGCCAACAAAACCGCCACTTCAGGCGCTGTCAATCCCTGACGATTGGCGCGGCGTTCGGCAATTTGCTCATCCGATGGCAAGCCTTCCAGCGCACGTTTTAACTCACCGCTTTTTTCCATCGCTGTAATCAAACGGCTTTGTGCATTTAACATCTGCGCCGAGGAATAGCGATTGATGGCTAAAATTTGGGTTTGCAAATAATTATTACGCAACACCAACGAGCCAACTTCTTCCGTCATCTCAGCCAACAAGACATTACGCTGCTTCAGCGTCATATCTCCTGCAGCGACAACACTGCCCAGCAAAATCTTGATATTCACTTCATGGTCAGAGCAATCGACCCCTGCCGAGTTATCAATCGCATCGGTGAAGATCAAGCCGCCCTTCATCGCAAACTCCACCCGACCTGCTTGGGTAAAGCCAAGGTTACCGCCCTCACCCACCACTTTCACGCGTAACTGGCACCCATCGACACGCACGGCATCGTTGGTGCGGTCATTTGCCGCGCTATGGGGTTGATGGCTGGCTTTAACATAGGTGCCAATACCGCCGTTGTAGAGCAAATCAGCCGGTGCTTTGAGAATCTCATGAATCAACTCATTCGGCGCCATGCTATCGCGTTCTGTCCCTAGCCATGCCTTGATTTGAGGCGAGAGCGTAATCGATTTCAACTTGCGATCAAACACACCGCCGCCTTCTGAAATCAGCGTGGCATCATAATCCGCCCACGACGAACGCGGCAGCTCGAATAAACGTGCCCGTTCCGCAAAACTGACGCTGGCATTCGGTTGTGGGTCGATAAAGATATGGCGATGGTCAAACGCAGCCAACAGGCGAATATGTTGCGATAACAACATGCCATTGCCGAACACATCGCCCGACATATCGCCCACACCAATCACGGTAAAATCTTGCTCTTGGGTGTTGATTCCCAAATGGCGGAAGTTCCGTTTCACCGACTCCCATGCGCCGCGTGCGGTAATGCCCATTTTTTTATGGTCATACCCAACAGAGCCGCCAGAAGCAAACGCATCAGCCAACCAGAAGCCGTATTGCTCAGACACACCATTCGCAATATCCGAGAAACTCGCCGTGCCCTTATCAGCAGCCACTACCAAGTAAGGATCATCTTCATCTAAACGCACAGTATCAACTGGCGGCACAATTTGGCCATTGCAGATGTTATCGGTCAGGTCTAACAGGCCAGAGATAAACATCTTGTAGCAAGCCACCCCTTCCGCCAGCCACGTTTCACGGTCGGCAGGGCTGGCTTGTTTGACCACAAAGCCACCTTTTGACCCCATCGGTACGATCACCGAATTTTTCACCATCTGCGCTTTGACCAAACCCAACACTTCGGTACGGAAATCTTCCATCCGATCCGACCAGCGCAACCCACCGCGAGCCACTTTGCTACCGCGCAGATGCACCCCTTCCACACGTGGGCTATACACCCAAATTTCATATAACGGGCGAGGCAATGGCAGGAAATCCACCTTGCCAGATTCCAGCTTGAACGACAGATAGGCTTTCGGCTGTTGTTCTTTGCGTTGATAGAAGTTGGTACGGCGAATCGCCAAAATCACGGTCAAGAAAGCATTGAGAATTTTATCTTCATCAATGTTCGCCACTTGCGTTAAGGCTTCGCGAATCTCTTGTAACAACAACGCAGCTTGTGCCTCATCGCGTTGAGTTGGATGTAAGCGAGCATGGAATAAAGCCACCAAACGGCTCGAAATCGCAGCATAGTTCGCCACGCAATGTTCGATATATTGCTGGCTAAAGGTCAGCCCACCTTGGCGTAAGTATTTTGCCAACGCACGGATCAACGTCACCTCACGCCAATCCAAACCTGCGGCTAAGGCCAAGCGGTTAAAGCCGTCGCTTTCCGCCTGTCCAGCGGTGACTTTCAACAACAATTCTTGGAAACGAATCCGAACGGCTTCATCATCCAAGCGTTGTTCATCCGGTGCCACCAAACCAAAATCGTTGATCCACAGTTCGGCACCATCGGCACGCGTCACCCGATAAGGACGTTCATCACGCACCCGCACGCCCAAACTTTCTAATACAGGTAAGCTTTCGGACAAGCTGACCGGTTCGCCAAAGCGGAACACTTTGAGATGATGACGGCCGGCATTGCGTTGGAAAGGACGATACAGTTTGACCGACAGCGGCTGTGCTGCAGACAATGCTTCGAGCTGTTGCACATCTAATACCGCATTGCGCGCATCAAATTCTTCACGATAGGCCACAGGGAAGGCATCACGATAGCGATAGAACAGATGATTGCCGTCTTCTTCTCCGCGTGTTTCGATCAAGTGTTGATGTAGTTCCTCACTCCACCCACGCACCACCCGCGCAATTGCAGTTTCTAACAGTGCTTCGTCATAGTCCAAGACATCCGCTGCTGGGGTATGCACGATGTAATGCACCCGCGCCAGCCGCAAATCAGCAATCGCCACGCTGAATTCGGCATGTGTTCCATTGAAAGCCTCGAGCAATAAAGCTTCGATTTTTAACCGTACTTCAGTGTTGAAACTGTCGCGAGGGATGAATACCAAACAACTGACATAGCGGTGATAGTGATCTTTCCGCGCAAACAAACGGGTACGTGGGCGTTCTTGCAGATTCACCAAGCCTTCGGCAATCGGTGTCAACACGTCAGCAGGGACTTCAAACAACTCATCGCGGGGATAAGTCTCTAAAACAAAGTTCAGGGTTTTGGCTTTGTAGCTGTTATCGACATAGTCGAGTGCCGCGCAAACTTGACGGATTTTTTGGCGCAACACCGGAATATCACGCGGCGAGGCGTGGTAGGCACTGGCGGTATAGAGACCCAATACGCGGCGCTCACCAATCACCTTTCCTTGTGCATCAAAGCGCTTGATTCCAATGTAATCCAGATGGGCGGCGCGGTGGATGGTCGATAAGGTTTGCGACTTGTTCAACACCAACAAGCGCGGTACATGGGCATATTCACGCAGCGTTTGTGGTAGCTGGGCAAAACTTTCCGAGTATTCTTTATCACCTTGGTTACGCAAAATCCCCAAGCCCGATCCCGCCACAATCCGCAACGCATCGCAGCCATTGGCATCGCACACCAAGTCGTAATCACAAAAGCCCATCAGCAAAAAGTGATTGTCTGCCACCCAACGCAGGTACTCAGCACTTTCGGGGGCTTCTTCATGTTCCATCGTTTGCAACTGATCGGCCAACGCCAACACCTGCTGCCGCATCGCATCGCCATCGTGCACCACGATTTCCACATCGGTCAGCACTTGCTCCAGCTCTGCTGCCAATTCTGCTAATTGTTCGGGGTCGGTAATGCGGTCGATTTGTGCGTGAATAAACGACTCTAACGGCGAACTGTGCTGTTCAGCGCGGCGAATGGCCACCGCCTCACCAGCGGCATCGCGTTCCACTTCTAACACAGGATGGATAAGCAAGTGCAGGGTGACATTGCGCCGTGCCAGCAACATCGCCAAGGTGTCGATCAGAAACGGCATATCCTCATTGACGATCTCAATCACGGTATGGGTGCTTTGCCAACCGTGGCGTTCGATGTCGGGGTTATACACGCGCACTTTGGTATGGCCAAATTGACGCTGTTGGGCAAATTCGAGATGAGATAAAGCCGCACCAAACACATCGGCGGCAGTAAAGCGTTTCAGGTCTGCTACTTCGGCTTCTTCGAAATAAGCAGGAAACACGGGTGCCAGCCGCGCCGCCTGATCTGGAGGCAACGATGCGCTTGCTATCGCATCGATATCTGCAATCAGGGCTGACAATTCAGGTTTGATAGAGAAAGACATGAACACCTCGTGAAGTGAGAAGTGGGGTCGCCACTTTGTTATCGCTGTGGGTAATGCGCTAATACGGTGATGCAGGCCCACATTCTATTGACGCTTGGTGTCGCCGCATTTCCGTTTTGCGACGTTCCTCGCCACCAGCGCGACGGAAACGGCAGAAACACGCTACACTGCAGCGCCATCGCTCATCGGCCCAGTGGAATTTTCAATGCCTGTGCTTTCTTCTCCTTCTCGCGCGCAACGATATGGTTTTTTATTGTTGCCCCAGTTCTCTTTGTCCAGTTTTGGCTTAGCAGCAGATGTGCTGATGCGTGCCAATCAGCTTGCCGAGCAACCACTGTATGAACTGTTAACGCTTTCCCTCCATAGCAATGAAACTGTTCGTGCCAGCTGTGGGTTACCGTGGCGGCCTGATTTAGAGTTGGCCTATGCGCCACGTTTAGATGCGTTGTTTGTGATTGGGGATGAGGCGGGGCCCGATACCGAAACCGACGATTTGGCGCGTGGGCTCGGTCAGTTAGTGCCACAGCCGGCATTGATCGGTGCCTTGGGCACAGCCAGTTGGTGGTTAGCACGCGCCGGTTTATTAGAAGGCTATCGCGCCACCATTCATTGGCAAGAAATCCACCGCTTTGCCGAAAGTTTTCCGCATGTCGTGGTGTCATCAAATTTGTTTGAGATCGACCGTGACCGCGCCACCTGTGCCGGCGGTGCTGCAACGCTTGATTTCATGTTAGCGCTGATTTCACAAACACAAGGCAATGATTTTGTGGCGCAGCTGTCTGAGCTGTTTAGTATGGAGCGCATGCGGCCGGGGAATGAGCGACAGCGCATCCCGTTGGCAACGCGGATTGGCGGCAGTCAGCCTAAGTTGACTGAGGCGGTGGCGCTGATGGAGGCGAATATCGAGGAGCCGTTATCAACGGATGACATTGCCTATTATGTTGGTTTGTCGCGGCGGCAGTTGGAGCGATTGTTTAAGCAATATTTAAATACGGTGCCTTCGCGCTATTATTTAGAACTGCGCCTCAACCGCGCCCGCCAGCTGTTGCAACAAACCAGCAAGTCGATTGTGCAGATTGGTTTGTCGTGTGGTTTTTCGAGCGGCCCGCATTTCTCTAGCACATATCGCAATCATTTTGGCATCACACCAAGAGAAGAACGCTCGGTGCGTTGAGAGAAATTAATTTTGAGCAATTCGGCTAAATCCCGATGTGGACGGGATTTAGCCGGATTCAATCAACTGAAATTAGCTACCAGCTAAAACCGCTCGCTGCAGCGCTTCTTGAGCCCACGCATTGATGCTTTTGCCTTGGGCCTCTGCCAACATCGCAACTTTTGCATGAATGCTGGGATCGATACGCAACATAACTTTTCCAGAATAGGGACGTTGTGGGGAGCGGTTCAACTTTTCACAGGTAACCAAATAATCATCGACGGCCTCTTCAAACGCAGCGCGTAACTCGGCAACCGACTCTCCATGAAACCCTACAACGTCACGAATCCCTGCAATATGGCCAATAAAACAGCCATCCTCATCACTGTATTCGATACGAGCTGAGTAGTCTTTGTAAGTCATAAGGTTCATGGATGCACTCCTGCCTGAGACAGAAACGCCTTAGCGTCTCTGACTTGATAAGGTTTGGATTCTTTTTGAGGGTGTGGCCGATGAAAGGTTGCAACAACGCCATTCAATTCAACCCGTACACGCGACCCATTCCCTTCAATAACTTTGGCACCGACAGCAACAAATAGTGCCTCGATACGTCGCCATTCAAGCGAAGAAGGAGTTGGAGAACCAAATATCGCGGCTAAGGTTTTTTGATGGGCTGCATTCATAATTTAATGATATCAAATTATGATATCTTTACGAGATTATTTTTAGTCGGCCAACCAGCCTCATTTCCCTGTACGAATTGGAATACCAATCCATTTCAACCGCGATAACTGGCCTGTTTCATCAACTTAGCGGTGATGTGCATGATGCCTTTGATCGGTGCAGGAAGGGCGGCAGCACCGTAGGAATGCGCCATTTCAGCGTGTTTCACCTCATCCTCACGCATCTGCGTCAAAATTGCGCGGCTTTTCTCATCTTGCGCTGGTAACGACGCCAAATGCTCATTCAAATGCGCCTCCACCTGATATTCCGTTTCCTCCAGAAAACCCAGATTCCACTTATCGCCTAATATCCCTGCGCCCACCCCAATCGCCAACGAACCCACATACCACAGCGGATTGAACACACTGGTACGCCCACCCAACTCACGAATCCGCTTTTCCGTCCATGCCAAGTGTTCGGTTTCTTCCTGTGCTGCATGTTCCAATGCCCGACGCGCTTCCGGATTACGCGCCGTTAACGCCTGACCTTGATACAACGCCTGTGCACACACCTCACCACAATGATTGATCCGCATCAGCCCAATCACGTGCGAGCGTTCTGACTCACTCAATGGTGCATCAACCAAATGAGCATCAGGATGGGAACGAATACTGTGGGCGGGGGCTAACAAAGTGCGCAAGCCTTTATCAAACTCGGTAATCACACGATCTACATTCATCGCTTTTTCTCTTTCCACATGACATTTTTTGTCCATTGATAGCGGACGGTGTGCTTTGCCGCCGCACCTTACACCAAAAAAGCCTGTTTGCCTTTGTGGTACGGCAACATTTTTACAGCAGACGTCTTTATAATCGCAGCCACTTCGCCAACGAAGTCTGTTTATCCCTCACCTAAGAGAGAAAGAGGAGTCACTATGCAATTAAATCAAGTGCCTGCTGGCCGCGACATCCCCAATGACTTTAACGTCATTATCGAAATCCCTGCCAATGCTGCCCCTATCAAATACGAGTTGGACAAAGAAACGGGCGCAATGTTCGTGGATCGTTTCATGGGTACAGCAATGTTCTACCCAGCGAACTACGGCTATGTGCCACAAACCTTATCCGAAGATGGCGATCCCGTTGACGTGTTAGTCGTGACTCCATTCCCGCTGCAGTTGGGTGTGGTGGTACGTTGCCGTGCCTTGGGCGTGCTGAAAATGGAAGATGAATCCGGTATCGACGCTAAATTAGTGGCTGTGCCAGTCGAAAAACTGTGCCCAATGTATAAAGACGTGCAAAAACTGGAAGACCTGCCCCAGTTGTTGCGTGACCAAATCTCCCATTTCTTTGAACATTACAAAGATTTGGAAAAAGGAAAATGGGTTAAGGTACAGGGCTGGGACGATGCAGAAGCCGCCAAAAAAGAATTGGTGGATGGCGTCGCTCGCTACCAACCGTAATCCCACTTGCTTAGCAAGGCAAAGAAAGTCGGCGTCCCGCCGGCTTTTTTTGTCGGCATCCGTTAAGTGAAAATATTAAATTAAACCAAAAAACGCTCTTTTTTTGCAGATAGGGTAAAACATGCGACTTTCTTTAGATGCGCTGCTGGTGCTCGATAGCATCGCACGCAATGGCAGCTTTGCAGCAGCGGCTGAAGAATTACATCGTGTGCCGTCTGCCATCACCTACACCATTCAAAAACTAGAACAAGATTTAGCCATCTCTCTGTTCGACCGCAGCGGCCACCGTGCCAAACTGACTGCAATTGGACATGCCTTGTTAGAAGAAGGGCGACAACTGCTGGCGTGTGCCAGTCAACTCGAACAAAAAATGCACAGTCTGGCATCAGGATGGGAGCCAGAACTGCGGATTGCCGTCAGTGATTTATTAGATTTTTCTGCCATACTGGCATCTGTCGCAGAATTTGACCAATACAATCAAGGAACAAGACTTCGTATTCAACGCGAGGTATTTGGTGGAACGTGGGATGCGTTGGTGAATCAACGGGCAGATTTGGTAATCGGTGCCAATGACCATCCTCCGGTTGGCGTGTTATCACAACCTTTGGCACAAGTTAATTTTATCTTTGCTGTGCATCCCGATCATCCGCTGTGCCAACACCCACAGCCCCTTTCTGCCAGTGTTATCCGCCGCTATCGTGCTATCGCTGCGGCAGACAGCTCGCGTCAATTACCACCTCGCTCCAGTAGCTTATTAACCGGACAGGAGGTACTCACTGTGCCCACGATCGACGATAAATTGGCTGCCCAATGTGCCGGTTTGGGCGTGGGGTTTTTACCCGAACGCTTAGCACGACCGGCGATTGCCGCGGGTCAGCTACGCGAGTTGGCAGTGCAAGAGGGCAAACCCTCGACCTTATTATTTTGTGGTTGGCGCGAACGCCAGCCCAGTCATGCACTGGCATGGTTTTTACAACATCTTGCACAAGCTTCAATCAGTGCCCGCCTATGTGGGGGAATCTGATTGATTGCCGCACGCTGCACAGTGTTAGGCAACAGCCCGCGCAGTCATTGGATTGCACAACGGCTTAAGCTGTCACCGCCAACATTGTCCCAGCCCCTCGCTAAGCTTACCCAGCGAGTGGTGTTTGCTGACCAGTTAGGCATCCAGCAACTGTTACATTACCCCAAAGCGGTGTTGCAACGTCATCAATTCGTGGTGGTTGATATCTCAGGCAGTTGGTTTTCGCATCTGGCAAAACGGCGGCAAGCCTTTGGCTATCATCACTATGTGTTATGTGATGGATTGTGGACCGATTTTGGGGTGCAACATGGCTTTGCGTTGTGTGTCGGCGGCAGTGCACGCGCACAACAACGGGCAGCGCGTTTTTTCCATCAACTCGCCCCATGCCGTGGCTTATGGCTACCGCTGGCCACCGCTGAAGATGCCAGTTTTGCCGCTGTATTACTCAATAGCGCCTATTATCTGTTGCTACAGGTCAGTCAGGCACCGCTACATAACCGCGATATCACGTTGCCGTTGGAAATGGTCTGTCAGGCACTGCATACCCAGTTAACACTGAGCGAGCATTTACGGTCGGCGTGCCAACACTATCTGCACGCTCGTCGCACCCCCTTAACCCGTACTGGTTTTCCTCACTTTGTCAAAGAGCTACACCAAGCGTTGGCTGTGATGCCCAACCAAACACAACTGCGGCAACTGTGGCAACAACATCCCCTTCCTGCGCCCTATCAAGACTATTTGCAACGGCTCTTTAAACAGCCACAACCGCCTTAGTCGATTAAGCAGCTGATTGCCGCCGAGCCGCCATCGGCTGGCCTAACTCCTGCAACCGCATGTCTGATAGAAAGTCTTTCGCCGCAGTGAACACTTCATTTTCTTCATCCAAAGCATGTAACCGATAGCGGCGACAAAAACGCTGTACCCGCGTGCGGCTCAGCGCCTGTGCATGCCCTTGCTGCACTTGCTGTAATTGTTCACGCAACACCAACCAGCTCATATTGAGTTCGAGATGCTCGGCTAACAATCGCTCAATCAGGGGACTGTATTGCGGTGCCACTGTTAACAAGGCGGGGAACAGATTTTGCTCTTCATCAGCATGATGCAAAGGTGCGGCCACATCGAAATAACGCAAAATGCCGTGGATGGTCTGTATCGTCGCGTCGGTAATCCCGAACTGATCCAAGTGTGCCGGCAACTGCGCCAGCTGATGGGTAAAATGCCGCACTTTGTCATGGCAGGCCTCAAGCATTTCAATCGGATGATCGAAACTGGGCGCGAGGGCTTGTCCTATTGGGGTAATTTGAATCATGATAATTAAATTTATCGTCAAAGAAAGCGGCTAAGATGGTGACCATTGATCGTTTTATTGCATCACCCAACTGTGATGAACGTCCTGATTCAAGTGATATTCCACTGCTTGTCATTCACTATATCAGCTTACCGCCGGAACATTTCTGTGGTGAGGGTATTATCCAACTATTTACCAATCAATTAGACCCTAATGCTCACCCTTACTATGCGGCCATTGCCCATTTACGCGTCTCGGCACATTTTTTGATTCGGCGAGATGGAGAGCTGATTCAATTTGTTGCCACCGAACAACGCGCTTGGCACGCAGGGGCATCGCAATGGCGAGGGCGCGAACGTTGTAATGATTTTTCCATTGGCATTGAATTAGAAGGTTCGGGTGATGTGCCATTCACTGATGCACAATACCAACGCCTTGCGACACTGGCACAGCAACTCAAACAAAAACACCCTAGCCTGTGTGCAATGACCGGCCATCAACATATCGCCCCTACTCGCAAACAAGACCCCGGTCCCTATTTTGATTGGTCACGCGCAGAAAGCGTGATGGGTTTGCCTTTTTGCAACAACACCGTAGAAGATCACACGCCTAGTCTATAAAAAACCAGCACAAGGCATGACAAACACCTGATTTTTTTGTAATTTCTCTTTGCATGTTTTAGCAAAAGGGGAAAAGACATGGGGATTTGTGATTGGCCAGAGGATGAACGGCCCAGAGAAAAATTGCTGACTCGCGGCGCCGCCAGTTTAAGTGATGCCGAGTTATTGGCCTTGTTTTTACGGACCGGCATAAAGGGCTTGAGTGCAGTCGGTTTGGCAAAACGGGCTTTGGCACAGTTTGGTTCACTGTCTGCGCTCATTCATGCGCCACTACAGGCGTTTGCCGACATTCCCGGTTTAGGGCCGGCGAAATATGCCCAACTGGCGGCAACGGTGGAATTGACCCGTCGAGCGTTGGCCGAGGATTTACACACAGGAGATGTGCTCAGTAACCCCGACAGCGTAAGAAACTATTTACGCTTATTGCTGGCGCGGCGTGAGATTGAAGTATTTTTGGTGTTATTTCTCTCCAATCAAAACCGCGTGTTAGCAGTGGAAGAAGTGGCTCACGGCACCATTAATCAAACCGCTGTTTATCCACGAGAAATTGCCCGCCATGCGCTAAAACATCACGCCACCGCCGTTATCGTGGCGCATAATCATCCCTCCGGTGCCCGCGAGCCAAGCGAAGCCGATCGCGCCTTAACCAAGCGGCTGGTCTCCGCGCTACAACTGCTCGATATCCGTTTACTCGACCACTTTATTGTTGCCGGCACCGCCACGGTTTCGTTTGCTGAGGAAGGATGGCTTTGACCCGGTGCGCGACAAGCCCCGCCGTTCAGGGCTGGGAAGGATAGCGCGGACGACATGAACTACTCCCGCTGACCGGCTAGCGCCGGTACAGCGTGAGTTTCGTGGCTCAGCACGGCGAAACGTCCACCGCTCCCCACCTCGGCCAGTTCCTGACCGGAGGCGCTACCTGTCAGCGCCCAATTCAACATCACTCGCGCCGCATTTTCGTCGCGGCCGCATTCAGCCCCGCAACTACAACGATGAATGCGCTCCGCGAGCGTTTTTTTACGCTGGACACCGCACCGGTGACACGTCTGGCTTGGTTTAACCTGACGGGTCGGTACCTCACACCACTGCAAGCCAGCTTCTTCCGCTTTGCTCTTTAGCAGAGTTAAAAAGGTGGACGGTGCGGTATCCAGAATGCTGCGGTTCAATCCCTTCTTGTATTCGCCACCGCTGGCGGTCATACCCTTGACGTTCAATTGCTCAGTGGCAATCAGGCCGCATTGGCTTACCAGCTTTGCGCTGGTCTGATGCAAGAAATCTTTGCGCCGATTGGCAATTCGGCGGTGTTCCGCCGCCAGCGCTTTCACTGCCTTGCGCCGGTTGTTCGAGCGCTTGT
>NZ_BAAGTM010000025.1:0-17911 GCF_054781915.1 Aquaspirillum soli | reverse complement strand
AGGATTGACCGCTTTCTAACTGTTCGCTGATAAGACGCGAACTGTAATACAAACTTCGCTCTCCCCAATACGTCTGTTTCCGCACCTGAATTTCAATATTGTATTGCACCCCAAAACCATCTTTGGCTAAGACATCTAACACGATTTCTTTGGCGTGGAGATCTTCACCGGAGATATTGGGGTTGAGAATATCCGTAATCGTAATCGGTGGTTGATCGTAGCGGATGCTGTTAATCAAATCAGACAGCAATTCGGGTGATTGGGCAAAGAGACGTTTGAAAATGTAATCGTTCTTCGGATCGAGCAGCGGCAGCATGATTGGGGTGATGGTTGAGGGTGATATGGTTAATTGTAGTCCGGCAGGTAGGGAGATGTCGTGGGTAAACAAAAAACCCCACCGAATTCGGTGGGGTTTTCTTTTTGACGAGAACGTCAGATTACATCATGCCGCCCATACCGCCCATGCCACCCATATCAGGTGCTGCAGGCTTGTCTTCTGGGATTTCAGCAATCATGCAATCGGTAGTCAACATCAAACCAGCAACCGAAGCAGCGTGTTGCAGCGCGGAGCGGGTCACTTTAGCTGGGTCTAACACACCCATTTCAACCAGATCGCCGTATTCGCCGGTGGCTGCGTTGTAGCCGAAGTTACCTTCGCCTTCATACACTTTGTTCACCACCACAGAAGGCTCATCGCCAGCGTTCTTCACGATTTGACGCAATGGAGCTTCAATCGCTTTCAACACGATTTGGATACCAGCGTCTTGTTCTGCGTTCAAGCCTTTCAGCTCGCCCATGTTCTTACGGGCACGCAACAGCGCAACACCACCGCCGGGGACAATGCCTTCTTCCACGGCTGCACGAGTGGCGTGCAATGCATCTTCCACGCGGGCTTTTTTCTCTTTCATTTCGACTTCGGTAGCAGCACCGACTTTGATCACTGCCACACCGCCGGCCAATTTCGCCACGCGCTCTTGCAGTTTTTCACGGTCGTAGTCGCTGGTCGCTTCTTCGATTTGAGCGCGAATTTGTGCCACACGCGCTTGGATGTTGGCTTCTTGACCTGCGCCGTCGATGATCGTGGTGTTTTCTTTGCCCACTTCGACACGTTTGGCTTGGCCCAACAGATCCAGTGTCACTTTTTCCAAAGTCAAACCGACTTCTTCAGCAATCACAGTACCGCCGGTCAGGATAGCGATATCTTCCAACATGGCTTTGCGGCGATCGCCAAAACCAGGGGCTTTCACGGCCACGGTTTTCAGGATGCCACGGATGTTGTTCACCACCAATGTTGCCAGTGCTTCACCATCCACATCTTCTGCAATGATCAACAGTGGGCGGCCAGATTTTGCCACTTGTTCCAAGGTTGGCAGCAGGTCGCGGATGTTGGAGATTTTTTTGTCAAACAACAACACAAATGGGTTGTCCAATTGTGCGATTTGTTTTTCTGGTTGGTTGATGAAGTAGGGCGACAGGTAGCCACGGTCGAATTGCATCCCTTCGACCACGTCCAGTTCGTCTTCCAAACCGGAACCATCTTCAACAGTGATCACGCCTTCTTTGCCCACTTTTTCCATCGCAGCAGCGATTTTTTCACCAATCACGGTGTCGCTGTTTGCAGAAATCGAACCCACTTGGGCGATTTCTTTGGTGGTGGCGCAAGGCTTAGCGATTTTTTTCAGTTCTTCAACGATGGCGATGACTGCTTTGTCGATACCACGTTTCAGATCCATTGGGTTCATGCCGGCGGCAACGTATTTCATGCCTTCTTGTACCACGGCTTGTGCCAACACGGTGGCTGTGGTGGTACCGTCACCAGCGATATCGTTGGTTTTGGATGCCACTTCTTTCACCATTTGGGCACCCATGTTTTCGAACTTGTCTTTCAGTTCGATTTCTTTAGCAACAGACACACCGTCTTTGGTGATGGTGGGGGCGCCATAGCTGCGCTCTAACACCACGTTGCGACCTTTCGGGCCCAAGGTGACTTTCACTGCATCGGCCAGAATGTTAACGCCATTAACCATCTTGGCGCGGGCGGAATCACCAAATTTGACTTCTTTTGCTGCCATAGTGTGTTACTCCAGTCGTATTCGAATCGTCTAACTAAACAAAAGTGTGTGTGGCTTATTCCACAATGCCCATCACGTCTTCTTCACGCATCACCAACAGCTCTTCGCCGTCCACTTTGACGGTTTGGCCGGAGTATTTGCCGAAGATCACTTTGTTGCCGACTTTCAATTCCAGAGGACGACGCTCGCCGTTCTCCAAGATCTTGCCATTACCAACGGCGATTACTTCACCCATGTCCGGTTTTTCGGCGGCATTGCCGGGCAAAACGATACCAGAAGCGGTTTTTTCTTCGGCTTCGAGACGTTTGATCACAACGCGGTCATGTAAGGGACGAATTGCCATGGAGTTCTCCTGATTCACTTAGGGAGTTACAACAAAATCGGTTATTAAATTGCGAGGGATTTCCCTCTGGGCGAGGTGTTGTTAGCACTCTGCCCTTGCGAGTGCCAATAATAGGAACGCCCCAAGGGGTTTTCAAGAGCCCTCCGCAAGAAATTTTTAGCCTTTTTTCAATCGGGCCAGCATCAAGGCGGTGTTATCCAAGGGTCGGCCGTCTTCACATAAATAGTCGCGGGCAAGTAAAGCTTGTGGCACATGGCCGGGTTGAATGCGTCGCCATTGTGCGGTTTTAGCGTCTTGCCATTCATGATTTTGGCTAGCAGCAATGGCAAACAATTTGAATTCACGGCTATCACACCGCAGCCCTTGGTGGCTGATATTGGCGACGCCTTCACTGCTGGTGATGCGTAGGGTGTAACGAATCACGGCATCAGTGCCGATGCTGAGACTGTCGGCATCGAGGGCAATTTGATTTTGGTAAACCGGCCCCCCAGAAATCACCAGCCATGAGGTGTTGCCGTTGGGGTTGGCGGGGAGGGTGGTGGCGGCTTCTTGCCACACTTTAGGCGGTTCCCAATGGTAGTTTTGGTTAAAACGATCGCGATTATCGGCCCATGCTGCTTGGCCTAGGCTGGCGAGTAATAAGACGGTGAGACTGCGACGAAAACACATCACGATGTAAAGTCCAATTTGAAGGTAAAACGATTGCGTTGAGTTGGGCGGCCGGCATGGTAGCCTTGTTCACTGATGAGAACATCACCGCGTGAGCGCACCATCAAAATAGTCGAGGCGGTGGTGCCATAGTCATCGCTTTGGATAAAAATCGGTGAGAGCAGGCGTTCCAGTGTGGTACCGACACCGGTATTGGGTAGGGTGTCTAACGGTGGATGCTCTGCATCTTGCAACCAGCTAAACATCTCTTCCTCTGCGGGTAGGCGCTTGATGCTTTCTAGCCGATGTTTGAGTCGTTCCACCTTCGGCCACGAGGTATTGAGTTGGGCATTGGATAAACCAAACACACCGTGAGTCAGTCGAGTGAGGGTATGACGTGGGCTGTGATAGCAATACAAATCATCCACTCGCCCAAATAACAGATTAAACGGCGCATAGCTGCGGCTTTGTTGGGTGAGGTGGTGGGCAAACGCCAAGCTGGACAGCTCGCCACACACGTAGTCGGTGACCAAACTGCCGCGTGATAATGCTTGCGGTGGGGGCTTCAGTCCCATCCGTACATTGGTAACCGCCGCAAAACGGCCGTTACGGTGTAGGGCTAACCAACTGCCGCCGCCTTGTAAATCGCGACCACCAAACACCTCGGGTTGATCGGGCCAAGGGCCAAGGGCAGCACTGGGACGACGATAGTATTCATCTCGATTGGCTGCCAACAGCAACACGGTGCCGGGTAGCGCCTTATAGTGTAAACCGATGAGACACATGACAAAGTCGCTTTGTATAAAGATGATTAGGCAGGCGTAGAATAGTCGCCTTTCTTGTCTAAACTCAAATCTCGTCTAATGGCTATGTCTGAATTGAACCCCTTACCCCCAATTGACCAAACCCTCGATTTATCGGGACTCAACTGTCCATTGCCCATTCTTCGTACCAAAAAAGCCCTAGCGGTTTTAGCTTCTGGCAACGTGGTTGCTGTGACTGCCACCGATCCGGCGGCACCTGCCGATTTTGCTGCTTTTTGCAAACAAACTGGCCACACTTTGCTGCGCTCTGAGACATTAGACAATGGCAAATTTTGGTTGGTCCTACAGCGTCGCTAAACGCAATTCACCTTAATTAAAAAGGAGTGTGTGTCCGTGTCTATCCTGATTCGTAATGCCCGCATGGTCAACGAAGGCCAAATTCAACAGGGCGATATGTTGATTCGTCATGGGCGGATTGAAAAAATGGCGGCGGAAATCAGTGCGCCCAGCGATATCAAACAAGAAATTGATGCTGCAGGTCGCTATCTCTTGCCCGGCATGATCGATGATCAAGTGCATTTTCGTGACCCCGGCTTGACTCATAAAGGGTCGATTGCCACTGAATCACGCGCTGCTGTGGCGGGTGGGATCACCAGTTTTATGGATATGCCCAACACCAAACCGCCGACACTGACTCAACAAGCCCTAACAGATAAGTTGGCGCTGGGGGCGCAAACTGCAACCGCTAACTATGCTTTTCATTTCGGCGTCAGTAACGACAATCTGGATGAAGTATTAAAGGTCGATCCACGACGTACCCCCGGCATTAAAGTGTTCATGGGGGCTTCAACCGGCAATATGCTGGTGGATGATCCCAAAGTATTAGAAGCCCTGTTCGCACAAGCGCCGACGATTGTGCTGACGCATTGTGAAGATACCCCGATGATTAGCGCCAACGAAGCGGCTTTCCGTGAACGCTTTGGCGATGCGGTGCCGGCGGTGTACCACCCGATTATTCGAGGTCGTGAGGCGTGTTTGAAATCGTCCTCGTTGGCGGTGGAGTTGGCGCGGAAACATGGCACGCGGCTGCATGTGCTGCATATCACCACTGCTGATGAATTGGCGTTGTTTGACCAAGGCCCGATGGCGAATAAGCAAATCACCGCCGAAGTGTGTGTCCATCATTTGTTGTTTGATGAGCGTGACTACGCCGATTTGGGATATCTCATCAAATGCAATCCAGCTATTAAAACCCGTCAAGACCGTGATGCACTGCGGGCGGCGTTGGCATCGAATGTGCTCGATATTATCGGCACCGACCATGCGCCACATACCCGAGAAGAAAAAGCCGGCCACTATTTCCAAGCGCCGTCTGGCTTACCTTTGGTGCAACATGCGTTGGCAGGTGCGTTAGAGCTGGTACACGATGGCGTGTTGTCGATTGAACAATTAGTACAAAAGACCAGTCATAACGTAGCGCAACGCTTCCGCATAGAAGAACGGGGCTTTTTACGCGAAGGTTATTGGGCCGATGTGGTGTTAGTGGAGATGGCAGAGGGGGAAACCGTCAGCAATGACAACTGCCTTTATCACTGTGGTTGGACACCGTTTGCCGGTCGTCATCTGCGCTCTCGTGTATTAACCACCCTTGTTTCTGGTCAAGTGGCTTGGCACGAAGGCCAAGTCCGCCCAGATTGTCGTGGCATGGCGTTGCGTTTTTCTCTTTAACCAAATTTGACACAAGGAGGGCTCATGCTGAGACGATGGCTAGGTGGGATGTTATGTGGGGTGTTGGTGGCGTGTTCAGATGCGCCAACGACAGACAGTAAACCAAAAGGCCCCCCGCCTATCAGTGTCAGCATGGCCACTGCCAGTGTGCGTACCTTGGAACAACGGACAGCGGTGTTGGCCGAGGTGGAGTCGTTAAATGCCGCCACGGTGGTCAGTGAAACCGCTGGCCGTGTGGTGCAACTGCATGTCGATATCGGTAGCCAAGTGCAAGCGGGTCAACTCTTGGCAACCATCGATGCCGCTGATCTCACCAATACCCGTCTGGCGCGTGATGCCGAAGCGTTGCGTTTGCAAACTCAAGCCGAACAACAACAACGGCAAGTCAGCCGCTATCAACAACTATTTGAACAAGGGTTTGTGTCCTCGGCCTATTTAGAAGAACAAAAAACCCAATTAAACGCATTACAAAAACAGCTGAGTGCCGCCCAAGCACAAGCCGAGAATGCCCGCCGCGATCAGGCCCGCGCCGGAGTGAAAGCGGCCCAAGCTGGCACCATTGATAGCCGCTTGGTCAGTGAAGGCGAATATGTCTCGGTCGGGAAGGCGCTGTTTCGTTTGGTGGGGCAACAAGGTTTGCGTGCTCGTTTTGCCTTGTCAGAACGCGAGGGCAGTGTGTTGCGAGTGGGCAGCCCTGTGACGTTAACAACAGAAACCGGTGACCGCTTCACTGCTGCTGTCAGTGAGATTCGTCCTACGTTAGATAGCCAAAACCGTATGTTAGAAGCCTTGGTAGCGTTGTCACCGCAGGCGAAATTTCGCGTTGGACAAAGTGTTGAAGCTTCGGTGGTATTGAGCAGCAAACAAGCGTTGGCCGTACCGAGTATTGCCGTGGTAGCGCGGCAGCAAGGTTCGGTGGTGTTTGTCGCAGATAAAGGACAAGCTCGCGCTACGGTGGTGAAAACTGGCGTGGAAGATCAAGGTTGGGTGGAAATTGTGGACGGTCTCGCTGCCGGTACGCCGGTGGTCAGCGACGGCGCTGGTTTCTTATCTGATGGCGCAAAAATTAAAGCGAAAACCGAGAAGCAAGACAGCAAAGCAAGCAAAAATTCGCTAGAAGGCCGCCAGTCATGAGATTAGCCGAATTTTCGATTCGTCGTCATGTTCTGACGTATATGATGTCTGCGGTGCTGATTTTATTTGGCGTCTTGGCGTATCAACGTATTGGGGTAGATCGCTATCCCAATATCGAACAACCCATTATCAGTGTATCGACCACCTTGCGTGGTGCCACACCGGAAGTGGTGGATAACAGCATTACACAAGCGATTGAATCGGCCGTGAACAGTGTGCCCGGGATTGATTTAATCGAATCGACTTCGAGCCCGGGCCGTTCCAGCGTCAAAATTACCTTTAATTTAGATAAAGATGTCGATGTTGCCTTCAACGAAGTGCAATCGAAAGTGAGTCAGGCACAGCGCAGTTTGCCCGATGAAGCCGACGCACCGGTGGTGTCAAAAACCGATGCCAATTCGTCACCAATTATGTGGTTGTCGCTGACGGGGGATCGTACCTTGCAACAGCTGTATGACTACGGTGATAACGTGGTTAAAAAGCAGCTAGAAACCATTGATGGTGTTGGCGAGGTGTTGGTGCGTGGCCGAGGGGAGCGGGTGATTCGGATTGAGCTCGACCCTCTGCGTTTGGCACGCTATAGCCTGACGGCGAAAGAAGTACAAGACGCTTTTAAACGCGAACATTTACAACAGGCCGGTGGTTTTGTGGTGGCGGGGCCGCGTGAGTATTTGGTGGATCTCAACCTAGAGTTTCACTCGCTATCTGCCTTGCAGGAGATGGTGGTGGTGTGGCGGGGCAACGGCGCAGTGCGGTTGGCGGATGTGGCACGGGTGATAGATGGCGAAACAGATATGCGTAATTTGTCGCGTATCAACGGCAAGCCAACGGTCAACCTCGGCATTGTGCGGATTGCCAACACCAATACGGTGGCGATTGCTGATGAAGTGCTACGGCGCATTGATAGCCAAATTCGCCCCAGTTTGCCGCCCGGAATGAATCTGGCGGTGGTGTCGAATGATTCTACCTTTGTGCTAGAGATGGTGGCGGCGCTGAAAAGCCATTTATTTGAAGGCACATTGCTGGCTGCCTTGGTGGTGTGGTTATTTTTGCGTAGCTGGCGCTCGACTCTTATCGTGGCCTTGGCCATTCCGGTTTCTCTACTGGGGGCCATCGCCTTAATGTATTTCCTCGGTTACACCTTTAACACCGTGACGCTGTTGGCGCTGTTATTGCTGATTGGTGTGGTGGTCGATGATGCCATTGTGGTGTTGGAAAACATTCACCGCCGGCGTGAAATGGGGCAACACGACCCAATGCAAGCGGCGATTGATGGCAGTCAGGAAGTGATTTTTGCTGTGATTGCGGCGACTCTGAGTTTGGTAGCGATTTTCCTGCCGGTGATTTTTTTATCGGGGATTGTCGGTCGCTTGTTTAATTCGTTTGCGATTGTGGTGTCGTTTGGGGTGATGGTGTCGCTGTTTGTTGCGGTGACGTTGACGCCGATGTTGTGCAGCCGCTTTTTGCAAGTAGAAACTCAACATGGCCGCCTGTATGTCTGGTTAGAGCAACAATTTATCGCCCTTGAACAATCGTATAGTCGTTTATTGCGTTTTTCGCTGCGCCATCGGCTGTTGATTTTATTGGTCGGGGTGGTGGCCGTCGCAGCGAGTGCGGTGCCGATGATGGCGATGAAAAGTGAGTTTTTGCCCGAAGAAGATGAAGGCCGCTTTATGGTCAATATTCGGACACCGGTGGGGTCTAGCATCTACTACACCGATGAAAAAACCAAACAGGTCGAACAGATATTAAAACGCTATCCCGAAATCCAAAATGTGCTGGCGATTGTGGGCGGTTTTGGATCGAGTGGGGTGAATTCGACTTTTATGATTGTTCGGATGAAGCCGCGTGATGAGCGCAGTCAATCACAGCAACAGTTGTTGGGCGAGGTACGCAAGGCGTTAAGCGGGATTGCTGGGGCACGGGTGTCGGCGTTCCCCTATCCGCGTGTGGGTGAAACCCGTGGCGGCAAGCTGCAATTTGCTGTGGTGGGGCCCAATTTGAATGAAGTGGGTCAACAAGCGGCCAATTTACAACGGCTGTTATCGGCTGATCCGGCGATTGGGCGGGTGGATTTAGATGTGGATTTGAACTTGCCACAAATTCGCTTTGATATTCAACGTGATGCCGTGGCGAAATATGGTTTAACCGTTCAATCGGTGGCCGAGACGCTCAATCTTTTGTCGGCAGGCAGCAATATTGCCCAGTTTAACGAAGGTGGCAGCGGCACTCGCTACGATGTGCGGTTAAAAGCGGCGGACAGTGCGCTGACACGGCCAGAAGATTTGCAGAAAATTTATTTGCGTAATCAGCAAGGTGAGATGATTCGATTGGATAGCGTGTTGAAAATCGAGCGCAGTGTGGGGCCTACTCAAATTGAACGGCAAAACCTGCTGTATTCCGCCACGCTGAAAGGTTCGCCGACGGTATCGCTTTCTGAAGCGGTGGCGAAGGTAGAACAGGTGGCTCGCGACACCCTGCCCCCCGGTTATCGTATTGAAAAACTCGGTGAGGCGCGGGAATTGGAGCGCACCGGCGGTCAGTTGTTGTTTGTGTTCGGGTTGGCGTCGCTATTGCTGTATATGATTTTGGCCAGTCAGTTCAACTCGTTTGCACAGCCGGCGGTGATTATGTTGGCTGAACCACTGGCGGTGGTTGGCGGGCTGTTCGCGCTGTGGTGGACAGGCAACACCCTAAACACCTATTCGGTGATTGGTTTGATTTTGTTGATTGGTTTGGTGGCGAAAAATGCCATTTTGTTGGTGGATGTGACCAATCAGTTTCGCGCTAAAGGGATGTCGGTGGATGAGGCCTTAGCCGCCAGCTGCCCTATGCGTCTGCGTCCGGTGTTAATGACCTCGCTGACGGTGATTTTGGCGATGTTCCCAGCGGCATTGGGCTTGGGGGCGGGGGCAGAAACCAATGGCCCGCTGTCGATTGCGGTGATTGGTGGCATGTTAAGTTCGACTTTACTGACGCTTGTGGTTGTCCCCGCCGCATATTCGTTGTTGGAAAATGCGCTAGTGCGGCGGGCGGCTCGCTAACGGTACATAAAAATCAAACCGTGTGCTTTTTCCTTGTAGTTCTGCATTCGGCGGGGGGCCGGGGATGCGTTCGCCTAAGCGTGGACGCTTCACCACCACCCGCTTTTTTGCCACTTGTAAGGCTGCTGCCAACAAGCGTTCACTATCGAGATCATCCCCAATGCAGTGTTGAAAAGCCTGCATGTCTTTTTTAGCAGCGGCGCTTTTTCCTGTATCTGGAAACATCGGGTCGAGATACACCACATCGGGCCGTTGTGCGCTGTCTAACGTCAGCAACCAATCTGCTGCATCAGCGTGAACCAACTGCATTCTTTCCACAATGTCAGCGGTGTCTGAGTGAGCGGCGGCGCGCGCGAGGCCATCGGCAAGTAAAGCGGCGGCCACTGGCGAGCGTTCAACCAGTGTCACTTCACATCCCAACGTGGCCAACACAAAAGCATCACGCCCTAAACCGGCGGTGGCATCGACAACCTGTGGCAGATAACTGCCTTTGATACCGATGGCTTTCGCCACCGGTTGCCCTTTCCCACCACCAAATTGGCGACGATGGGCGGCGGCACCTTCGACAAATTCAGCCATCACCGCCCCGTGAGCATGGGGATGTTCCAAACTGAGCTGGGTCTCGCGCAACACCAAGGCATAGCCATCGCTGGGCAGGTGGTCTTGCAATGACAACGCAAATTGCACAGCAAAGGCTTCGGCTTCGTGTTGACGATCTGGTGCTAAACAAACAAGAGGAGGCAGAACGGGCATAGTGTATTTCTCAACAACTTCTTAAAGGGTGTTGACCGCAGCGGCAGTTTGCTAGACTGGCTACTGTCATGACAAAAGGGGTCGGCAGTGGGTTATGGCTTGGCTTTAGCATTGGGTATTACATTGCCACATAGTTTACCGTCAATCGTACCTTGGCCGGTATCGCTGCTGTTGGCGATAGCTCTTGCCGTTGTCGCGCGTAATACCCGAAAAACGATATTTTGCTGGGGATGTCTATTCCTCTTGGGGATCAGTTGGAGTGCTTGGCGCATCGATCATCGTTTAGCACAACAACTCCCGCCAGCATGGGAAGGCCGCGCCATCGAATTGGTTGGGCAGGTGGTCGGTTTGCCACAGATGACACGCTATGGCTGGCGCGTTGAGCTGGAGGTGGAAGATGTGCTGACGGTGGATCCCACGCTGCGCGTGCCATCGCGTTTGACTTTGTTTGATGGGCGGCAGCAATTACCGCCTCGTTTAATCGTTGGATCACATTGGCAGATGCAGGTTCGGTTGAAACGGATGCACAGTGTGGTCAATCCCTATGGTCGTGAGTTGGAGTCGAGTCTTTGGGCGAATGCCCAACTGGTCTCAGGTCAAATCCGCCGCGCTGTCCCGCTGTCCCCTCGCTTCAGTGAACAATGGTCGATTGATCACTGGCGCGACCGTATTCGCCAACATATTGCCCAACAGCTACCGAATCAGCGTTATGCCGGTTTGGTCAGTGCTTTGGTAATCGGTGACCAACAAGCGATTCCCGCTGAACAATGGCAACTGTTTCAACGTACTGGCTTAATTCATCTCATCAGTATTTCTGGCGTACACCTTACCTTAGCGGCGGCGGGGGTGGCATGGATAACCGCGTGGTTATTGCGTGTCTGTGCCGTTCAAACCGCACACCGCCCGATTATTGCGGTGGCGGCTTTGTTGTTTGCGGCGGTTTATGCGCTATTAGCTGGGTTTTCCGTACCGACACAACGTTCCTTTTATATGTTAGTGGCAGTGACGTGGGCATTAAGTCGGCGTGAGCCTTGGCCATTGCCAAAAATTTTACTGTTCGCGGCGTTGGCGGTGTTAATCCCCGACCCTTTTGCTGTGTTGACCCTCGGTTTTTGGTTGTCCTTTGGCACGGTGGCAGCAATGGCCTTGGCAGTGGTGGGCTATGTACGGCGGCCAAGTGCTTGGAGATTGTGGTTAGAGGCCCAATGGGGTGCGACTGTATTGACCTTATTACCCGTGTTGGTGTTGTTTCAAACCATTAGCTGGGTTGCGCCACTCGCCAACGCCTACGCCATTCCCTTGATCGGAGGTTTTGCCACTGGGTTGCTGTTATTCGCCACGGTGCTACCCGTCTCATGGGCGTTGCCAGTGGCACATCAGGTCTTGGTAGGGGTGTTATGGCCGGTGGAATACATGGGGCAGTGGCCACAGTGGGTGATGGCGGTGCCCGAGCCGTTATCGTTACTGGCTGCGCTGTTGGGATGTGGTTTACTGCTGGTTCCGTTTGGCGTGGGGGGACGTGGTTTTGCCGTGCTGTTGTTATTACCACTATTTTTTGCGCCATCGCCGCGCCCTGCGCTTAACGAGGTGTGGTTGACGGTGTTGGATGTTGGCCAAGGGTTGGCTGTGTGGATTCAAACTGCCCACCATAGCCTGTTATACGACACCGGCCCGCGTTTGGGTGAGCGAGATATGGGAGAACGGGTGGTGGTGCCACAGCTACACGCGGCAGGGGTGACCCAGCTCGATGCCTTGATTTTAAGTCATGATGATCTTGATCATGTCGGGGGGACTGCCGCCGTGGTGGCCGCTTTGCCAGTGCAACAATGGTTGGCCCCTTATCGTTTAGCCAGTGCAACCCATCTGGCTGCACCATTTATTCCGTGTCGGCAGGGGATGGTGTGGCAATGGGATGGGGTGGAGTTTGCTTTTTTGCATCCGGTCGTCGGTGAAGCGCAGCGTGATGATAACGGCCAATCTTGTGTGTTGCGTGTGCGAACCGGCTCGCAGGCGATGTTGTTAACCGGTGATATCACGGCGGCAGAAGAGGCACAATTAGTCCAACAACAGCCAGACTTATTGCGCTCACAAGTCTTGTTAGCGGCGCATCATGGCAGCCGCACTTCTTCCAGTTTGGCGTTTTTAAACACCGTGGCACCGGAACAAGTGATTGTGAGCGTGGGGTATCGCAATGCTTTCCGCCATCCGCAGCCGCAGGTATGGGAACGGTTTTTATGGATGGCACAACAGCGTTGGCGCACCGACCGTGATGGTGCAATTCGCGTTCATCTGACACCCAACCAAACCCACATTCAGGCACAGCGTGCCGAGGCACGCCGGTATTGGTATGCCACCAGCGCCGGCAGCGGAGATTAAGCCAACCGTATCAATCACCACGCCACGGCATCACCGGCACGGTGGAAAGACTGTTGGCTGGCGCGCCTTCGATCAATTTGCGGCTGATGGCGAGATAAACCAACGTGCGGTTTTTTTCATCCCACAACCTGACCACGCGGGTTTCTTTAAACAACAGCGAGGTGTCTTCACTAAACACTGTTTCTTCCTCGGGAAGTTTGGCGGGCAAGCTGATGGGGCCGGTTTGACGACAGGCCAGCGAAAACTGCGAAGGATCTTGTGCCAAGCCTAGACTACCGGAAATACCGCCCTTGCGCGCTTGGCTCACATGACAGGTTACCCCGGGGACTTTTTTGTCGTAAAACGCTTCGACACACACACGGTGGTTTGCGCCTAACAATTTCCATGCTGTAGTGGCGCATCCTACCGTTTCTGCTGCTGCAGCCATCGCCCACAGCGAAACCACACCAGCCATTGCCATGCGAAGTAAACCACTCATACCGCGCTCAATTCTTGATAGAGATTGACGAATTCTTGGCTGAGTTTATGTTTAGGGTCGAAATGGATGAGTGGCTTGGCGGCTTGGTGTGATTCACGGATCTTGACTGAGCTAGACAGGCGCACGGTCCGCACGGGTAACCCTTCGGCTTCGAGTTCTGTTACCAACTTCACCGGCAAGGCAGCCCGTGGCTGAAACTGGTTCACAATCACACCTTCTACCTGTAGTGAACGATTATGATCGTTGCGAATTTCTTCTACATTCCCCATGAGGGTATATAAGGCTTGGCGCGAGAACGTATCGCAATCAAAAGGAATCAAACAACGATCAGCGGCAATCAGTGCCGAGCGAGTAAAGAAATTGAGGGCTGGAGGGGTATCAATCCAGATTTCATCATATTCATGGCTCAACTCGTTGAGCGCATCACGCAATTTATACATCTTATAGCGGGCTTCTAATTTGCCCGCCAATTCGCCCAATTCGGGATGGGAGGCGATTAAAAACAAATTCTCAAACGGTGTCGCTTGTGCAAATTCGTGATTTTTCTTGGCGAATAAGCTGAAGTTTAAAATCTGTTCAAAGAATTCGAACAAGCCCGGTTGGGTGCTGGGGGCTCCGAGTAAATAATGGCTTAGGTTGCCCTGTGGATCGAGATCAATGAGCAACACTTTCCGCCCTTGCCACGCGGCAATGGCAGCGAGGTTGGCGGTGATCGTCGATTTGCCTACGCCCCCTTTTTGGTTAAACACCACTCTGCGAATTGCTGGCATCACGCTTTCCTTTTAGTTTGCTGGGCAAACTCGTTGTTTTTGTTGTTCGCTGGCTGATTTGCTGCTGATAGGTTGGCTACGGCTTTCTTGTTCGCTATAGCGATAGGTCACCACTAAGCGGTTGTTCTCGTCGTATAACGTGGTGTCTAACAGGCGATAGGTTTGATTGGCACAGTCAATTTCCCAGGTATTCAAAGAGTGTTTATGCCGAGGGACGGTAAGGAAATTTTCTTTGGTGAGATTAAAGATGGTTTTGCGATCACGAAACGTGACTTTATTGCCTTGCCGTTTAATCGAGAGCTTGTCGAGTTCGTGCATGGTATTGCCATTGGGCGTCACGCCGAGGTTTTCCCACTCGGCGTTAGGTGAACTGCTGCTGCTCATCTGCCCCCCTTGTGGCGTGGCACAACCTGCCAAGATCAATAGAGCAGCCAACCCTGCCCCAACCAAACGAAACTGACACTTCTGCATGCTGAATCCTTTGCTCACTGCGATCTTCCCGTCGCCAAGGGAGATAAACCGCTTACAATTATTGGCTTTCCTGCCTATTTTGCCCAATCCATGACTACTGCGTCTGACATTTTGCATCATGTTTTTGGTTATACCGCGTTTCGTGGAGATCAGGAAGCGGTCGTCAATCACCTTGTGAATGGTGGTGATGCATTGGTGGTGATGCCGACAGGGGGCGGAAAATCGCTGTGTTTTCAGATTCCTGCCTTGTTACGCGACGGTATCGCTATTGTGGTCAGTCCGCTGATTGCGTTAATGCAAAATCAAGTGGCGACTTTGACCGAATTGGGGGTTGCCGCTGCTTATCTGAATTCTGCTCAAACACCAGAGCAGGCGCGTGAGGTTGCCAAAGCGATGCGGCGTGGTGAGCTCAAGCTGGTCTATGTCGCGCCTGAGCGTTTGTTGCAGCCTCATTTTCTGTCTTTCTTAGCCAGCCTGCCGTTGGCGCTGTTTGCGATTGATGAGGCGCATTGTGTCAGTCAATGGGGACATGATTTTCGGCCAGAATATCGTCAATTAGGGGTGTTGGCGCAACATTTTCCAACCGTACCGCGCATTGCCCTGACTGCAACTGCCGACGCACAAACGCGGCAAGAGATTCAATACCATCTTCAACTCGAACAGGCTCAGCTTTTCTTATCCAGTTTTGCCCGTCCTAATCTGCATTATCGTGTGGTACAAAAAAACCAAGCCAAACAACAACTGCTGGCGCTGATTCAGAACCATTATCGTGAGCAATCGGGGATTGTGTACTGTGCTTCACGCAAGCGGGTTGAAGACATCACCGCATGGTTGGTTGAACAGGGGATTTCAGCATTGCCCTACCATGCCGGTTTGCCGTATGCCATGCGTGAGCAACACCAACAACAGTTTTTGCGTGATGACGGGGTGGTGATGGTGGCAACGGTGGCGTTCGGCATGGGAATTGATAAACCAGATGTCCGCTTTGTTGCCCATGTTGATTTACCTCGCAGCCCAGAAAGTTTTTACCAAGAATCAGGACGAGCAGGGCGTGATGGTCTGCCGGCACTCAGTTGGCTGTGTTATGGCCTAAGCGACGTTATGCAGCTGCAGTTTATGGTGACACAATCTGCGCTCAGTCCCGACCGCCAACAGGTAGAGCTGAATAAACTACAAGCGATGTTGGCCTATTGCGAAACCAATACCTGTCGTCACCAACAACTCCTAGCCCATTTTGGTGAAACAGTCGCTCCGTGTGGCAAATGTGATAATTGCTGTCAGCCACCTTCTTTATTTGATGCGACGGTGCCAGTACAAAAATTACTGTCCTGCATTTATCGGACAGGTCAACAACTGGGCGCTGCACAGATTATCGACATCTTATTAGGTAAAACAGACCACAATGAAATCGCCGCATGGCGACACCTTTCCACCTTTGGCATTGGTCATGAACTGACACAACGTGGATGGCGGGCTGTGATTCGCCAATTATTAGCCCGTGGCTTACTGAAATTGGGCGATGCGCCACGTCATGCATTGTTGTTATCGCCTGAGTGCCGTCCGATTTTGAAAGGTGAGCAAGCCATTTCGTTACGCCCGCTACAAAGTAAGAATCCTAAATGGGTGGCACAACAAGGTGAGCGTTGGTTGCGGACTGAACGACAAGAACGATTGTGGCAACGGCTACGCCGATGGCGTAAAGAAGTGGCTGAGGCGCATAATGTGCCGGCCTATGCCATTTTTCTTGATCGCACGCTGCGCGAATTGATCGAAAAGCTTCCTGAGAATGCAACCGAACTCAGGCATATTACGGGTGTAGGCGAAAGTAAAGTGGCACGTTATGGCCAACAACTATTGAATTTACTGCATCAGGCAGAATGAACGCCGCTGCTTGTTGTGGGATGACCTTGTTTTCTGGAGTGAATAAATGCCCGTTAATTTACCTGTGTTAAACCCCGCTGAATTACCTGCTGTTGCGGGTGTCTCTTTGGCGTATGCCGAAGCTGGGATTAAAAAGCCCGGCCGCAAAGATGTTTTGTTAATGACCTTGGCCGAAGGGAGCACTGTCGCTGGGGTCTTCACCAAAAACCGTTTTTGTGCCGCACCTGTTCACCTGTGTCGCGAACATTTGGCCAGTGGCGAGGCCATCCGCGCCATCGTGGTCAATACAGGGAATGCCAATGCGGGGACAGGGGAAGAAGGCCGGCAACGGGCGACCCGTGTGTGTGATGCGGTGGCCGCTGAGTTAGGGTGTGCACGGCAGCAGGTGTTGCCGTTTTCCACCGGGGTGATTCTTGAACCCTTGCCATACGAAAAAATCATTGCAGCGTTGCCCGACCGTCAAACAGCCGATTGGGCACAGGCAGCAGAAGCCATTATGACCACTGACGTGCTGCCAAAAGCAACTTCACGTCAAATTGTGGTGGATGGCAAAACGGTCACCATCACTGGGATCGCAAAAGGCGCAGGGATGATTCATCCCAATATGGCAACCATGCTCGGTTTTATTGCTACCGATGCTGCTGTGCCGCAGGGCCTATTACAAGCTATCGTCAAAGAAGTGGCGGATGTATCTTTTAATAGCATCACTATTGATGGTGACACTTCGACGAATGACTCCTTTATTCTGGTTGCAACTGGACAAAGTGGTGTTGACATTGCCGAGCGCGACACGCCGGCTTTTGCCGAGCTCTATCAGGCCTTGCGTGAAGTCGCTGAACAACTGGCACAAGCGATTGTCCGCGATGGCGAAGGCGCGACCAAATTTATGACTGTCAAGGTCGAAGGCGGAAAAACCATCGAAGAATGTAAAGCGATTGGTTATGCCATCGGTCGTTCTCCGTTGGTGAAAACCGCTTTCTTTGCTTCTGATCCCAACTTAGGCCGGATTTTGGCAGCGATTGGCTATGCTGGTATTGAAGACCTCGATGTTGAGAAGCTGTCTTTATATTTGGATGATGTGCTGGTTGCTGTGAATGGTGGACGCAACCCTGCCTATCAAGAAGAAGACGGCCAGCGTGTGATGAAACAGGCAGAAATCACTATTCGGGTGGTGTTAGGCCGTGGTGAGGCCAATGCAACCGTATGGACATGTGATTTTTCTTATGATTACGTGAAGATCAATGCTGACTACCGTAGCTAATTGACGGGTTAAGCCTCTTTTTTGAAAAATAAAGAGGCTTAACAAACAATAATTTATCTACTTTTCTAAAGTTTTTGTGAGTGTAGGTGTTGACGATGGTTGGTGGAGTGGGTATAGTTCGCTTCCTCGCTGCAACACAGCAGCAGCAAACAGCGTTTAGTTGTTTGATCGATCTTTAACAGAATACA
>NZ_BAAGTM010000024.1:0-19293 GCF_054781915.1 Aquaspirillum soli | reverse complement strand
TCGCACCATCGGTGTAACGGGTGATTTCAAGCGCATTGCCATTGCGTTCCATGGCATAGTCTGCCCGTGTGGTGGTGAGTTTGAGCACGTCATGGCCTTTGCCACCATCGACATTCAGTGCTAACCCGAGCGGCAGATAACCCATCTCGTTACCATCACCACCGGTAAATTGACGATTGGCGGTCATGTTGAGCACGTTAGGGTCATATTCAGCGGTAAACACTTCGCCATAGCGGATGGTGAGGTTGTCGCCGCTGTCGAATTTAACCAGTTCAACATCCAGCAGGCGGTCAATTTCGCCGCTGGTTTTGTGGGTCAGCACAACGGTGTGACCGTCTACGCTGATGGTGTAGTCACTACGGGCACCGCTTTGGATGGCGGTGTCGTTGCCAAAGCCACCGTTAAGACGGTCGTTACCTACGCCACCGGTGAGGCTGTCATTACCGGCACCACCATAGACAATGTCGTCTCCTGTGTCACCGTTAATGATGTCATTCCCGCCCAAGGAACCCACCGTATCTACACCCCCACCGCCGGAGATGGTGTCATCATCGGCACCAAGGACGATAAACTGATTGAGATTATCGCCAACCGCGACGTTTTGCCCTTTACCCCCTACCGCACGCACTTCACCGACAATGGCGATAAAGTCGATGTTGTGAACTTGAATCACGGTACCTTTTGGCAGTTGGCTGACATCAATCACCACCGCTTGTTTGCCATCGCCAGCTTTATCACTGCCGTTGATGATAATCGGGGCTGCAGGGGCTTGGTTGGTGTTGGCTGGTACAGTTGGCGTGATGGATTTCACGATCAGCTTTTCATCATTTTGCAATAGATTGAGGAAGCTGTTGCCGTTGTCTTTCATTTCCTGCTGGTTGTTGTTGCCGGTGTTCTTCTGTTCAATCCGGCGTAACAATTCTGCCAACGCATCGGTCTTGCTCTGCGGCTCGGCTTTGCCTTCAACCGTCATGCCCACGCCAGTGGGTACGCTGACGGTCAAGATCGATTCACCTGCTGCATTCTTCACCACTGGAATATCGGCGTGGGTTTGTTGCGGTGTCGTTGGGTCGTCTTCACGCTCATCCGTCACCACAGGAATACTGACCACCCGTGTGCCGTCTGTCTGCACGGTTTCATTCACCGTCACCCCGTCAAACGTGCCAGCCGGTGTCGGTGTGGGAACAGGGACAGGCGTTGGTACGGGAGTCGGTTCTGGTGTTGGGGTTGGTGTGGGTGCAGGAGGCGGTGTTTCATCGGCATATTTACCACTGATGGTGATTGTTGCAGCTGTATCGCCCGTGTTTATATGATTGGCCACATCAATTGGCACAACCTTTTGTGCCATCATCGGCAGCAAAGTAAAGTGTGCCATTGATGTTGACAAAACTGGTCGGAGCGGTACTAAACGCCTTGACCTTAACAATGGGCAGCACCCCCCGCCACTCACTCACCTGCAACCCCGACTGCATCATCGCAGGCGCAACGTCCAAATCCCAACTGCCACCCAAATCGGCATGACCGACTTTATGCGTTGCGGCGGCGATGTTCAGGCCGGTGATTGATCGCAAAGTATCAACAAACTGCCGTCCGGCAACACCTGCGGCGACTTCACAGCCATACAGCAAAATCTCCCCTTCCTCTGCCATTGCATCAGACAACGCATAAAGCAAAGGGCGAGAGGCTTTCAGGGTGGTGAGGTCGATGATGTCATTACCCAAATGCAACTCACCTGGCGCACCGTGACAAATCAGATGCAAAGCAGCCAAACCAACACGATCGGCACACAACGCAACCATCTGTTGCAAGGCAGGCAACTGAGGATGCAAAACATGATATTCGACATGGGCAGGCAAACCGGCAACGAGGGTGTTGATATCAGGCAGGTTGCTATCGATAAAGGCCAACGAAGTCGGGCGAGTGGCAAACATGGTGATCTCCAAAATTCATCAAAAAGCGCAGCAAACCCAAATGGGGTAGCCAGTGACATAGGTAGCCCAATGGGGTTTTTTGCATAACGCTCATTGTTACTGAAGATCCAACCAAAAAATTTCCTCACAGTTTCCTCACACTTGTGAGGGAAGTGAGAGTTAGCATGATGTGCTTGATAGGTAAATAATCGGGGTTTTTCTTCACTACGAAGTGTTGCATTTGATTTTCGTCAAGAAATGAATTGCGGTGTATTCAGCAAGTCAATCGAATGATTTATCAAAAATAGCGTTATTGTATTTTAAAAAGTGTGGTTTTTTTGCAAAAAAATATGACAGCACTTTTTGATTTTGATGCTGATGGAATGCGTTTTTGGGCCAAGTGAGAGCTAACTCGGCGAAAACGGCGATTTTGCACGTCAATGGCATAAAATCGGAGCAGGCCGAAATAGCAAAAAAACAAAAATTCTTTTCTTGACAAAGATGAATTTTTGTATAAATGCAAATTAAATACTCAACAAGATCAACTTTTGGGTACACAGCCTGCCGCTCAACATGAACAAATAACCAATTGATATTTCTCTATTGCGCTTAAAACTGACATTCTTATGCCTTAGAGAAATTTGTGTGAGGGCGTGTGACGTGGCGAAGGTATTTTTAGTTGGGGCTGGGCCGGGGGATGTGGAGTTGTTGACCATCAAGGCCATGCGTTGCTTACAACAAGCAGAAGTCGTGTTGGTCGATGACTTAGTGAACCCTGATATTCTGCAGTTCGCGCCAGCACAGTGCAAAATCATTCCCGTTGGCAAACGCGGGGGATGTCGTTCGACACCACAAGCCTTTATCCAACGGCTCATGCTACGTTATGCCCGCCAAGGAAAAACCGTCGTGCGGCTTAAAGGAGGCGATCCCATGCTTTTTGGACGTGGTGGGGAAGAAGTCGCATTTTTAGCCGAACATGGTATTGCCTGTCAGGTGGTCAATGGTTTAACCGCAGGTTTGGTCGCAGCAACACAGGCGGATATTCCACTCACCCATCGCGATCACACCCAAGGCGTCACTTTTATCACCGGCCATCGCCGCGACGGTTCACAACCGAACTGGCCGGCATTGGTTGCGGGTGGTACTACGTTGGTGGTGTATATGGGAATGCAAAATATCAATGTGTTATGTCAAGAATGGCGACAAGCGGGTATGCCGGAAACCATGCCAGCAGCGGTCATTCAACACGCCTCCACACCACAACAACGCATCTTAATCAGCGAACTGTCTCGTCTAGCGGCTGATGTTGAAGCCGGTGGCTACGGCAGCCCAGCAATTATTGTGTTGGGTGAGGTAGTGAAAGAAAAAACATGGCGTGATACTCTGCCACACCTTGTTTCAGCGGCATAACAGCATCTGTTTGGCTCACGAAATAAGGGGATGCTATCGACCTTGTTTGGAGACTTGCCTTGACTGCTGCCAACCTACGCTTGTTATTAGTTGAAGATGAACGTGTTCTCGCTGCTGGTTTAGCCACGGCTTTGGAATTGGCTGGCTATGAAGTCAGTCGCAGCCCGACGTTAGCCGATGCACGTCAACGCATTGAACAAAATCGCGCCCCATATGCACTCGCGATTGTTGACTTAGATTTACCAGATGGAAATGGTGTTGAGCTGGTGCAGTTCTTGGCGCATTATCCGGATACCCCTTGTTTAGTGTTGGGGGACCATGATTCACAGCCACTCAGTTGCCAACATAAAAATATCGTGGCCTATCTGGTAAAACCGGTAGAGGCACAAGATTTGGTCACTGCCGTCTCTGGCACCTATCAGCGTTTACCGCTGGCCACCAGCGCTGCTGCTGCAACGGTAGCAGGACAAGCCGCCGGCGCAACAAAACAACATTTAATTGCCGTAGCGGTCGGGATTTTGATGGAACGTCATCATTTAACACGTCAACAGGCGGCAGAATGGTTGCAACAACAGGCACACCAACATCACCTAAGTTTGCCACAACAAGCCACCGAGATTGTGGCAGCATGTGAGCGTTTGAACTTACACCCACATGCCTAACACCTAAGCGAATTAGGCGAAGTGGCAGACGTAATGTAAAGTTTCTGTCACTTCGATTTGGAAGCTGCTATTGGCTGGCACAGAGAAAGACTCACCACCCTGATAGCTGCGGGCTTCGCTTTCACCCGCCAAGGTCACACGGCATTGCCCCTGCAACAGTTCCATCACTTCGGCGGCGGCGGTATTAAATGTTAAGTTTGCCGGCAGAATAACCCCAACCGATTTTTTTGTGCCATCAGCCAAAGTCAGGCTATGGCTAACACATTTACCATCAAAATAGACATTGGCCAGTTTATTAACACTGACATTTTCAAAGACTTGACTCATCTCTTATTTCCCTTGTGAATAAGCTGTTTTTTAAGCAATTGCAGGTTGTTTCATCAACAATGTCACCAAATCGGCCAATCGCTGTTTCATTTGCCGGCGGTCGACAATCATATCAATCGCCCCTTTTTGCAATAGAAACTCGGCGCGTTGGAACCCTTCTGGCAATGTTTCGCGTACGGTTTGTTCAATCACTCGTGGGCCAGCAAAACCAATTAACGCCCCCGGCTCAGCCAATACCACATCACCTAAGAAAGCAAACGAGGCCGATACACCACCCATTGTCGGGTCGGTCAGAATCGAAATAAATGGCAGTTGTTTTTCTGATAACAGGTGCAAAGCAGCACTGGTTTTTGCCATCTGCATCAATGAATTTAACCCTTCTTGCATCCGCGCACCACCAGAGGCAGACACACAGACAAAAGGTGCATTGGCTTCAACGGCAGCTTGGACACCGCGCACAAAACGCTCTCCCACCACCGAGCCCATCGAACCACCGATAAAACGAAATTCAAATGCAGCAATCACAATCGGATGGGTCAGAATACTGCCTTGCATCACCACCAAAGCATCTTCTTCGCCGGTGTCTTCTTTCGCTGCGACTAAGCGGTCAGGATATTTTTTGCTGTCTTTAAACTTCAAAATATCCATTGGCACCACTTCAGCACCGATTTCACGCCGGCCTTCTTCATCCAATAACACTTCTAAACGTGCGCGTGCCGATAATGGATTGTGATGGTTGCACTTGGGGCAAACATGTTGATTGTTTTCCAAATCGGTGTGATACAACACCGCTTCACAGGCAGAACATTTACTCCACAACCCTTCCGGCACACCGGACTTGTTGGTTTTACTGTCTTTCTTGATTTTCGGTGGCAATAGCTTGTTTAACCAGCTCATGGAGCCTCCACAACACAACCGCCCGCGAGAAGGCGGGCGGGAGCGTTTGTTAAGTAAGTTTTTTTACGAATTAGGCATCCAATGCTGCACGGATACCAGATAAAAATTCGGTGAGATTGTGTGCAGCCTGCGCCCCAGAGCGTTCGATTTCTTCGACCAAACGGCTACCGATGACCACAGCGTCGGCTGCCTCACCAATCGCGCGCGCACTGGCGGCGTCGCGGATGCCAAATCCCACCCCAATCGGGAGTGGAATTAAGGTTTTCAATTCATTAACACGCTGAGCCACCGCTTGTGGATCGAGCGTTGCGGCGCCGGTGACCCCTTTTAACGACACATAATAGACATAACCTTGTGCATGTTTTGCCAAGGCCTGTACGCGTGCCAGTGGGGTTGTTGGTGCCACTAAAAACACCGGTGCCAAGCCTTGTGCCTGTAATGCAGGCGCCAGCTCATCGGCTTCTTCCGGTGGACAATCCACGGTCAACACCCCGTCTACCCCCGCTGCCTGTGCCGCTGCGGCAAATTCAGCATAGCCCATCGCCTCTAATGGGTTGAGATAACCCATCAATACCACAGGCGTGTGTTGGTTATGTTGACGAAACTCAGCCACCAACGCCAATACCTTATTCAAGGTCATGCCACGCTGTAAGGCGCGTTCGCTGGCCCGTTGAATGGTTGGGCCATCGGCCATCGGATCGGAAAACGGAATCCCCAATTCAATGATGTCGGCACCTCCGGCCACTAAAGCCTGCATCAGCGGCACCGTTTGTGTCGCATCAGGGTCACCAGCAGTGATGAAGGGGATCAGGGCCTTCCGCCCTTGTAATCCAGCAAAACAACGATCAATACGATTGTCCATTACAGTTCCAACCCCCGCATCCGTGCCACAGTATTGATGTCTTTATCACCACGTCCCGACAGATTGACCAGAATAACCTGATCGGCCGGCAAGGTTGGGGCCAGTTTTTTGGCATAGGCCAAAGCGTGGCTAGACTCTAAGGCGGGGATAATCCCTTCGAACCGACATAAATCATCGAAGGCAGCCAAGGCTTCGCTATCGGTCACTGCCACATATTCAGCGCGGCCAATGTCTTTCAAATAGCTATGCTCAGGGCCAACACCCGGATAATCGAGGCCAGCCGATACCGAATGGGTCTCGGCAATCTGACCATTTTCATCCTGCATCAGATACATCCGTGCACCATGTAAGACACCTGGTCGGCCTGCATTTAATGGGGCAGCATGGCGGCCCGTTTCAACGCCATCACCACCGGCTTCCACCCCAATCAGGCGAACATCCGGATGAGGAATGTAAGGATAGAAAATGCCGATAGCGTTGGAGCCACCACCCACACAAGCGACCACGGCATCCGGTTGTCGTCCCAACATGGCAGGCATTTGGGTCAAGCATTCTTCGCCAATCACCGACACAAAATCACGCACGATCATCGGGTAAGGATGCGGGCCAGCCGCCGTCCCTAAGATATAGAATGTCGAATCCACATTGGTCACCCAATCGCGCATGGCTTCGTTCAGCGCGTCTTTTAAAGTGCGCGAGCCCGATTCCACCGGTACCACTGTGGCACCAAGCAGTTTCATGCGGAAGACGTTGGGCGCTTGGCGCTGCACATCTTCTGCCCCCATATACACGATACATTCCATTCCATAACGGGCGGCCACGGTAGCCGTTGCCACGCCGTGTTGACCGGCGCCAGTCTCAGCAATCACCCGTTTTTTACCCATCCGGCGCGCCAACAGTGCCTGACCAATGGCATTGTTAATTTTATGGGCACCAGTGTGATTTAAGTCTTCACGCTTGAGGTAGATTTGTGCACCACCCAAGGCAGCAGACCAGCGCTGGGCATGATAAATCGGGCTAGGACGACCGACATAATGCGCCAGCTCATGGTGAAATTCGGCCATAAAAGCGGGGTCGGCTTTTGCTTTGGCGTATTCGGTTTTTAATTCTTCTAATGCCGTCATCAAGGTTTCGGCAACAAACACGCCGCCGTAACGGCCAAAATGGCCACGTTCGTCCGGCAAATCATAAGGGTGCATAACATGCTCCTGCGATAAAAGCCGCCACTTTGGCAGCATCCTTAATGCCCTTGGCTGCTTCCACACCACTGGAGACATCCACAGCAGCAGGTTTCACCTGCGCCACTGCTAAGGCGATATTGTCTGGATCGAGGCCACCGGACAGAATCAACGGCAACGGCAACGATTCAGGAAGTAAAGACCAATCAAAGCGATGTCCCGTTCCCCCCGGCACACCAGGTTGGTAGGCATCGGTTAATAAAGCACGGGCATCGGGGTATAAGGAGGCGTAGTGTAGCAGATTCAGCCCCGCCTGAACGCGTACTGCCTTGAGGTAGGGGTGATGGAATTGACGACAAAAGGCAGCGGATTCATCACCATGAAACTGTAGAACATCAATCGGCACGGCCTCTAGGACGTGATTGACCTCTTCGACAGTGGGATCGACAAACAGCGCCACCACCGTCACAAACGGCGGCAATGCCGCCACCACTGCCTGTGCCTGTGCCACCGTCACCGCACGCGGGCTAGGCGGATAAAACACCAAGCCAATGGCGTCGGCACCCAGTGCGGCACAGGCTTGACCATCTTCAGGACGGGTGATGCCACAGACTTTAACACGTGGACGAAGGGGGGTAAGCGACATCATCATTCCTCAGAGAAACAGGGCGCTGGCAAGGCAAATTCTGCTGGATAGCCAACCGCAGTTAATACCAAACCATCAGGCATAAAAGTTGGCGGAGCAAAGCGGCGGTCTTTGGCGGCTAACAGCTGCTGCATCCATGACGGCGGATGCGCACCTTTGCCGACATACACCAACGCCCCCACCATATTGCGTACCATGTGATGGAGAAAAGCATTGGCTTGAAATTCAAAGATAATTTTATTGTCTTGCTGCCACAAGGCCGCACGAGTGAGGTGTTTAATCGGCGATTTCGCCTGACATTCTGCCGCCCGAAAGCAAGAGAAATCATGCTCACCCTGCAAATACACTGCCGCCTGCTGCATTGCAGCGAGGTCTAACGGCGCATGAAACCACCCCAGTTGCCCTTGTCCTAAGGCGGGTCGCGTAGGTCGATTGAGCAACACATAACGATAACGCCGAGCAAAAGCCGAGAAACGAGCATGAAAATGGTCGGCGACAGGATGTGCCCATTGCACAGCAATATCCGGTGGCAAAAAGCGATTCACCCCACGCACCCATGCGGACAAAGGCCGCACCACCTCGGTATCAAAATGCACCACCTGCCCAGTGGCATGGACACCCGTATCGGTACGACCCGCAGCAATCACCGCAATCGCTTCGCCGGCAATCTGACTTAAGGCTGTTTGCAAATGATCTTGCACCGTATTGCCGTCTGGTTGGCTTTGCCAGCCATGATACAGACTACCGGCATACTCCACGCCTAGCGCAATTCGCGCCATGCTCACCTTCTTTCTCTATCCAATTTGATACCCACCAAGCACCACCAGCCCAAACACCAAAAAAACCAGTCCATCGCGCAGGGCAAAACGCCGCGATTGTAACGTGATTACAGGGAGATGCGGCAGCGGTTGCTGCCAATTTCGCAAAGCCTCTTGTACCTCTTGCCAGCGCAAGGGTTGGCGGCTGAGAAATTCATCCACTTGGTATAAGGTCAACGCCACTTGCAAAGCCAAACGATCGACCTCAATGCGACAACCACGCAGTGGCCATAATAGAGTTCGCAAGCCTAATAACACTTCATCCCGCGACAGATACCACAACACACAGCGCGCCACGGCACTCATCAACAGCAGCTGGCCGCTATGACGACTGGCGACAAGTAGACCTTCCCAAGACGGGGCGTATTGACTTGGCCACGCAGCATCCCCCGGCACTGTCCAGCCAAATGCCACATACGCCACGACCACCAAGGGCAGCAAACGCCGCAGGCCAATCCGCATCGCCGGCCAACTACACCAACACGCTAATAACAACCAGCCTGCGCTCATCAGCAACAACCAAGACAACGCTAACGCTTGCACCCACAGCAACACACCCGCCCACAACAGAAAATAGCTGGCGGGGTGTAGCCATGCTGGTTTAGATGTCGGCTTCGACTTCATGGCCGCGTTGTTCCATCCATGACCGGCGGCTGGCCGCTTCGCCTTTGGCCATCAACAAGGTAAACATCTCATTGGTTTGAGCCACCGCCTCCGGCATCACTTGCACCGGCAGTAAACGACGGGTATCGGGGTGCATGGTGGTATCACGCAATTGTTCAGGGTTCATTTCGCCCAAACCCTTAAAGCGGCTAATCGACCAACTGTCTTCTTTAATTTTTTCGCCGCGTAAACGGTCGAGAATATGTTTTAGCTCGGCCTCATCAAGGGCATACAGTTTACGGGCAGGGCGCGTTTTCCCTTGCGCGGGTACATCAACGCGGAACAGCGGTGGTTGCGCCACATAAATATGACCTTGGGCAATCAGGCGCGGGAAATGGCGATAGAACAAGGACAATAACAACACTTGAATATGAGAGCCATCGACATCGGCATCGGACAAAATAGCAATTTTGCCGTAACGCAGACCGCTTAAATCCACTGCATCGTGTGGGCCATGTGGGTCAACGCCAATCGCCACTGCAATATCATGCACTTCTTGATTGCGGAACAGTTCTTCGCGCTCCATTTCCCATGTGTTAATCACCTTACCACGCAGCGGCAAGATGGCCTGATATTCTTTGTCACGTGCTAATTTGGCTGATCCTCCGGCCGAATCACCTTCCACCAAAAATAATTCATTGCGGCTGATGTCTTCACTTTCGCAGTCGGTCAATTTCCCCGGTAACACCGCAATGCCCGAGCCTTTTTTCTTTTCGACTTTTTTAACTGCGCGCAAGCGCGCTTGTGCTTGTCGAATCGCCAATTCAGCGATTTTTTTCCCTTCTTCTACCGCCTGATTCAGCCACACTTCAAACGGATCGCGCACCATATTGGCGACTAATTTCACTGCATCACGGTTGTTGAGCTTCTCTTTGGTTTGCCCTTGGAACTGTGGATCAAGCAGACGTGCGGACAAAACAAAACGCACCCGTCCCCACACGTCTTCCGCCTGTAGTTTCACCCCACGCGGCAATAGATTGTGGTGGTCAATAAAACTACGCAGGGCATCGAAAATCCCACTGCGTAATCCCGACTCATGGGTGCCGCCGGAGGCGGTGGGAATCAGATTGACATAGCTTTCGCCACCAGCACCTTCTTCAAACCATGCCACCGCCCATGCCGCCCCTTCCCCTTGGGCAAATTGCTCGTCACCCGCCGTGACATAGTTTTCGCCGACAAAAGGGGTCGCAATCGGTTCGTTTTCTCCACACAGCTCTTGCAAATAGCTACTGAGCCCTTTGGGATAACGCCAAGTGGTACGGTCGATGCTGCCATCAGCCTTTTCTTGTGCCAGCGTCACTTCGACCCCCGGCAGCAATACCGCTTTGGCTCGTAACAGTCGTTCTAACTCGGTAAGGGCATAGCGTCCCGATTCAAAATAACGGGCATCTGGCCACACACGCACTTTGGTACCGCTGGTTTTTGCCGAACAGTCGCCAATCCGTTGCAGCGGTTCAATTACCTCTCCGCCGGCAAACACCAAGCGATAGACACCGCCTTCGCGCTTGACCTCCACTTCTAAGCGAGTGGATAGGGCATTGGTGACCGAAACCCCCACACCATGCAAGCCCCCAGAGAAGGCATACGCGCCACCATCTTTTTTATTAAATTTGCCGCCAGCGTGCAGGCGGGTAAACACCAACTCCACCACCGGAATCTGTTCTTCTGGATGTAAACCAACGGGAATACCGCGCCCATCGTCCTCGACAGATAACGAGCCATCGAGGTGCAACATCACGGTCATTCGTTTAGCAAAACCACCCAGCGCCTCATCCGCCGCGTTATCAATCACTTCTTGACAGATATGGGTTGGATCTGTGGTGCGGGTATACATGCCGGGGCGTTCTTTGACCGGTTCTAGTCCTTTTAACACCCGTACCGAAGATTCATCATATTGTGCAGCTGCCATAAACCTACTTTCTTGCCAGAAAATGCAAAAGGCCAGTCTATCCAGACTGACCTATCACGAGGGGGTTCACTTGCCTTGTTCACATCCTCAACAGCGGCAGGTCTTTTTCATTGTTCAGGATGAGGGAGATCGCCAACGATTGACGAAGCATAGCGCGGTTCAAGACCTTTTAAGAGCCGTGACAGTTCGGTCAACGCCATTTCATACACCCCGCGCTTAAACTCAATCACCGAATCGAGAGGCGCCCAATATTGGTTCCAACGCCACGCATCAAATTCGGGGTGGTGTGTTGCGCGCAAACAGACATCCGAATCGCGTCCGACCAGACGCAATAAAAACCAAATTTGTTTTTGACCGCGATAACTGCCGCGCCACTCACGGCGCACCCAATGTGTCGGCACATCGTAGCGTAACCAATCTCGTGTCCGGCCCAAAATCTTGACATGGTGTGGACTTAAACCCACTTCTTCCATCAATTCGCGATACATCGCCGCCTCGGGGCTTTCTCCTGGCTTAATGCCTCCTTGAGGAAATTGCCAAGAATGTTCGCGCACGCGTTTGCCCCAAAAAACCTGATTTTTGGCGTTACATAAGATGATACCGACGTTGGGGCGGTAGCCGTCCCTATCCAGCATGTGTGAACCTTGCAAGCGAAAATATTTGCGGCCGATTGTTTCATACTTCGGCACATGGTGCAAAAGCCGTGGCACAATGGAGGACTTATTGCGCTATCGTCATGATGACATATTGCTTTTATTCTCAAAGAATTATCAGTTGATTGCTTATGACAAAGAAACCTTTAATCGCGTTTGCCTTGGCACTGTGTAGCACTTACAGCTGGGCTGAGATCACGCTTGAACTCACCACCAGCCCACAAGGGGCACACATCATCGCTCATAACAGCGGTGCCGGTTTTGCTCGGGTACAACTCGAACCCGTCACGGGCGGCCCAGCACAGCCGATTGTTGAAGTGGTACCACCACAGGGCAAAACCGAGCTGGTGTTGATTAAAAATGCGGCGCTATCGGCCTCGATGTTGAAATGGCACGAGGCCATCGGTGATTTTACTGCCCAACATCATCCCGAAGCGCGCTATCTGCGCCCACTCGACCGCGATCCGGTGTGGAATAGCGCGGCAGGGTATGAGTTTGCAACGTTAAAAGACATTCCAGCGCGGGTTGCACGTGATGGCCGTGTGGTTGAAGTCAAAGCCACGCCATTTGGTGAGTGGATTATCACCTTAGAACATGATGATCGCACCCTCGGCCGCTATCAACCACTGAATATGGACGAACCACCCGAAGCAGGCCATGCCTTTAAAGCAGGGACGGTATTAGGCCGCACCGCACGGACACAATTTACCTTTGCTGCATTACAAGCCACTCGCGACCTCAGCAGTGAAAACAGTGCCTTTAAAGCCTTACAAGTGCAATGGCGAGCGCCGCTGGCTGCCGAGGGTGGCCCAGCCAGTCAAGAAGCCGCCACCGAATTGGCGGAAAAAGCCGCTGTTGCCACCGGCGAAGTCAGCACCGTAGGCAATCAAGCCACCACGCCGCCGCCACCAGCCGATGCCGTCGCCAGCAGCAATAGCAGCAGCCGTCCCGAAGTCCGTAGCAATGCCAGTGCCAGCCGCTGGAAAGAGCTATTGGCTTTAGTCGGTGGTCTAGTATTTATTATCGGCTTGTTGGGAGGTTGGACATGGTGGAGTGGTCGAAAAAACGCCCGAGCACCGATTGCCGGCGGTCATTTTGAACCCGGTGAATTAGGCCGACGTCCCCCACCTACCCCGCCTCACGGTCATGGCAATAATGCTGGCGGTGACCCATATAAACAGATTGTGCGTCATTTCAAGGGCGATGAAGCAAAAGTAGAAAGTATGATTGAAAAAGAAATGCAACACGGTTTAAGCCGGCCACAAGCCGTGCAAAAAGTCTTTGAACGCATCAAGCACTAATCGCGCACAGTAAGGAATTGACATGCCACAGTTACAGTTTGGCGCCATGATTATTGGCGATGAAATTTTGTCGGGAAAAAGACAAGATAAACACCTCACGGCCTTGATTCGGATTCTAGCGGCACGCGGTCTTAAGTTGGCATGGGCAGACTATATTGGCGATAACCCCGAGGCGATTACGGCTGCCATCACGCGCCATCGTCAGGCCGATACCGTGTTATTCAGCTTTGGCGGAATTGGCTCCACCCCAGACGACCATACACGGCAATGTGCGGCGGCAGCCCATCAACAACCGTTAGCGATTCACCCCGAAGGCAAAATTATTGTTGAGGGACGGTTTGGTGCCGAAGCCTATCCACACCGGATTAACATGGTCAATATCCCCGCCCATGCCACGCTTATTCCCAATCCTGTCAATCAAATGCCGGGGTTTAGCGTAGGACAACATCACTTTGTCCCGGGATTTCCCAGCATGGCATGGCCGATGATTGAATGGGTATTGGATACGCAATATGCCGCACATTTTCCGACAGAAAAAGAAGTGGAATTTTTATTCCGTGTTTTACACAGTCGCGAAGGCGATATGATTGATGTGATGCAAGATTTTGTTGCGCGTTATCCCACGCTGGGGTTTTCTAGCTTGCCGAGTTTTGGCGATGCCGACACCCCACCGCACGTCGAGTTTGGTATCAGCGGCACACCGCAACTGGCAGCGCTGGCGGCCAATGAACTGGCCAATACTTTCAAAGCCCAACAGCGACAGGTCGAAGCCATCCGACAACGCTAAAAAAAAACGCCACAGCAAGCTGTGGCGCTTTTTTGATGGCTAGACTGAATTAAGCTTCAGCTACCACGGTCACGCTGATTTCGACGATCACGTCGTGATGCAGCGCGATTTCAACGTTGTATTCACCGATAGCCTTGAATGGGCCGTTTGGCAAACGCACGTCAGATTTCTTCACTTCCACGCCAGAAGCCGCAATAGCTTCAGCGATGTCAGCGTTGGTCACAGCACCGAACAGACGGCCATCAACACCGGCTTTCTGAGCGATGGTCACCACTGCGCCATTCAGCTTCTCAGCACGTGCTTGTGCGTCAGCCAAAATAGCAGCTTGTTTGGCTTCCAATTCAGCACGACGTGCTTCGAAAGCTTCTAAGTTAGCGGTGGTAGCGCGTTTTGCTTTACCTTGTGGGATCAAGAAGTTACGAGCGTAACCATCTTTAACTTTAACCACATCGCCCAGTTGACCCAAGTTGGCCACTTTTTCCAGCAGAATGATTTGCATAATTCTTCGCTCCTAATCTTAGTGCTGATCGGTGTAAGGCATCAGAGCCAAGAAACGAGCGCGCTTGATAGCGGTAGACAGCTGACGCTGATAGCGAGCTTTGGTGCCGGTGATACGGGCAGGAATAATCTTGCCGTTTTCAGCGATAAAATCTTTCAGCAGGTCAACTGCTTTGTAATCGACCTGTTTGATACCTTCAGCGGTAAAGCGGCAAAATTTGCGACGCTTGAACAATTGGCGAGCCATTGTTTTCACCTTCTAAAATTCAATTCGTTGTATCGAGTTCGATGTGCTGTACATGCAGCACCAGACGCGGATTACGGCGATTTTTTGCTGCTAGGAAGCCGTGGACAGTACAAGCGACTGGCACCGAGCAACGGACTAGTTTTTCTGCGATTTCCCCTGCAGCAATCATGTCGATTTGGCAGTTGACTTGTCGCGAAAAGCCCGCTTCAGATTGCACTGATTCATGCAGCAAAACACATTCGACTAAGGGAATCCCTGCGGGGGTGTAACGCAACGCAGGCATGTCCACTAATTGGCCGTAAATCCGAACCTGATTGTCAGAGATCAAGCCTGTGGTGCTTCTTCGGCAGCGGCAGCAGGTGCGCTAGCGTCGAGCAGGTTTTTCGCTTTTTCTTCTTTCATCATTGGGGAAGGCTCAGTCACGGCCTCGTCCATTTTGATGGTCAGATGACGCAGAACGGCATCGTTGAATTTGAAAGCGTGTTCGATTTCTTCCAATGTTTCTTTGTCGCACTCGATGTTCATCAGAACATAGTGAGCTTTGTGCAGCTTCTGGATTGGGTAAGCCAGTTGACGACGGCCCCAGTCTTCCAAACGGTGAATTTTGCCACCTTCGCGACCCAATACCATGCCTTTGTAACGCTCAACCATTGCAGGTACTTGTTCGCTTTGGTCCGGATGGACGATGAAAACGATTTCGTAATGACGCATGAGATCTCCTTTTGGATAACAGCCTTCCGCCATGCGTTTGCGGGAAGGCAAGGGTTGCGTAAAGGCGCGGACTATACGCGAAAAGCCAACATCAAACAAGAAAAAACACCAGCCACCTAAGCGTTTACGAGTTCGATAAAATAATGAGCCAAAGTCTTTTGCAAATGATGCAGATGAATTGGCTTGGACAAATGGTCATTCATCCCCGCATCTAAACAACGCTGGCGGTCTTCGGCAAACGCATCTGCAGTGAGGGCAATAATCGGCAAAGGGACGCAGTGATTGGCATGTTCCCAAGCACGAATATGGCGTGTGGCCTCTAGCCCGTCCATGTCTGGCATCTGCAAATCCATCAATACGGCATCAAACATTTCACCACGGGTGATGATGTCAACAGCCTGACGGCCATTTTCTGCCAGTGCCGTTTCAACCCCGAGCTTAGCCAACAACGCCAGCAACACCCGTTGGTTGATGGTGTTGTCTTCGACCACCAACACCCGACGGCGCTGCCCAGTGTGCGAACGCATCACCGGTATATTCGCTTGTGTGAATGGTTGCTGTAGTTCAGTCACTGCGGCTCGTTCCACTGCAATGCGGAACCAAAAACGGCTGCCTTGTCCTGGGGTACTCTCGACACCGACATTGCCCCCCATCGCCCGCGCTAGGCTTTTCACAATCGACAGGCCTAGCCCAGTGCCACCAAATTGGCGGGTGGTGGAATCGTCCACTTGGCTAAAGGGTTTGAACAATACATTTTGTTTATCGAGTGGAATGCCAATGCCAGTATCTGTCACAGTAAATTCGAGACACAGCGTACCATCATCAGCCACCACCTCTTGCCCACGGAGAGAGACTTCACCCTCAAGGGTAAATTTAATGGCATTGTTAATCAGATTATTCAGCATCTGTCGTAACCGGTGTGGGTCGCTGCGGTAACACGCCGCCGCTGCGCCTTGCCATGTGGTCACAAGGTGCAAGCCTTTCGCCCGTGCACTTTCCACAAACAAGGCTTGGGTTTCATGTAATAGCTGTTTCGGGGCAAAGACCGTCATTTCTAGCGACAATTTGCCGGCTTCAACTTTGGAATAGTCGAGAATGTCATTGAGCAAGGCAAGCAGTGTTTCACCGGAGTTCAGAATGGTGCGGGCGTAATCTTGTCGGTCGGCATCGCTGATGCCTTCCATCAATAACATCTGTGCCATGCCAAGAATGCCATTCATGGGCGTGCGGATTTCATGGCTCATGGTGGCAAGAAAACGGCTCTTCGCGACATTGGCCGCTTCCGCCGCTTGTTTTGCCTCAATCAGCGCCAGCTCATTGCGTTTATTTTGCGTAATATCACGAATCGACCCCACCATCCGCAACGGCCGCCCCTCTGCATCGCGTACCACCACCCGACCGCGATCTTGCACCCACAACACACGGCCATCTGGCCATTGCACACGGTGTTCAGAAAAATAATCACAATCGGTTTCCAGCGCCTCTTTCACCGCTGCCATGACCCGTTGCCGATCCTCGGGATGGATGCGGTCAACAAAGAACGACACAGGATGAGAAGGTGGCACATCCTCTAAACCGAGAATCTGTCCCCAGCGTTCATTGTGATCAGCTCTATCATCTGGAATCGACCAATCCCACACCCCTTCGCCGGTTGCCGCCATCGCATATGCCAAACGTTCCTCACTGGCATGTAAACGGGCTTGGGTATCGACCAACTCAGTGATATCAGTCGCCACAATTAACACGTTCGGCTTGCCATCGCGGCCAGCAAAAGGGACTTTCACCGATTGGAAACGGTGCACGACACCGGTAATCGCATCACTGACATCTTCGCGGACAACCTGCGGCACCCCACCGGCAATAATCTCTTGCACATTACGGCGGAAAAACGCCACTTGCTCTGTGTTGGGGTTAAAGTCGCCGTCATCTTTACCGACCATCGCCTCGGGTGTGGTGTGATAAAGACGGGCCACGGTGCGATTGGTGATAACAAACCGACCAGCGGCATCTTTGACAATCACCGCATGGGGCATCGCATCGATCACTCGCCGTAGCAGGTCTTCGCTTTCGGTCACCCGTTCTTGTTCGACTCGCCATCTTGCTGTCGCAATCTGTTCGCGTGTTCGTGCCCGTTCAAACCGCCATTGCACCGCCAAAATACCCACAGCAAGCAAAACATATAAACCTAACGTTAATAGCGCATTTTGTTGCCAAGCGGCTAAAAAATCTTCCTCAGCAAAGGCGACTTGGACAAAGAAAGGTGAGCGATCTAATACTTGAAAACTGCCAATACGGGGTAGGCCATCGGTGGTTGCCACATATTGTAGCCCGCCCCACCGTTCGCCAGCTTCAATCCGTTGACGAATCGGATTGTGGGAGGGGACAGGCTGGCCAAAGTCTTTTTCACTATAGCGAGGGTAACGCGCAATCAAGGTAAAGTTGTCGCTACGCCGTAATAAAGTGACCCCTTGCGCACCAACATCAAAATGTGAAATCAGTTTATTTAAGGTTTTTATATGATAAAAACCCATCACAACACCGAGAAAACGCCCCGATAAATCCCGAATCGCCCGCGCTTGCACAATGGCAGGTTTACCCGTGGAGCGCGCTTGAATCGGGTCGGAGAAAACACTGATAAATTGTTGGTCGTCGCGTAACTGTTGAAAATAGGGCCGATCTTCAATACTAAACGGCGGCGTATCGGGATCGGAGGCCAATAACAAACGTCCCTCGGCATCAAAGACATACGCCCCAGCCACCCCAGAAAAATCCGCAATCAATCGGGCCAGCCGTTCACCTTCGAGCAATCGTTCCTCGGGTGATAACGCCTTAAGCCGTTGTGGTACAAACTCACCTCCAGCAAAACGCAGCAAAGCATCCAAACGATCAAAGTCGCCCGATACCCGTTGTGCCAGCAATTCGGTTAGGGTGCGAGTCATTTGCTCGGCCGCCTGAATGGTATTTTGTCGGGCCTGCCATAGCTGATGGCTAAGCCCCACCAGCAACAACAAGAGAAAAATGCCGGTTAACCACAGCGGAGAACGGCGGACCGAAGGACGCGTCATGGCGCACTCCTTTGTTCAGGGATGGTGATGCACTTTGCCAACAGCAAAATATTGTGAACACATTTCATAGAGTCTCCGCAAGGAAACCCGCGATTTCAATCGCGGGAGGAATTGCGGGTGCACGAAGCGCACCATGTGGTATAAACTGTGACGTATGGTCGATGTTGTCACAAAACGTAATTACTTCTATCAAACGGCCTACCATGTGATCTGGCGCCCGAAGTATCGGTGCGACGTAATGATTGGCGCGGTGGCATCAGCGCCGAAACCATCCGCCGCTACATTGAGCGTTCCGAGCATGTCACCAAGAGGCGATGAGCGATGATGCACACGGCGTCGATTCGGCTGGCATTGAGCGCGGCGCAGGCTAGATCGCTTGCCGCGCTGCGAACGGCCTACGCGGATGCGTGCAACCGTCTTGTTCCCATCGTGCGCGAGCACCGTCTCTACAACCGCGTCGGTCTGCACCAGCACACCTATACGATGCTGCGCGAAGCGACGCCGCTGGGTAGCCAGATGTGCTGCAACGCCATCTTCTCGGTCTGCAAGGCGTATAAGGCACAAAAAGAACTCGGGCGCATCAGGAAGGATGCCCCCATCCCCGACATCCGCTTCAACCGCACCAGTGTCCACTTCGACAAACGCACCTACACCCTCAAGGGCAAGACCGTCTCGCTCTATACCCTCGATGGGCGTATCACCGTGCCGTTGCGTCTCGGCGAACACCAGCGTCGCATTCTCGACTCCGG
>NZ_BAAGTM010000023.1:0-21548 GCF_054781915.1 Aquaspirillum soli | reverse complement strand
ATTGGGCGCTGACAGGTAGCGCCTCCGGTCAGGAACTGGCCGAGGTGGGGAGCGGTGGACGTTTCGCCGTGCTGAACCACGAAACTCACGCTGTACCGGCGCTAGCCGGTCAGCGGGAGTAGTTCATTAGCTTAGAGAAAAGTTCAAAGGGCATAAAAAAACTGCCGCATGTTTAACGCGGCAGTTTTTAGACTCAGTAGCGAATTAAGCGCGCTGTGTGGCAACAGCATCCTCAAGCGCCACTTGCTGATTTTTTTCGTTCACAAACAACAACTTGGGCTTGTGATCGCCTAATTCAGCCTCTTCATACTGAGCAAAGCTAGCGATAATCAAAATATCGCCCACGGCGGCACGGCGTGATGCCGAGCCATTGACCGAAATAATCCCAGATCCACGCTCCGCTTTAATAGCGTAAGTCGCAAAACGCTCACCGTTGGTCACATTCCAAATTTGAATTTCTTCAAACTCACGGATATCAGCGGCTTCTAACAAATTTTCGTCAATCGCGCACGACCCCACATAGTGCAATTCGGAATGTGTGGTGGTAACGCGATGTAATTTCGATTTCAACATGCTGCGTTGCATGGGAGGCGACTTCCTTAAATAAAAACTTCGAGATTATCAATTAAACGTGGCTTGCCAAGACGCGCCGCAGCCAATATCACCAAGCGTTTTTCACCCGCATGGGCAATTTCTAAAGTATCCGCTTGGCGAATTTCGACATAATCTACCTGCCAGCCATGAGCGACCAAATCGGCCACTGCCGTTTGCTCTAGCGAGGCATAGTCATGTTCACCGGCCAACAAAGCATCACGAATCACACACAAATTGTGATACAGCCGCGAGGCCTTGGCACGCTCTTCTGCTGTCAGGTAACCATTGCGCGACGACAGCGCCAGCCCATCTTCTGCCCGTCCAGTGTCCACCGCCACAATCTCAACTGGAATGTTTAAGTCAGCACACATGGCGCGGATGATATGTAGCTGTTGGTAGTCTTTCTTACCAAAACAAGCGGCATCAGGTTGCACAATGTTAAACAGCTTGCATACCACTGTCGCCACGCCACGGAAATGGCCCGGGCGGAAAGCGCCACACAATTCATTTTGCACATGCGGCGGTTCGACATTGAAATCTTGTTTCACCCGTGGATAGAGCTCTTGCTCATTCGGGAAAAACAAAGCATCTGCCCCCGCAGTAATCAGCTTTTGACAATCATCGTCAAACGTACGCGGATAGCTGTTGAAATCTTCGCCTTGGCCAAACTGCAGACGATTGACAAAAATACTGACAATCACCCGTGCCGCACGCTGTTTTGCCGCAGCGACTAATTTCAAATGGCCTTCGTGTAAGTTGCCCATTGTGGGCACAAAAGCCACGCTCTCTTGCTCTCGCCGCCAAGCGCGGACTTCAGCAATCGTGTGAAAAATATGCATTGGAAAAAATCTTCAGAAAACTCAGAACGACTGAACACATCACACAGCTTAAAAACTATGTTCTGCAGCAGGAAAACTACCGTCTTTCACCGCCGTCACATAAGCAGCAATCGCGGCCGGAATCGCACCTGTATCCACCATAAAATCACGCACAAAGCGCGCTTTTTTACCCGGATAGATGCCAAGCATGTCGTACACCACCAACACCTGACCACTGCAGCCAACACCAGCACCAATGCCGATGGTAGGCACTGACAGCTGTTGTGTGACTTGCTCGGCAAGGGCAGCAGGGACCATTTCCATCAAAATCAGACTTGCTCCGGCGGCTTGTAAGGCGAGGGCATCTTGCAAGAGGCGTTCCGCCCCTTCTTCACCACGGCCTTGCACCCGTACCCCTAATGTGTTCACCGATTGTGGCGTGAAGCCAATATGGGCACAGACAGGAATACCACGCTCCACCAAGAAGGCCACCGTCGGCGCCATATAGGCCCCACCTTCCAGTTTGACCATCTGCGCGCCGGCTGCCATCAATGCCGCCGACGCAGCAAAAGCTTGTTGTGGGCTTTGTTGATAGGCACCAAAGGGTAAATCTGCCACCACCATCGCCCTTTGCGCACCACGCGCCACTAGACGAGTGTGATAGAGCATGTCATCAAGGCTGACTGGCAAGGTTGAGTTTTGTCCTTGGATCACCATGCCGAGAGAATCGCCCACTAACAACATGTCCACGCCAGCTTCGTCCATCAGCTGGGCAAAGCTGGCATCGTAACAGGTCAACATCGCGATTTTTTCACCTGCCGCCGCCTGTTTTGCCAGGCTATGTACAGTGACTTTCATCCGCTCTCCGTTTTACCGTAGCATTATCAAATGCTCTTGTTGAAATAGCTTCTTGGCCCGCGCATCTCTTGGATACGGGCCAGCAGCAACTCGAAATCGTCGGGATTGGCGACAAAATCGATATTATCTGTATTCACGATCATCAGTGCCGCGCCATCATAGCTATGAAAATACTCGCTATAGGCCGTCACCACGGCTTTTAAATACCCATCAGGAAAATCCCGTTCATGCGGCAGCGCCCGTTGTGCAATCCGCTTGGCCAATGTCTCGGGAGAGGCTTGCAGATAAATCATTAAATCGGGCACCGGATGCATCGGCATTACCTTTTGCTGCAACGCACGATACAGAAGCCATTCTGGTTCTTCAAGCATCACTTGAGGCAAAAACACCTCGCGATTAAACGCAAAGTCGGCAATCCGTGGGATAAACGTCTCACTTTCTACCTGTGCCGTCAGTTCGCTCGCACACACACCGCGCTGTAATAAGAGGTGTAACTGATAGGGCAACGCATAGTGCCGCCGGTTTTGATAGAGGCCGGTCAGAAACGGATTTTGTTGACTGTCCTCGAGTAACAGCGACATTTGATAACGCTCGGCCAGCTTTTGTGCCAAAGCCGTTTTCCCTGCACCATGCGGGCCTTCAATGGCGATATAGCGATAGTTCATAACGGATGCTCGTGGTTTCCTTGCTCAGAATGAAAAGACATCGCAGGGCGCAAGCGCACAACGCCCAGCCGAAAGAGTTATAACGGGGTGATGTCTTGTCCTACAGCCGATTGCAAACAATTAGCCAAACATGCCGCTACCGTTTGTTGTTGTGAAGGTATCCACCAATCGGCAGCAATATCTGCCAATGGCATTAACACAAACAGACGCTCGTGCATACGTGGGTGCGGCAATGTCAATTTTTCTGTCAACATAACCGAATCGTCATACAACAGCAAATCTAAATCGAGCACCCTCGGCGCATTGGCAAAGGTACGCACACGGCCAAAGCGTTGCTCTATGGTGAGCAAGGCATCTAACAAAGCCTCTGCAGACAGCTGTGTCTCTACCCATGCTGCCGCATTCACAAAGTCGGGTTGGTCGGCATAGCCAACGGGGGCGGTACGATAAAAACGAGATACGCCCCCAACGACGGTTTGTGGCAACTCAGCCAATGCCGCCACTGCCAATGTCAATTGCTGTGCTGGTTGATCGAGATTACTGCCCAAAGCAATCGCCGCTTTTGCCATTAGGCCTCCGCACTCGGTTTACGCCGCCGCCGTTGTCGTGGCCGCTTGCGTGGATGGCGTTCTTCACGAATCAACATCGATTGCTGTGTGGCTGGATCGGCAAATTGGAAGGTTTCCCACCATTGCGCCAATTCAGCATCGACTTCACCAGCCTCGGCCCGCAACACTAAGAAATCATAGCCGGCGCGGAAACGCGGATGTTCTAATAGCCGGAAAGGACGTTGGCCGCTGCGTTGTTCAAAACGCGGTTGTGTGGCCCAAATTTCGCGCATGGTGGCAGAAAAGCGGCGCGGAATCGCCAGTTGTTCATCTTGTTCGGCTTCAACATCGCTCATGGCCAAAAACAGCGCCGGTGTGGATTTTTCACCTTGCTCTTGAATCGTCTGCCAACGAACACGGACTTGATGCCACAGCAAAGCTGCCAGCAAGAAACCAACCGAGACGGGTTTATCTTGTTGCACCCGCGAGTCGGTGCTTTCTAATGCCAAACGAACGAACTCATGTCCCACTTCATCATCAATGCCAATCGCATCCAGCAGCGGAAAAATACCGTGATGCAGGCCTTCGCTACGCAAACGCCGAATACAGGCATAGGCATGGCCAGAAAACATCATCTTCAGCATTTCATCAAATAGCCGTGCCGCTGGCACATTCCGCAATAAACCCGCCAATTCAGCGATGGGCTTGCGGGTATTGTCATCAATTTCTAAACCCAACTTCGCCGACAACCGCACTGCACGCAATAAACGCACGGGGTCTTCGCGATAGCGTTGGGTTGGGTTACCAATCATCACCAGCTTTTGCTGTTTAATATCACGCACGCCGTGGTGATAGTCGATGATGGTTTCGTCAGTGGGATTAAAGAACAGCGCATTTGCGGTGAAATCACGGCGGCTGGCGTCTTCTGCCTGCGAACCGAAGACATTGTCGTGCAAAATTCGCCCTTGGGCATCGGTTACCGATTCTTGCCCACCACGAAAAGTCGTGACTTCAATCACTTCCCGTTCTAGCGTAACGTGCACAATCCGAAACCGGCGGCCAATAATGCGCGAACGGCGAAAAAGGTGATGAACCTGCTCTGGTGTGGCGTTAGTCGCGACATCAAAATCTTTTGGTGTCAGTCCCAATAAGGCATCTCGCACCGCACCGCCGACGATAAAAGCCTGAAAACCCGCTTGTTGTAAGGCAGCGACGACTTTTAGCGCTGGTGAGCTCATTTGATCGCGCCGAATACCATGTTGGGCAAACGGGATCACTTTGGGCCGAGCCTTGTGCTCACCCGCAAGGGGCAAGCGCAATACTCGGCTGATTAACTTACGAATCATGCATGTTTGCGTCGTCCTGTGTTATCACACGAGATAACCACAGCGGCGACGCTCCTCCTTACAGCACAAAATAGGGTGAAAAAATCCGTTGGGGGCTCAGTCTGGCAACAACGCCAGCAACTCAGTTAACGAAGAAACGACCTGATCGGCAGCGAGGGCATCGACATCAGCCGCATAGCCATAGTCCACCGCCACCACAGGACAACCAGCGGCCCGAGCTGCCAGCACATCGTTTTTCGAGTCCCCCACCATCAGCATGGCAGCGGGGTCAAGACCAAAACCTTCGGCACACGCCAGCAATGGCGAGGGAGAGGGTTTCTTTTCGGTCAGGCTATCACCGCCCCAAACTTGTTGAAAATAGGTGGCAATCCCCACCGCTTGCAATAGTGGTTCGGTAAATTGCAAAGGCTTATTGGTAATCACGGCTAGGGGTAAACCCTTGGCGTGTAAAGCCTGCAATGCAGCCAATACCCCCGGGTAAAGTTCGGTGTGAGCACTGACACAGGCGAGATAAGCTTCGGCAAACACCGTCATCGCCAACGCGTGCTGCGGATGATCGTAAGGTGTTGCCTGACTATCGCCTGCCAATGTTCTCGCCACCAACATCGCCGCACCATCGCCGACAAAGCGGCGGATAACGGCCTCGGGCAGTGCCGCTAATTCAAAGTGTTGGCGCACCGCATTTGCAGCAATGGTTAAATCGGGCAAGCTATCGACCAGCGTACCGTCTAAATCAAAGGCAATTGCCTGAATTGGCATCGGGCTCATGATCATCCTTTTCTATTCCAACGCGGAAGCGGTCGATAACATAATATCGCGCAAATCTAACACCGCCGTTTCACCAAAAGCCGCATGGTGTAGCCACGCAGCAACACGCTGGGCAGCTTCAGCAGGGCTTTGTAAGCGCCCTTCTTGTTTCAAGCTGACAAATCGTTCGCGTTGTGGAAACTGTTGACTGTCTGCCGCCCGAATTTGCTTTTGCATATCGGTATCAATCACCCCCGGTGCCAACGCACAAACCCGCGCCCCTTCTTGCACCATGATTTGCTCAAGGGCGACAGTACGGGCAAATTGGTCGAGTGCGGCTTTGCTTGCGCCATAGACACTCCAACCCGGATAGGGATGATGTGCTGCACCAGAGCTGATAAACAATAGCCGCCGGTCGGGAATACCGACTGTTGCACGCAAAAAAGCATCGGTCAGCTGCATCGGCGCACTGACATTCAGCGCGATGGAACGCGCCACCCAAGTGGGGTCTTGCCACTGTCCGGCAAACGCCATCGGATCAAGGGTGCCAGCATTGTGTATCAGATAACAGCGTGTACGAGGTTTGATGGCCAATTCATGCAAGGCTGCTGCCACCGTTTGAACCCCACTGGCAGTGCTTAAATCCGCTGCGATCTGCTCGGTGATTGCCCCTTTTTGCTGGGCCTGTTGTACGAGCTCTGCCGGCAACCCCTCACGAGCAATGCCGACCAATTGCCGTTCAGACGCGGCAAGGGCAGTGAATAAGGCCGCGCCCAAGCCACGCGATGCACCAGTGATGATATAAACGGCAGCGGTCATCAGGCAACCGTCGCTAACTGTTCCCGCATAGCAGCGATAGTGGCCGCATAGTCGGGGGTGTTAAAAATCGCTGAACCTGCAACAAAGGTATCTGCGCCAGCAGCGGCAATCTCGGCGATATTGTCAATCTTCACACCACCATCGACTTCTAACCAAATTTGGCGGCCAGTTTCCTGATAATAGGCGTCTAAGCGAGCGCGGACTTGGCGCAACTTACCCAAAGTGGAAGGAATGAAGCTTTGGCCACCAAACCCCGGATTCACCGACATCAACAACACCATATCAAGTTTATCCATCACATAGTCGAGGTAATGTAATGGCGTAGCAGGGTTGAAGACCAAGCCAGCACGACAGCCGTGATCGCGAATTAACGACAAAGTGCGGTCGATATGCGCCGACGCTTCCGGATGGAAGGTGATTAACCCTGCCCCGGCTTTAGCAAATTGGGCAGCCAAGGCATCCACCGGCTCTACCATCAAATGCACATCAATCGGGGTCTGCCCACAATGAGGTTTAATCGCCTCACACACAAGCGGCCCCACGGTTAAATTAGGGACGTAGTGGTTGTCCATCACATCGAAGTGGATCAGATCGGCACCTGCCGCAATCACGGTCTCCACTTCTTGCCCCAAACAGGCGAAATTGGCAGACAACAAACTGGGTGCAATACGGAAAGAAGACATGCAAACTGCTCTCAAGAAAGTGCGCCAGCTAGCACACAGTCCTTTTCCTGTGTCTAACACAGCAACATGGCTGTGTGATGGACAGGCTTCACATTCCCGACTGTATCTGGAACCCTTCCAAGTACAGCGCCGCCGTTACCGGACGGACTCACCACGGGTAGGGCAGTTAGGGTTGCCAGCCATTTCGAAGTGGTGCGGCGCGATTCTAACGCAAAAAAACAAGCGTTCGCCTATTTAATAGACGAACGCTTGCAATGTTAAATGACTAATTTTTGTGGAAAGTTTTATTTCACGATGGCTTGGCGAATTTGCTCAATGCCGGTCATATCGTCCAAAGTGGTCAAATCACCTGGATCGCGACCTTCGGCAATCGCTTGAATCGAACGGCGCAATACCTTGCCAGAACGGGTTTTTGGCAACTGGCTAACAAAGTGCACTTGTGCTGGGTTGGCAATCGCCCCCAGTTCACTGCCGACTTTGCTAATCACTTCTTTTGCCAATTCCGCACGACGGACTGGGTCATCCAAATCCGCCGGATTTTTGACCACAGCAAAGGCAACAGGCACTTGTCCCTTCAACGCATCTTGCACCCCAACCACGGCCACTTCCGCAATGGCACTGTGACCAGAAACCGCCTCTTCAATCTCGCGAGTACCAAGGCGATGGCCAGCAACGTTAATCACATCATCGGTACGGCCGAGGATGAAGTAATAGCCGTCTTCGTCTTTAATCCCCCAATCAGAGGTGGAATAGGCCAGCACATTGTTGAAAGAAGAGAAGTAAGTATCCACAAACCGTTGATCTTGTCCCCAAATGGTACTCAGGTTGCCGGGGGGCATTGGCGGCATAATCACCACCACACCTTTTTCGCCCGCACCGACTTCTTCACCTGTGCCTTCGTTCAGAATTTTGACGTTATAACCATAGGCAGGGAAGCTTGGGCTACCGCTCTTAAGCGGTGTTTTTTCCACCCCCGGTACAGCGGTCAGAATCGGCCAGCCGGTTTCGGTCTGCCAATAGTTGTCGTACACCGGTACGCCGAGTTCACTGGTAATCCACGTCGAGGTTGGCTCATCCAACGGCTCGCCAGCCAGATAGAGGCCGCGCAAGGTTGAACAGTCATATTTCTTCAGATAGGCAGGGTCTTGTTTTTTCAAGACGCGCAATGCCGTCGGTGCCGTGAACATCACACTGACTTTGTATTTCTCAACGATTTGCCACCAGATGCCCGGATCAGGACGAATCGGCAAGCCTTCGTAGACCACCGTTGCCATACCGGCAATGAGTGGGCCATAAACGATGTAAGAATGGCCCACCACCCAGCCAATATCCGACGTCGAGAAGAAGGTTTCACCCGGATTGCCACAGTAGATATGACGCATCGAGGCAGCCAACGCCACCGCATAACCGCCGGTATCCCGTTGCACACCCTTCGGCTTGCCGGTGGTGCCGGAGGTATAGAGGATATAACTTGGGTGGTTAGACTCTACCCATTCACAGGCTGGACGCGCATCCATGTGTTTGGCGCGCAACGTGGCGTAGTCAACATCGCGCATTTGCACAATGTCCATTTCAGGATCAAGACCACGATTGACCAATAACACACGGTCGGGCTTGTGTTCTGCCAGCTCTAAGGCTTTGTCTAACAGTGGCTTGTAAGGCACCACCTTACCGCCACGCATACCCGCGTCAGTTGAAATCACCACTTTAGGCTGAGCATCATCAATCCGTGTCGCCAAGCTATGCGAGGCAAACCCGCCGAAGACCACCGAATGAATGGCCCCTAAACGCACGGTTGCCAACATGGCAAAAATGGCTTCTGGCACCATCGGCATATAAATCAGCACGCGGTCGCCTTTGCCCACACCTAAAGTCTGCAAAATCGCTGCCGTGCGGCAAACTTCTTCGTGCAGCTCGCGGAAGGTGTAGTTTTTTTCAACGCCGGTTTCTGTCGAAATATAAATTAAGGCGTTTTGGTCGGCACGGTTGGCCAAATGGCGATCAACTGCGTTATGACACAGATTGGTTTCGCCCCCAACAAACCAATCACGGAATGGGGGGTTACTGTAGTCCAAGGTGTTTTGATACGGGGTGTGCCAGTCGATCAAATTGGCTTGTTCAGCCCAGAATGATTCGGCCTGTTCAATCGACCGGCGATGAAACGCTTGGTAGCTTTCGCTCATGAAACTCTCCTCCATAAAAACGGACAAAGGTGCTTTGTTATTGGCTTGTTATATTTTTGGGGTATTAGATTATCTCGTGTTAATCCCCATTAGCAGCACCTTGACCAAGCAGTTGCTTGGTACAGCGCGAACAATACCGTTTTCATGTGGAAAAAAGCAATAGCCTAAAGCACATAATTAAAGATGGAAGCTGGCCACGTTTTGATTCAGCTGTTTTGCCAACTGTTGTAGATCCACCGTTGCCTGCGCTGCCTGCATCACCGCTGCGCTATTTTCTTCTGACATTTGGGCAATTTGCTCAACATTTTTCGCCACCAATTGGCTAGCAGAACTTTGCTCACGCAAAGTCTGAGAAATGCCGGCTACTAGGTCTAACTATTGCCGACATTGTGGGTAATCTCATCACCTGAAGCTGCATTGCTCGTTCGGACAGATCATTGGCCGATACCGCCCTGAAGAAAACCCCTGCCAGTAGAAAACGGAAACTGGCCGCTGTGGTGAAACCCAAAAACAGCGAAAAACCGGAGAGCTGGAACAAAACGACCGGAACCACCGCTCCAACAACGCCACGAACAGCAATCTATCCGGTTAAACCCAAAGCATCCCACTTTCAAAAAAACAGAGGCTCTAACGCCCGCAGCACGCGCGGTTTTGTAGTGAAGGGAAGCCGCGACGGAAAAACCGTCGCCGTGCCTGCGATTGTTAGCTGCCACCCTTCTCTGGTTTTGGCGGTTTCACTTGTGGCATTGGCGGCGGATTTTTGGCCGGTTGTAACCCCTTTTCTTCTGTTAGTGGTTGAGCGCGATGGTGATTCGAAGATGGTCTACTTTTATCGTTTGACATACTGCCTCCTATGCTGGGTAGAAATTGCTTAGATATTCATTGGCTGAGCGCTCCGCTTTTTCTTGAAGCTTTGCATTTGCCGGAATAGTTGTTTGGATATGCTTTTTTAACGACTTTTGTTTTGCTGCTCTTATCTCGAAGCGTGATTTATTTATATCCGTTGCTGTCATTTCACCCTCAGCAATTGCGTGCCACTTAAATTCGGCCTGAATCATTAATTCTTCGAGCTCGTGCAGAAGAGATGTGTACGCTTTTATTCTGCTTCTATATGGCAGGTATGGATTGATCGCTGAAATGACTTGTGAGAATGCAATTATCGAGGCCCAAACCCATGAAAGATGCGTCCATATGACCCATGCTCCAATCGATGAGCTAGATGCAATCGCAAGAGCTATTTTTAAAGCCCGATCAATGCCTTCTGCTTTCTCCAGCAGCAATTCAATAAGCCCAATATGGGTTTTAAGCTGGTACATCTCTATCCAATACTGTTGTTGAACCATACCATCTATTCCATTACAGCTAACGCCAAAGCACACGGGTGGCCACGCAGTGGCCGTCCAGCCGCTTGCGGCGACGTGATGCGACTGGTTAGAGACCAGCGTACCGCCAAGACAACTAAAACCACAAAACCAACGGCAGCACAGAAAAGTAAACTGCCGACCTGCTGCGGGTTCCTTTGAGCCTGCAAGAAACCCCTGCCAGTAGAAAACGAAAACTGGCCGCTGTGGTGAAACTAAAAAACAGCGAAAGACCAGAAAACTGCAACAAAACAACCGGAACCACTGCTTTAACAAGACCCCGAACAGCAGACTTTCCGGTTAAATCCAAAACATCCCACTTTCAAAAAAACAAAGGCTCTAACACTGCCATAAGCGGTGAGTAATAGTTTGCTAAAATGTGGAGAGAAGCGAAACTCAGCAAACTGTTGCGAATCCGACTTAATGGCCTTTTTATAAATTACTTACGATAATCGTAGGTGTATACAGTGATCTCTCCAGCATGAACTTTATCATGGCAAACCTTACATACTACGAGTATGTTTTCGGGAGTTGCTTCACCACCAAAGCTATAGTCTGAAATATGATGTCCATGAATATTCAGTTCGGATGAACATAGCTCGCATCTATAACTTTCTCGGATTTTTGCTAATGTTATTGCTTTTCTATGTTCACTAGGTCTAGCTACCATTTTCACTTGACTCCAGCTTTATATTTAGCGATGGTTTTGGAAGGTTCGTTTCTTCTGAAACACTTTTGATTAAAACCTCTATAAATTTTTCAACAGTGCTCTCATCACCAATAACAGATATTTTCAGATCTTTAGCTTTTTTATTTTTAACGTCTTCTTTTCTTACTTTATCTGGTACGGCTCGAATTGATTGACTCCTTGGCAATAGACATAGAGTCTGAGCTTCTTCTTGAACTTGCTTTAGAAACTCCTCTGCTAAAGCATTAGGACCAGAAACACGAATAATTAAATCCTTTTCACTCATGCTATTTCTCAATTATGTTAATTATCAAGCCCATTTCCTTTGCCTTTTTCTTTGCAATCTCTCTGAGCTTTTTTCTATCTTCAGGTGAAGCCACTCTATAAATAACAGAACCAGTAACTTTAGAATCAGGCGCGATATCTGTTGATTCTTTTTTGGTGACCTTATTCATCTGAACTTCCCCATAGCTCTGATAGGTCATTCAAATCAGCATCTTTCATAAGTTCAATAGATCCAAAACCTTTAGTTATGGCAAAAACATTAAAGTCTACAAACTGATCTGCTTCATCAAGTTTTAAGGTATAAATTACATATTCGCCGTTTTTTTTTCTTACATGGACTTGGTTGGCTTCTACTTTAACCACCTCGTCATTTTCTTCTAAAATCTCAAACTTGATTATGTCCATAATTTACTCCATGACTAAATTTTTAATTTATAACGCCAGAGCATACGGCGGCGACGTGATGCGACTGGTTAGAGACCTCCGCACCGCCAAAATAACTACAACCACAAAACCAACGGCAGCACGAAAAAGTAAACTGCCGACCTGCTGCGGGTTCCTTTGAGTCTGCAAAAAACCCCTGCCAGTAGAAAACGAAACGCGAGCAATGCCAGAAAAGAAAACCTATACAGCCACAACAACCCGAAAGCCGCTAACGCATTGCTCACCGGAAAATGACGAGCGCCAGCGAGTTATTTTTCCGGTGCAGTAACTTGTTAGCAGCAAACACCACACTTTCGCAGCTTTGCCGCCATGCGATCCTTACCGAAGCCACTGCACCCACAAATTAAAAACCTAACCAGCCAAGTTCGACACAACGAAATGACTGGAACTTAAAAACCTGTTGTAAGCGGAGCCAATTTCGTGTTGATCCCCATTAGCAGCACCTTGACCAAGCAATTGTTTGGTAAAGCGCAAACAATACCGTTTTCATGTGGAAAAAAGCAATAGCCTAAAGCCATAATTAAAGATGGAAGCTGGCCACGTTTTGATTCAGCTGTTTTGCCAACTGTTGTAAATCCACCGTTGCCTGCGCTGCCTGCATCACCGCTGCGCTATTTTCTTCTGACATTTGGGCAATTTGCTCAACATTTTTCGCCACCAATTGGCTAGCAGAACTTTGCTCACGCAAGGCCTGAGAAATGCCGGCCACCAGATCTAACACATTGCCGACATTGTGGGTAATCTCATCAATCGCCTGTCGCGCTTGCTGTGCCATCTGCACACCGCTGGTCACTTTGCGCTCACTGTTACGCATATTGTCCACCATGGTATCAATACCGCCGCGAATGCTATCAATCACTTTACCGATCTCTGCAGTTGAAGTGGCGGTACGCTCCGCCAATTTGCGTACCTCATCGGCAACCACAGCAAAACCCCGCCCTTGTTCACCGGCTCGTGCCGCTTCAATTGCTGCATTCAAAGCCAATAGATTGGTTTGATCGGCGATGTCGCGAATCACATTCACAATCACATCAATTTTTTCTGAGCTCTGCGCCAGCTCTTGTGCCAGATGTACCGACTCTTGCATGGTGTCAGCAATATCTTGCACGCTGTCTGCCGCCATGCGAATCACATCACTGCTTTGGGTGGACTGTTGGCGTGAGTTTTCCGCCGCAGTGCGTGTGCCATCGGCGCGTTCATTCACCTGATCAATGCTGACGGTGAGTTGTTCTACTGCCGCCGCTGCCGTGCTAGCAGCCTCACTTTGATTTTGTGTGGCATAACTGATTTGGGCAGCACTTTCTTTTAATTGCAGCGAAGCTTGTGCTACATGCTCACTGCCGTTACGCACCTCGCCCAACACTTGTTGTAATGCTTCTTTCATGTCAGCTAGCGCATGTAGTAATTGGCCCACCTCATTGTTTCCGCCACGCGGGACACTCATGGTCAAATTACGTGCAGCAATTTCTTTCGCGACAGCTACAGCACTGGCTAATGGCAGGGAAATGCTGCGAGTAATCAATACCGATAAGACAACCCCAATCAATATACTGACAACTAAAACGGCAATAGAAATAATCAAGTCATTTTGCGCTTCTTGTTGTCGTGAAAGATTATTTTCTTCTGCCGCTTTTGTTTTCATTTCAGTCAACTGGCGAATATTTTGTATGGCCTCATCAAAAATAATCACCGTTTTATTGCGCCGCACCGACTCTGCTGCCATGGTTTTTCCCTCACGAATCAAGGGATAAAAATCTTCCGCAACCGTTTTTCGGTATGCAAGCGACAGAGCACGAGTTTTTTCTGCCAGCTGTTTCTGTTCGGGATGGGCATCAAGGTTGGCATTTTGGAAAAACTCATCCCAACTTTTATCCATCGATTCGGCCAAACCGGTAAAGCGTTGGTGTAATACAGCCGACATCTGGGGGTTATCATTGATAATCATCAACAGAACAGTCGAACGATAAGACTGCAAATTGTCCGTGACGATGCCGAGGGAGGCGATGGGGAGTACGTTTTCACGATGGTTGCGGTGGCTGGCGGCAACGCTGTCGGCGCTGGCACGGATGCTATCCACCCCGACTAATAAAATAAAACATAGCAATAAACCCGCTAACAAAAATAGTTGGGTTTTAATTTTCATATAAGAAATTTTCATTTATGGCTCGCTTTCTTGGGGTTTTACATAATATTTGCGTAAAGCAAACACGCTGCATGACAAGAAACTGAAAAAAGGTACAAGGAAAAGACAATACCGCAAGCAAAGCCAAATCACAAATCAGGGTAAAGACGCCACCCTCACAACAAATGCAATTTAAAACAAATTGAACAAATTAGGCTTTTTTGTTCTTTCTACTAATAATTTCCCGAATAGCACTGATTTAGCGTACAATCGGTGCTTTTATTTCTTGCTGCTCGCACTGACGATGATGATTCGCACTCGCTTTGCTCCTAGTCCAACCGGTTTTTTGCATATTGGTGGTGTTCGTACGGCCTTGTTTTCTTGGGCTTACGCTCGTAAACATGGCGGCAGTTTTGTGCTGCGGATTGAAGACACCGACTTAGAACGCTCCACACCCGAATCAGTTCAAGCGATTTTGGATGGCATGCACTGGGTTGGGCTCGATTATGACGAAGGCCCGTTCTATCAAACCCAGCGTTTTGACCGCTACAAAGCAGTGATTCAACAATTACTTGCCAGCGGCCACGCCTATCACTGTTATTGCTCCAAAGAAGAACTCGAAACGTTGCGTGCCGAGCAAGAGGCGCGCGGTGAAAAACCACGCTACGACCGTCGCTGGCGGCCCGAAGCGGGTAAGACGTTGCCCGCTGTCCCTGAAGGCGTACAGCCCGTGGTGCGTTTTAAAACGCCATTAGAGGGTGTGGTCGCGTGGGATGATCTGGTCAAAGGGCGAATTGAAATTGCCAACAGTGAATTAGACGACTTGATTATCGCTCGTCCAGACGGCAGCCCAACATATAATTTCTGCGTAGTGGTTGACGATTGGGATATGAATATCACCCATGTGATTCGGGGTGATGACCATGTCAACAACACGCCACGGCAAATCAATATTTTGCAAGCGCTTGGTGCCCCCTTACCGCACTATGCCCACCTACCGATGATTCTGAATGCAGATGGACAAAAAATGTCCAAACGCCGTGATGCTGTCAGTGTAGTGGACTATGCTGCTCAAGGGATCTTGCCAGAAGCGTTGCTAAACTATTTGGCCCGCCTCGGTTGGGGACATGGTGATGACGAATTTTTCAACATGACACAATTCGTTGAATGGTTCAGTTTAGAAGCCGTCAGCCCGAGCCCAAGCCGCTTTGATCGCGAAAAATTCTTGTGGGTGAATCAACAACACATGAAAGCTGCCGATAATAGTCGGTTAGCGCAGTTGATTGCGCCACAGTTAAGCGAGCGGGGTTTGAATACAGCCGCACCCGATCTTGCTACGGTCGTGGCTTTGGTGAAAGAGCGCGCCCGCGATTTGAATGAATTGGCACAGCAATGTGACTACTTCTACCAACGCCGCCAACCAACGGCCGAGGAAGTGGCGAAACACTTTGATGATGCCGCCCGCGCCCGTATTTTGGCATTTGGTCAAACCCTAGCCACACTGACTGAATGGAATAGCGAGAGTATTCACGCGCTGTTTAAACCATTCTGCGCCGAACAAGGCATTAAAATGGGGCAGCTTGGGATGCCGTTGCGAGTCGCGGTTTGTGGCAGCACACAAACCCCTTCGGTGGATGCTGTTTTAGCGTTGATTGGGCGTGAAGAAGTGCTAAAACGCATAGAAGAAAGTTGTGCGGCGTAAAAAAACAACAGCATCATAGAGGGTAGAGTGATGCAGATTCGACAGAAGACGCAAAAACCTTTACTCTCTCGCAGGAAAATGCGAAATTTACCTATGAAGGCGAATAATGAAGCAGGTGTTAGTGATTGATGACAATGCGGTGAATCGAAAACTGGCCAGCGTCATGCTACGTAAGCGTGGATGGAATGTCGATGAAGCCGAGGATGGTTTTATAGGGCTGGATAAGCTACATGCCAAAGCCTATGACCATGTTTTACTCGATATCAGTATGCCGGGCATTGATGGCGAGGAAGTCTGCCGCCGGATTCGGCAAGACCCTGCTTTACAACATTTGCACGTTGTTGCCTACACCGCACATGCTTTTGAATCTGACCATGCGCGGCTGCGTGAAATCGGTTTTAACGACATCATTACCAAGCCTGTTAGCATGGCCATTTTGCAAGAAAAATTGCCAGATTAACCCATCAACACACCTGCCCGATACCGCTAGCACCCTTGTCTAGCGGTTTTTTTACGTCTGTAGAGAATTAGTCCTTTTTACTATGTTCACCACGGCGCGCCGCCCGCATTGCAAAACGCATTGGATCGACAGCATGTAACAGGCTTTGTTCCACCGGCATCGGCTCCCCTTGAATCTGGCTGGCCAGAATATCACCGGCCAAACTGGCCCAAGTCAAACCACGCGCCCCAAATCCTAAAGCACAAAACAAACCAGTCGTGCGTTGAATCCGTTCTGGTGGCCGTTGCAGATTTTGTTGAGTGGAAGCCAAGGCGCCAATCAATGGCAAGCGGTCTGGTGATGTCGGCCGTTGGCAATAGCGACCGTTTAACTCAGTGATGGCCGGCAAATCGGCATCGGGGAGTAATTGCGTTAATTTATGTAAATTCTGTTGATGGTGTCGATCAGATGTTTGCTCTATTCCAACCTCGCTCGCCCCCAACACAGCATAACCCGCCACATTGGGCGTTAAATAGCCATCTCCACATAAAATAGCTGCTGTTTTTGGCGCAACGGTTGTTTTCAACAAACTGACAAAACGGCGATTTTCGGCTAACGGCAACCCCGCACAAGGCGCTAAATCCCGTGCAGCCGTGGCATTAGCGAAAATCACCACTGGCGCAGTTGCAATAAGATGATCGTGGGCATCGAAGATTTGCCATTGTCCATCGGCTAATTGTGCCAATCGTTTTACTTGTCGTTGCAGATGTAACTGAATCCGTTGCGGTTGGCTGGTCAACAAAGCACGACAATAAGCAGGTGGCTGCACCCACGCGCCATCAGGAAACCACCAGCCACCGCGCGCAAGTTTCACCCCTAGGCGTTCGCTGGCCTCATCAGCATTCAACCAACTGACCAATGCCGGTGGATAAAACCCTTTTTCGATAATGGCCTGTTGCAATTCAATGTGTGCCGCGTCCCGCCCCACTTGCAATACACCACAGCGTTGAAAGGGAAGAACCTGTCCAGCGTCAGTTAATACTTGCCAACGGCGCAAGGTGTAAAAAAACCCTGCCCGCGAAAATCGCGCCAACAAATTATCATCCAGAGATAAAGTCGGCATCACCACACCGGCATGATTGCCCGAAGCATGTTGTGCAATCTCGGCCTCTTGCTCAATCACATCAATCTGCCAGCCCCGTGCCGCAAAACGTTCTGCTGCAGCACAGCCAGCAATACCCGCACCAATCACAATGGCACGGTTGACGGCGTAGTGTGGCTGTCGAACAGGCACACGACGTTCGTACACCCCCGCCAAGCTTTGCCGTTTTCCGCCAAAACCTTCTCGCTTTTCGACCGCGAAACCACAGGCTTGCAACCCGCGCCGCACATGACCGGCCACGGTATACGTGGCTAATGTCGCGCCAGCTTTGGCGACACGCGCTAATTGGCGAAAAATGGTTTCATTCCATAACTCGGGATTTTTTGCCGGCGAAAAGCCATCAAGATAGAACGCATCCACATTGGCTTGTAACTGAGGTAGGACATCATGTGCATCACCAAACAGGAGCAATAATGTCACGCCATGTTCTAACTCTAATTTATGCCAGCCAGCAATCAGGGGAGGCCATTGTTTGCATAACAATTCGCTTAACTCGGCAAATTGTGGCCATTGCTGGTGTAGATATCGCAAATCTTTCGCACTAAAAGGAAATTTTTCAACAGAAATATAGTAAAATTGTTTACATCGCTGTAAATCATCACGCCACTTGGCCCAAGTTGTTAAAAAATTCAAACCAAGGCCAAATCCTGTCTCTAAAATAGTGAAAGAGGCTTGCTGTGCCCAACGATGTGGCAGACCATTGCCTGCCAAAAATACTTGCTCAGCCTGGCCCAATCCACCGGCTGTACTGTGATAAACATCATCAAAAGTGTCAGAATAAGGAACCCCTTGTGCATTATGGTGTAGCGGAGCGGCAGAAATGGGCAACATAATCGAAATTTCACCGTGAAAACGAGCATAATACGGCCAAGCAAGCGTAGCGAGATAGTCTCTCTGTTCGCACCCTTCCCGTTTTTCTGTGTCTGATATCCATGTTCAAAGACCCTACTGAGCATTCGCTCGCCCGCATTCAACTTATTGGTATGCTGGGCATTTCCTTGCTGATTTCATGTGTTTTCAGTCTGTATTTTCTGTGGGCACAACGCGAAGATTTTGATTCAACTCTGACCTCGGTAAAGGAAAGAGTGTTATTGGAGCAGCAAAATATTCTGGCAAAACAGATCGAGACTATTCAAAACGATCTTGACTACCGCCGCAGTAATACCGAATCCATTTTACGGCGAGAGATTCGCCAGCGTGTCAACGATGCCTATCAAATTGCCGACAGCATTTACCAAAAAAATCGCCATACCATGAGCGATCGGCAAATTCAAAGTTTAATTGTTGAATCCTTACGCTCGCTGCGATTTTTTGAAGGGCGAGGTTATTATTTTATTGATACCCTCGATGGTGTATGTGTGTTATTACCCACTGCTCCCCAATTAGAAGGGACTTCGCTGTGGGATAATCGTGATCCCACGGGTCATTACATTATGCGGGGTTTAGTTGAAGCCACCAAAAACCCACAACAGGCTGGTTTTTCTCGTTATTACTGGTATCCACCCAATGAAAAAATAATGCGCGAGAAAATTTCCTATGTCCGCACATTTCACCCTTTTAATTGGGTCATTGGTGCAGGGGAATATGTCTATAACGTCGAACGTGATTTACAACGAGATGCGCTACAGCAACTGCGTTCCATTCGCTTTGGCAACGATGGTTATATCGTTGTTTTCGATCAAAATAAAAAGGTGTTAGTGTCTCCTTCACGGATTGAATCAGAAGGCAAATCAGCAGAAGAATTAACTGGGCTAGAGAAAAAGTCTGTCGATAAAATTTTACAACAGGCCCAATTAGGCAATGGTTTAGTGAAATATACTTGGTATCGCCCGGGCACTTCAATTGCTACCGAAAAATTGTCTTATGTGGCCAATTACAAACCGTGGGGCTGGACGTTGGTCACAGGCGTATATTTAGATGATGTCGATCATTTAATGACAACCCAGCGTTCCGCGATGGAAAGTCGTCTCGAAGCACGTGTGGTTGTGGGCATTATCATTACCATTGCGATTTTATTACTAGCTACGATTTTTTCTTGGGGTTTCTCACATAAAATGCGCTTTTTAATTCGCCGCTATCAAGCGAGTTTGGCGCAAAAGAATGCAGAGTTGGAAGAAAACGCAAAAAGATTAAAACTCTCCGCAGCCGTATTTGAAAGCGGCTCTGAAGCTGTGATGATCAGCGACAAAGATAATCGAATTGTCACTGTTAACCAGCCATTTACCAAAATCACTGGGTATGCCGCTCATGAAGTGATTGGCAAACGGCCTGATATGTTTTCTTCGGGCTATCATGATGCTGAATTTTACCGCCGGATGTGGGAAAAATTAAAACTCACTGGGCAATGGGACGGTGAAATTTGGAACCGCCGTAAAAATGGTTCGGTTTTTCCAGAGTGGTTACGAATTGCGACAGTCAAAGACATGGCAGGCAATATTGAAAATTATATTGCCACTTTCTCCGACATTTCTGAACGCAAAAATGCTGAAGAGCAAATTCGCCATTTAGCGTTTTATGATCCATTGACCGAGTTACCCAATCGCCGTTTGTTAATGGACCGTTTACAACAAGCACTGGTTCACAGTGAATATGCCAATACGCATGGGGCGGTTTTATTCCTCGATCTTGATAATTTCAAATCATTGAATGACACCAAGGGCCATGACTTTGGTGATTTATTGCTGATTGAAGTGGCCCACCGGCTAAAAATCCATGTCCGTGAAACCGATACCGTCGCCCGTTTAGGTGGAGATGAATTTGTAGTGATGTTGGAAGATCTTGCCGAAGATTTTGCAATGGCGGTCAGCGAGGCAGAAAAAATGGCCAAACATCTGATCTCGGTGGTGCAACACGAATTTTCTTTACAAGGTTATGCCTATCACTGTTCATGCAGCATTGGCGCCAGCATGTTTTCTGGTCAGCAAGAAACAGTGGAAGAGCTGATTAAACATGCGGATACGGCAATGTATCAAGCCAAGGCCGCTGGTCGTAATACCACTCGTTTCTTTGTCCCTGCGATGCAGGCAGCGTTGGAATCACGTTTACGGCTCGAAGCCGAACTGCGGCACGGCATCCAAGACGGGCAGTTGCGGGTGTTTTATCAGGTACAAATGGGACTACACCAGCAAGTGCTAGGGGCAGAGGCGTTAGTCCGTTGGCAACACCCCGAGCGGGGTATGGTGTCGCCAGCCGAGTTTATTCCTTTGGCTGAAGAAACCGGCTTGATTCTTCCTTTGGGGTCATGGGTATTACGCGAGGCCTGCCGACAGTTGGCCACTTGGTCGCGTTCACCGATGACTGCTGAATTGCAAATTGCCGTCAATGTCAGTGCAAAACAATTTCATCAGGCCAGCTTTGTCGAGGAAGTACGCAGTTTGGTCACAGAATTTGGTTTTCCGCCTTCCCGCTTAAAATTGGAACTCACGGAAAGTTTATTGTTAGATAACGTCGGTGATTCGATTCAGCACATGCAAGCGCTACGTGCATTGGGCATTCAATTCTCGATGGACGATTTTGGTACCGGCTATTCCTCACTCACCTACATCAAGCGGTTACCGATTGACCAATTGAAAATTGACCAGTCGTTTGTGCGCGACCTGCCTGCTGATCGTGATGATGAAGTGATTGTGCAAGCCATTATTGCGATGGCCCATAGCCTGCGTTTAGAGGTGATTGCGGAAGGGGTAGAAACCGAGGAACAGCGGGCATTTTTGGAAGCGCAGGGCTGTTATGCCTTCCAAGGCTATTTGTTTGGCCGGCCGATGCCGATTGAACAGTTACAAGTGCTGTTAGAAAAAAGTGCCACGCCATCGCTGCCATGATGGCTGGACGCGTAGCCGCTTAGCTCCCTAGGTGTTTAGTCCCACGGTGTGCTGGTGTAATTTATAGCCGGCTGCGGAGGGGTAAATAACCCTCGACTGAAGTCGAAGGCTTTATTGTAAAGCGCAGACATGGTTACCCATATCCACACTCCCAACATCAGGCGTATTTACAGCCGCCCTTGGCGAGACGGCAGTCTCGCCAATGCGGGCAAGGTTCCGACTTGCATTCAAGTCGCTGTGCGCCCGCAGACCACAGTGAGGGC
>NZ_BAAGTM010000022.1:0-24455 GCF_054781915.1 Aquaspirillum soli | reverse complement strand
GCTTGTTCCAAACCTTCCTCAACCGCGATGCCTCGGTCAGTGAATGGCAACTGGGTAAACAAGCCGCCACCGACTATCAAGTCGGCCGGCTGTCGGCGGATGTTATCTTTGCTTGGTTCCAAGCCCATAACAGTAGCTTGGCCAAGATGGATAACACCACCTACGTTCAGACCCTGTACCAAAACACCTATGGCCGTCAAGCCAACACCACCGAGCTCAACGGTCATCTGGCTGAATTGCAAAACAACAGCCTTGACCGCAACGGCCTCGCAGTCAAAATCGCCGCCAGCAGCGAAGCCATTACCGCCATCGGTACGGTGATGCAGTTTGATGGGTGGGTGTAGCAAAGTCTGGTTGAGACATTAACCCAATTCGGGCGCCCACTGTGGCGCCCTCACCATTCCAAAAAAGCCCTTCCTACGGTGTGTTATCATTCGCCGTCCGTTTTTTTCTTGCTTTTTCATGCGCAAACTTCTTTCTTTGCTGGTTATCTTAGGCTTGTTAATCACAACTTGGCTCACTTGGGTAACCTTTATTCCTCATACTCCTGAATCCATGCCCTTGGTCGTTGATGTGCCAGCGGGTCAAAGTCTTTCACAAACGGCTGAACAATTTGCACAGCAAGATGCCATTAAAAGCGCATGCGCGTTTCAAATTGTGGCGCGGTTGACTGGCTTGGATACGCGCATCAAAGCGGGGGATTATCGTCTTGTGAAAGCCACCTCGATGTGGGAGTTATTTGCTCGCTTAGAAAAGGGTGAGGCTGGCGAATACACCATTACCGCTTTCGAAGGTTGGACGTTCCGCCAATTCCGGCAAGCCTTAGCCAAACATCCTGCGCTTAAACATGACACAGCGGCTTTGTCCGACCGTGAGCTACTACAAAAACTGGGCAGTGAGCATGACCACCCTGAAGGGTTATTCTTTCCTGACACCTATTTTTTCTTAAAAGGCACCAGTGAATTTGCTTTACTGAAACGTGCTTATGACAAAATGCAGCAAGAATTACAACGTGCATGGGAAGTTCGCCAGCCGAATTTGCCCTATCGAAATCCCTATGAATTACTCAAGATGGCCAGCATTATTGAAAAAGAAACCGGCCATGAAGAAGACCGCGCCCATGTTGCAGCGGTGTTTGTCAATCGTTTGAATATTGGTATGCGCTTGCAAACCGATCCCTCGGTGATCTACGGCGTTGGCGCTGCGTATAACGGCAAAATTACCAAACGGCATTTGTTGACTGATACCCCGTACAACACCTACACCCGTTCGGGCTTAACCCCCACGCCGATTGCGTTACCTAGCCGCGCTGCGTTAGAAGCGGCAGCCAATCCGGCACCAAGTCGAGCTTTATATTTTGTGGCACGGGGTGATGGCACGTCGCAATTCTCAGAAACCTTAGACGAGCACAATGCAGCGGTGCGGAAATACATTCTTGGAAAAGGAGATTGACCATGCCTTTGCCAATGGTGCAACGTGGGCGTTTTTTGACATTAGAAGGGATTGATGGTGCGGGAAAATCTACCCATGTGCCGTTTATCGCCGAGTATTTACAACAACAAGGCATCGCTGTCTGTCTGACTCGTGAACCGGGTGGAACGGTATTAGGCGAGCAATTGCGCCAGTTATTACTCGATCCTGCCACCGAGGTCAGTTTGAAAACTGAGACTTTACTGATGTTTGCCGCACGCCAAGAGCATTTGCAGCAGCGGATTTTGCCAGCTTTGGCGCGGGGTGAATGGGTGTTATGTGATCGCTTTACTGATTCGACGGTTGCTTTTCAAGGTGGTGGGCGTGGGGTGCCACTGGCAGCGATTGAGCAGCTAGAGCAATGGGTTCATGCAGATTTACAACCCGACTTAACCCTATTGTTCGATGTGCCAACTGATATTGCCCATGCTCGCCGGCAGCATAGCGGTCAAGCCGCTGATCGTATTGAACGCGAAGCCGACAGCTTTCATCAACGTGTCCGCCAAGCGTATCTACAGCGCGCCGCTGCCGCACCACAGCGTTTTCATGTATTAGATGCCCGTTGTAGCGTTGCTGAGTTGCAACAGCAGATTGCTACCCGCTTGACTGCCTTTATCCACGAGGGCCGACCATGAGATTGTTGCCGTGGCAACAGGACAACTGGCAACAGTTGATGCGGCAATGGCAACAGTTACCCCATGCGCTGTTATTGACTGGCCCGCATGGGATTGGCAAAGCCGCATTTGCCGAACAATTAGCAGCGTCATTGCTGTGCGAACGCCCCCGTGACGACCATCTCCCCTGTGGCGCTTGTCAAAGCTGCCATTGGATGTTGCAAAACTCACATCCTGATTTTCGCGTTTTACGCGCGGATGAGGAAGAAGATAAAGACAAACCGCGTAAGCTGGCACAAATTAAAATCGAGGCCGTGCGCGATTTGATTGATTTTGCTCACCTATCGGCCCATCGCAGTGGGCGGCGGGTGGTGATGATTGACCCTGCCGATGCGTTAAATACGGCGGCGGCCAATGCCTTGCTTAAAATTCTCGAAGAACCCCCCGAGGGCGTGCATTTTCTATTGTCTTCCGATCATCCCCACGCCTTGTTGCCAACATTACGCAGTCGTTGTCGGGTGTTTCCACTGTCGATGCCCGATTGGAAACAGGCGTTACAATGGCTCGATCAACAAGGGGTGAAACAGGCGGATGCGGAATTGGCATTGGCCGGTGGTGCGCCGTTCGCGCTGGATGATGCCGAACTGGTGAAACAGCGGGAAGCCTTGCTCAAGGTCTTGCTGTCTCCCTCGGTGCTAGGCATTTTAGATGTTGCACAACAACTCGACCGTGCGCGGTTACCGTTTGCCATCCCTTTGGCGTGGTTGGATAAATGGCTGCATGATTTAGCCGTGGTGCGCTATCAACGACCTGCGCGGTTTTATCCCAATTACACGGCTGCCTTACAGGGCTTGGCGGAACGCATCTCGCCGATTGCTCTGATGCAGTTTCACGATCAGCTGCAACAGCGTTTGCCGTTTGGTCAACACACTTTAAATCTGCGCTTGCAACTTGAGGCCATTTTATTGGCCTATGCAGCGTTATTCCCTTCTTTGTCTCATTAAGAAAATATGTTAATCGATTCACACTGCCATTTAGATTATCCCGAATTTACTAGCCGCATGGATGATGTCCGTGCCGCAATGCAACAACAAGGGGTCAGTCATGCCCTGCTGATCAGCGTCAATTGTGATACCTACCCCTCTGTGCGGGCTTTGGCAGAAAGTTATGACAATTTTTGGGCCACCGTTGGCGTGCATCCTGACGTGAAAGACGCGCCAGATTTCAGTTTTGAAGAACTGTGCCACGAAGCGCAAGCGGCGAAAATTATTGGTATTGGGGAAACTGGTCTCGATTATCACTGGCACAAAGACCGCCCAGAGTGGCAACGTGAGCGTTTCCGGACACATATTCGCGCAGCGCGGGCAACAGGGCTGCCGTTGATTATTCATACCCGCGAATCAGCGGTGGACACCCTCGCTATTTTGCGAGAGGAACAGGCGGATGAAGCAGGGGGGGTGATGCACTGCTTCACCGAAAACTGGGAAACCGCCAAACAAGCCTTGGATTTGGGGTTTTATATTTCTTTTTCTGGCATAGTGACCTTCAAAAATGCCAAAATCGTGCAAGACGTTGCGAAACGGGTGCCATTAGATCGTTTGTTGGTGGAAACCGACGCCCCTTATCTGGCACCGGTGCCGCATCGTGGAAAAGCCAACGAGCCTGCTTTTGTACGGCATGTGGCCGAGTTTATTGCCCAGTTGCGAGAAGTGCCATTAAGCGAAGTTGCCGAGGCTTCGACAGCAAACTTCTTCCGGCTGTTTAAGAAAGCCCAACCATGTCAGACCATGCCATAACCCTATCCTCCTTGGCTGGTGAGGCCATTATTCTTGGATCGGGTGCCAGCGCAGGGACGCCAGTGATCGGCTGTCCGTGTGCGGTATGCCACAGCCCCGATCCGCGCAACCACCGTACCCGCGCATCGACCGTGGTGAAAATCGCTGGCCAAACCTTGCTGATTGATACCAGCCCCGATCTACGGTTACAAGCGTTGCGCGAAGGCATTCATCATCTCGATGCCGTGTTATACACCCATCCGCATGCCGATCATTTAAATGGCATCGATGACTTGCGCGCCTATTGTTTCCATTCACGGGCAGCGATTCCGGTGTTTGGTAACCGGTTTACCATCGACAATATTTTGGAACGCTTTGGCTATGCCTGCCTGCCCCCGGGGAAATATTGGGATAAGCCGGTATTAACACCGCAGGCGGTTGATAGCCCGTTTCAATTCCAAGGTTTGACGATTACCCCGATTCCACTGATTCATGGCCCGTGGGAGATTTTTGGCTGGCGGATTGGCAATTTTGCTTATCTGACAGACCTGAACCAACTGCCGGAAAGCTGTTTGGCGCTGTTGCAGGGATTGGATGTGCTGTTTCTCGATTGTTTGCGCGAAGAGCCTTATCCCTCGCATTTAGGATTTGGCCAAGCCCTAGAATTGGCAGCGGTGATTGGTGCGCGACAGACGGTGTTGATTCACATGACCCACCAAATGGAATATCAAGACATGCTCAACCGTTGCCCACCCTCGGTGGTGCCCGGTTATGATGGGCTGCGTCTGGCCTTTGCTTAATCCTTAAGTCCTCAAGCGTGGCAAAATTGCCACGCTTTTACCTGATTTCCTTAATTTTCATTTTTCTCTTCTTTGACGTTGATTGCATTTTTTCCTCGTCCCCTGCTCCGCCCTCCTTTGCATTTTTTTAGAAAACGCCCTGCTTTCTAACATTTTCCCGAAATTTTTCGCTTTTCTTGATGTTTTATTTTTTGAAAAAACCGTTTTTATTGCCTCATCGTCAGTTTACCGACAAATTCTCAAAGAAATTGAGAATTTCAACAGAAACAATTTTAATGCAATCAAGAAAAATTTAATTGTTGATTGATGTAAGTCAAATGATAAAATGCCAATGGTTAATCTTTCCTGACTGTTTCGTGATATAAATGAAATGTCATTAAATTTTATTTTTAAGTCATAAATCAATTGCTTGTATGATTTTGTCGGGAGATTTTTTCAGTCGATTGGCATTTTTGTGCTGTTGTAAATACAAAAGCCGTGTCTTTTTATGCTCTTGTTTTTGTTTTTTCACGTTTAATGAACGCACCGCATTCTGTTGCTATTGAAAAAAGTCGTAATTTTCTAATATATTGATAAATATGGTAACAAAAAAGGCCTTTTCTGCTGCTTTGCGTTAATTTTTTACCGATTTAGGTATAGTTCAAAGTCTCTGCCATGAACCCACAACGCCCTTCCCAAGTTTTCTTCTCACGTCTGACACATGAACTGCGTACACCGCTCAGTGCTTTGTTGGGCCTGACCGAACTACTCAGCCAAACGCCGTTAAATACGCAACAGGCTGATTTAGTGAGCAAAATGCAGCGTACAGGCCACAATCTGTTAGAGCTGGTCAACGATTTACTGGATGCTGGCCGCATTGACAGTGGTGCTTTGCGTTTAGAACCGGTGCCGATTGATGTGACCGAACTGCTCAACAATCTGCGGGCAATCTGTGTGCCGTTGGCGGTGGCGCGGGGGATTGAGTTTTACTTTGACGTGGCGGTAGATGTGCCGCGTCGGATCGTGGCAGATCCTCTCCGTTTGACGCAAATTGTCACCAATCTAGTCAGTAATGCCATTAAATTTACTGAAAAAGGCTGGGTATTACTTGAGCTCGGGGTAATTTGTGATCGGGCGGGTCGGCCCTTGTTGCAAATTCGGGTGCGAGACAGTGGGATTGGCATGGATGAGGCGCAGTGTGCCCGTTTATTTCAAGATTTTTCCCAAGGCGAAGGCATTGTAACTCGCTTCGGTGGCAGTGGTTTGGGCATGGCGATCACCGACAGCTTGGTCAAAGCGATGGACGGAAAAATCACGGTCAGCAGTCGTCCCGGGCTGGGCTCTACGTTTACAGTGATTCTGCCGCTGACGTTGGTGGGCGGGGAGCATGTGTTTGAGTCTATCCCTCGCTTGGCAGGCAATGCTTTGATTATTGACGAAAACAAAGTCGGGCGTGCCTTGCTGGCGGTGATGTTAGACCATCTCCACATCGCCTCGATTGGGGTGAGCAATATCCAAGAAGCGATTACGCTATTGGATGAAATGCCCCATCTACGGGCGGAATTAAACTATGTTTTTCTGGCCGATGGCCGTTCCGCTGCCGCTTTGGAAGAGGCCTGTATGCTGCTGCGGCACCATGCCGATATGAATAGCCGACTGTATGTCGTCACCCATCCGGGGCGGCAGTGGGATGACAGCTTGGTGGCGGTGGATGGCCGTTTGGAAAAGCCGCTGGATTTTCCGGTGTTGGCGGCACAACTGCGCGGCGATGTGCCGCCACCGTCACAAACCCCCACCCGCAGCACGCCGATATTGCATGGCAAAACGGTGTTGGTGGTCGAAGATCAAATGGTATTGCGCGAGCTGTTGTGCCATTGGTTAACTGAAGAAGGCGCCTCGTGTCAGGCTGTAGCCTCGTTGGCGCAAGCAGAAGCGGTGTTATCGCATGTTGCACCCGATTGGATTTTCCTCGACCGCCATTTACCCGACGGCGACAGCCTGCCGCGCTTACCGCATTGGTTAAGCCGCTTTGCGGTTGGCACGGTGCCGCATGTGGTGTTGTGTACAGCGAATCCTGAACAAAAAGAAAAAGAAGCGGCGTTTGCGGCGGGGGCCTGTGCCTTTCTACCAAAACCGTTTACGCCACTGCAACTGCGCCATTGCCTTGAACATCCGCATGTCCCCACTCCGCCCCCGATGGCCGTGGTGCCACGCCAGATGAAACAAGGCACGGTTGAGGCCATCAACTTGGGCGAGGCATTGCGCTTTAGTGGCGGTAAATTGCCCTTGGCACGGCGCATGATTGCCTTGTTTGCCAGCCATCATCAACACAGCGTTGAGCGACTGTTAGATGCCTTGCAACAACAAGATTATGTAGAAATATCGCGCATTGCCCATCGCTTACGCGGCGCTGCTGGTTCAATCGGGGCAGTGGAATTACATCGGATTGCCAGCCAATTTGAAGGCGTAGCTCTGCAAACTCTGCCAGAGGACGTGCTGCGCCATCGGGTGTTGCAACTGTGTGATGCCCTGTCTGCTGTCAATCACGCAGCGGAAGACATGGCTGAACAAGACTTTGCCAGCGCCTAACTATTGATTTCTAGACTAACGATTCGAGAGCTCTATCATGGAAAAATTACTGCATGTCGATGACGATCCGTTTCAACTGGAATGGGTGCAAGCGGTGTTTGAAGGGGAATATCAGGTGGGTGCCTATCCCGATGCTGAGTCCGCCCTGTCCCAGTTACAGCAACTTGAATCGGAAGAAAAACCCACGGTTGCTATTTTGGATTTAGACCTGCCGGGGATGAATGGCTATGAGCTGTGCCGCCACCTGCGGACAGATCCTGAATTAGAGGACATGGCGATTTTGATTTTATCGGCGCGGGATAGTTTGCCCGATCGTCTTGAAGCCTATAACTGTGGTGCAGATGATTACTTTATTAAGCCGGTCGAAATGGCCGACTTGCACTACAAAGTCAATAATCTGTCATCGTTGGCCAGTGCGCGGCGACAAGCGCGTTTGGATGCCATGCAAGCCAATCAAACCACTTTCTCGGTGATGACCGCTTTGGGTGAAACCGGTGTGGTCTTGGGCTTGATGCGTGATGCTGCCAGCTGTCAGGATGAAACCAGCTTAATTCAGTGTGGTTTAGATGCGCTGGCTCAATTTGGCTTACAAGCGATTATCGAGGTCAATTCCTGTCGTGGGCGCTATCTGAATAGTCATGGTGGCGAGCCCATTCCCATCGAGCAAGAGATTTTGCAACATGCCAAAACGATGGACCGCATTTTTGAATTTCGGCAACGGGCGGTATTTAACTATCCCTCGGTGACCATTTTGATCAAAGACATGCCACTGGACGAAGAAAGACATGGTAGATTGCGCGACCATGTTGCACAAATTGCCGAAGGCATGAGTTTACGCGTGGCAAGTTTGGATTATGTTTATACTGCATTGCAACAGCAACGCCAGTTGTTGGAAACACGCAGCAGCTTGCTTGGTCTGTCCCAGCGTTTACGCAGTGAGCTAGAACAGCAACGCGAGAACAGCAAAAGCATTTTGCAAGAAATGACGCATAGTTTAGAGACCATCATTCATTGTTTTGATCTCAAAGAAACACAAGAACATGCGCTGAAAGAAGTTATCGACCATGCGCGTTTCTCGGTGGAAGATTTGCAAAATCGAGAATTAGAAGTCGAAACCGTGTTGCAACAACTGATTGCACAACTCGACCGCGCCTTAAACTGTTGATCGGAGCCGGCCTTGAATAAACCGATAGTGTTGATCGTGGACGATCAAGCCAATTTGCGTAAATTGCTGCGGTTGTCTTTATGCCAAGAGTATGACGTGATTGAGGCAGAAGACGGTGCTGGGGCGTTGAAATTGGTTCGTGAACACCGGCCACAGGTGGTTATTTTAGATGTGATGATGCCGGGGGAGTTTGACGGTATTGAAGTCTGTCGCCAAATCAAAAAAGACCCTGCACTGGCTAACACCGGCGTGGTGATGGTGACGGCACGCGGTCAGGCCAGCGATATTGAAAGTGGGATGGCGGTGGGCGCTGATGCTTATTTCCCAAAACCCTTCAGTCCGTTAAAACTGTTGGCTTTTCTGCGTGAGCATTATCGCTAAATGTCCAATCCGTCTTTATTGCCTCGGCTATTGTGGGCTGCCGCTGCGATTTCGCTTTTGACGGCGATAGCTGTTGCCGGTGTGTCCTCTGCTTTTATGCAGCGTTGGATTGTGGGTCATTTGCAAGCGCAGCTAGAACATGAATCGATACAGACTGCGAAAAATATCGAGTTGCGCTTTCATGCTGCCTTGATGCAGCTTGATACGCTGGCCGCTTCATCTGGCTTAAGCACTTTGATTCTTGAAGGGCGACCATTACAAGATCGCAATGAATTTATCGCCAAGGTCGATGACCCGATTTTACACAGTCGCTTGTCGTTATTTGTCAACCGGCCCTTGGGCCCCGACCCTTATCAGCTTGCTTCGGTATGGGAACATGGGCAAATGCTGGCGGTGTTGCGTAAAGAACCGTTGGAGTGGACGGTGTTGATTGCGCGGCCAGTGCATCTCTCTAGCCGCTCGGGGCCGGCAGCAGTGTTGCAGCTTGAAATCCCCATGCAATATCTGTTGGTGCAAGACTTTGACTCAGTACAACATGCGATTGTCACCGAGCAAGGGCAGCGTTTGGTGGGGACGATTGTGGCGAATACAGTAGAAATTCGCACCCCCCTGAATCTGGCATGGCCATTAGATCAACTGCATTTATCGTTAGTGTCTAGTGTGTCGATGGACAGTGCATGGCAAGAATTGTTTGCGTTGTTTCGATTGCAAATTGCCATTGTGATTTTGTTGCTGGCGGGGGTGTTGACTGCTTGTTATATCGTCGCCCGCCGCCTAATGCATCCCTTAGTCCATTTAGGTGAGGCAGCACAACACATTACCCGTACCGGACAGTTACAACAACGCTTACCGACTCAGACGGGGTTTGCCGAGTATCAACGTCTTGCCCGAGTCTTTAATGCCATGATGGATCGTTTACAGGCCACACAGGAAGCACAGGAATACAAAATTCAACAACGTACCGTGATTTTGCGTGAACGAGAAAGCTCGTTGCGGCGACAATTTGAGGTCAGCGATTTAATCACCGAAAGCCAAGCGCAAAAAATCGCTAATGTGCCGTTGCCGGTGTTGTTACATCAGCTGTTACAGCGGCTGTTGCCATTGTTAGAGAGTGAAGTCGGTTTAATTGCCGAGGTGCGCGACAATCCGCAGGGACAGCCGGTGTTGTGTCATTACGCACTGGCCTCAACCGCCACGCGTGATCACGCCCGTTATCTCTATGGCGAGCAATATCAACCCCAAACCGGTTTTTTGAGTTTAGATGAAGCACTACAACGGGTGATTGTGCAAGGCCGCCCTATCGTGTCGAATCTGCCGGCGCTGCCTCCCGCTGATGCGCTGAATGAACCCAAACTGAGCAATTTTTTGGGGTTGCCGTTGGCGGTGGGCGGTAAGGTGCTCGGGGTCTTGGGGCTGGCTAATCGAGAGGGGGGCTATGAAAGCCACCACATTGATCTACTCGAACCCCTGTTAGCCAGTTTGGCCGGCATTATTGATGCATGTCATGCCGACCAAGCCCGCGAACGTGCCGAACATGCGCTCTCGGCCAGTGAACAACGCTTAGAGCTGGCGGTGCGCGGTGCCACGATTGGTTTGTGGGAATGGGATGTGTTGCACGACCGGATGGCAATTAACCATCTGTGGGCGGGGATGTTGGGGTATGAGGTTAAAGAACTCGACCCACTCAACCTAACGCGGTGGTGTGCCTTGTGTCATCCTGATGATGCTTTAGTGGTACGCAGTCTATTACATGCCCATTTAGACGGTCATGCGCCTGACTTTGAATCCGAAGTGCGGATGCGCCATCGGGATGGTCGTTGGTTGTGGATTTTGGCTTCTGGTAAGGTATCGGAACGAGATGGCAATGGCCGCGCATTACGGATTAGTGGAACTCACCTGAATATTACCGAGCGGCGGATGGCAGAGCTGCGCTTGCAAGAACGCACTAAACAACTGCAAGCGATTTTCCGCATGAGTCCCGATGGCTTTGTGTCGTTCGATAGCCAAGGGGTGTTGCGCTATGTCAGCCCAACCTTTGAACGCCTAACCGGATTGAGTGAAACCATTTTAATTGGGTTATCACCAGCTCAATTTGATGCAGCCTTGCAAGACCGTTGTGCACCTGAGGCCCCGTATCGTGGTTTAGCCTCGTTACGGGCGCGGTTGAACAGCGCTGGCGATGGCCCACGCGAGGGACGCGAAAACCGCGAGTTGTTTGAATTGCGTTGGCCGCGTAAGGCGATTATTGAAGTGGGTATTTCGGAAAGTAGTAACGACTCGGTGAACGTGTTGCTGTATTTTCGCGATGTGACGGCAGAAGTGGAAGTAGAACGGCTAAAAAGCGAATTTCTTTCCACTGCGGCCCACGAATTGCGTACGCCAATGGCCAGCGTATATGGTTTTGCCGAATTGTTGCTCAACAATGACTTTGATCAACAAACTCAGCGTGATTTGTTGACCACGATTTATGAGCAATCGGGTTTATTGGTGCAAATTATCAATGAATTGCTCGATTTGGCGCGCATTGAGGCGCGGCGTGGCAAAGATTTCCGCTTACAAACCTTGTCTTTGAATGAGCTGCTGTGTGACACCGTCAATGGCCTAAAAATGCCGGGCGATGATCGCTCAGTCGTGGTGTCGTTGCCGTCCCAACCGGTATTGGTTCATGCCGACAGCGGTAAATTGCGACAGGCTTTTAACAATGTTTTATCCAATGCCTATAAATACTCACCCAATGGCGGTGAAATTCGCTTGGTTTTGTCGGCTGAGGTGGCAGAACAGCCTCACCTATGTGCGATTCAAGTCAGCGATCAAGGTATTGGTATGTCCAGCGAACAGCTGGCGCGTGTTTTTGAACGGTTTTATCGCGCAGATAGCTCTGGAAAAATCCCCGGCACAGGTTTGGGGATGAGCGTGGTGAAAGAAATTATTGAACTGCATGGCGGATATGTCACGGTGGACAGTCGTTTTGGGGCTGGTACCACAGTGACCGTCTATCTGCCACTCATAGGGGAAACAAAATGACTCATGGACTGACGCCTGACCAGCCACATTGCACAACGCGTGAGGCCGCCGAACGGCTTGGAGTGTCGTTGCGAACGGTGCAGCTTTGGGTAGAAAGTGGCCGGTTGCCGGCGTGGAAAACACAAGGGGGTCATAGACGGGTCAGCGTCGATGCAGTGGAACAACTCTGCCGCGCCCAAGGCAATCCCCCGCCCGGTACAGGGCATAAACGTATTTTGTTGGTGGAAGACGATATTGCCATGATGAAGCTCTATCGTATCAAACTCAGCTTGATGTTACCGGAGGCACAGTTTTTTGAAGCCGCTTCGGGGTTTGATGCCTTGTTAGCGATTGGCCGTTTTCAGCCCGACTTTCTGATTTCCGACCTGCGGATGCCCGACTTAAATGGTTTTGCCTTGCTGCGTTATCTGTGCTCGCGGCCAGAACTGGCCCATTTGCATGTGGCAGCCGTCACGGGGATGGAAAGCCATGCCATTGAAGCTGAAGGGGGGGTACCGGCACGGGTACGGGTGTTTGCAAAACCAGTGGACTTTGCTGCCTTGTCCGATTGGTTGCAACAGGCCAGTGATAAAGACCCAGTGATGTTGGGGGATGATTTGGATTATATCGATTAACCTCCGGTCGGCTCCCTGCTGTGTGCAGGGAGCACCGTCCATCTAGGCCATGACATGCCGCCATTCATCAACTAACAAATAGACAGCGGTAGCAGCCAATAACAGCGCCATGCTGTAATTAAAGCTGCGTAACACCCATGGCTGGTGCATCCACCGCCGCAAGGCATCGCCCGTCCACGCCCACAGCGCAATGCAGGGGAAATTCACCACCGCACAACACACGCCCAATAACAAAGCATCGCCCGCGTGGCTGTCGGCAGGCAAAAACAAAATCGCTACGTTCAATACCATCATCCACGCTTTGGGATTGACCCATTGAAACGCTGCTGCGCCTAAAAAGCCCAAAGGCTGGTGTCCGCCCCGAGAATCGGGCCGATCGGCTTGGGTTTGTTTCCATGCCAACCACAACAAATAGCTACATCCAACCACCATCAACGGTAAGCGCACCGCTTCTAACCATTGCATGATCCATGCAAAAGCCAACGCCACTAATGTCACCTGTACGGCATGGCCGATGCTGATGCCGAGCATGTGGGGTAATGTGCGGCGGAAGCCAAAATTGACGCCACTGGCTGCCAACATCAAATTATTTGGGCCGGGGGTCACCGAGAGGCTGGCCACATAGGTCATCAAAGGAATGTCTAACATCATAATGTCACCTCGTGCTGTGAATGATTCGGTGACACTACGATAACGGGTTTAGTGTTATGGTTACAGTGGCAAAAATAAAATTTTATATGGGTTACAGTGATGCGAAAAACACACTGTAACCCTTGCTGTGCTGATGAACTGTGATGTGATAGAGAACAAAATGGACAGATCCGACAATATGCCCTTTGTGGTGGGCCCGAGTCATGACACACCGACTGAAATGCCGCGTTACCTGATGTTGGCAGAAGCGTTGCGTGCCGCAATGCAAGATGGCCGTTTACCTGCTGGGGCGCGTTTGGCCTCGGTGCGTGAAGCAGCAAAACAGCGTCAGGTCAGTTTAAACACCGTGTTAGCAGCCTATCGCCATTTAGAAAGTCGTGGACTTATCGAGGCTCGCCCACAGTCGGGCTACTATGTGCGATCACAACTGGCCGCACCACCGCTGCCAACAACCACGGTTCCCGAGAGCGAGGCGCAGCCAGCCGATTTAGTGGTGTTAAATCAAATCGCAGCGGTGTTAGCCGCCAATCAACGGCAAGACCATATTGATTTGTCTTTGGCCTGTCCAAAGGGGGGCGATTTTTATCCGGGGGCGAAATTAGGCAAATTGGTACACGAGTTAACGCGGCGTAAACCAGAGTTATTGACTGATTATTGCCTGCCGCCGGGCCCATTGTTATTGCGTCAAGAAATCTGCCGTCATGCCCATAGTCTTGGCATGGAATTAGACCCTGCACAAATTTGCCTGACCAATGGCTGTATGGAGGCGTTACAGCTGGCGTTGCGTGCGGTGACTCGTCCGGGCGATACCGTCGGTTTAGAGTCACCGACTTACTTTAACCTGTTACCACTGCTTGATCGTTTGGGTTTGAAAACGGTCGAAATTCCCACTCATCCAGAAACGGGGTTGGCGGTTGATGCGGTCGAGCTGTTATTACAAGAAAAACGCCTGCAAGCGATTGTCGCGATGCCGAATGTGCACAACCCCTTGGGCTGTTGTATGCCGCTGGCGGCTAAGCAGCGTTTAGCGCGTTTGGTGAATGACTATCGGGTGCCACTGATTGAAGATGCGTTATACGCTGAATTGCAGTTTGATATGCCGCTGGCCCCTGCGGTGAAGGCGTTTGACCGCGATGGTTGGGTGTTGGTGTGTGCGTCTTATACCAAAACGTTGGCCCCCGGCTTTCGGATTGGTTGGATTGAAGCTGGGCGATTTAGTCGTGATGTGGCTGATTTGAAATTTTGTTCTTCTGTTGCACAACCGGCATTGTTAGCTGAAGCCACTGGGCTATTCTTACAGATGGGAGGATATGAACAGCATTTACGCCGTTTGCGCCGTTTATATGCAGCGCAGTTAGACCGCCTGCGTGGATTGTTAGCGGCGCATTTCCCTGTTGGGACTCGTGCGACTGCACCGCAGGGCGGATTTTTGCTGTGGGTGGAATTGCCGGAGGGATGTGACAGTGCCTTATTATTCCGCCAAGCCCTGCAACATAAAATTTCTATCATGCCTGGCACGCTGTATTCACCATCCGGGCGTTACAACCGTCATATAAGGTTATCAGGTTGTTACCCTTTTAGTGAACGTCATATAAAAGCGCTGTTACAATTAGGGGAATTAACCAATAAACAATTAGGTTAAACAGGCGATTGAGAAATACAAGATTTATGGCAATAAGTATAGAATCAAGTCGTTTTTAATACTTAATTGTGATTTTAGATTGATTGTTAGGGTAATCTGTTGCTATCCTCCTGTCTTGAACCGTTTTTCGATACGAAAGCTGTTTCCATGTTCAGTCTGTTTTCTGACTTTGCCTGCCGTGCGATGGATGAGGGCGTGTAATGAGCGCACACAATGTCAATGCATCTTGCAATGAAGAAGGCACGCTGTCGCTTGAAGCCAGCCAAGCACGGCAATTAGCTGAAATTGCTGCTGACTGGTTTTGGGAAACCGATCAACAACATCGCTTTATCTATTTTTCCGAAGGCATTGTCAGACAAGGGATTGACCCTTTGGCCTTGCTTGGAAAGCGCCGTGATCAAATTGTCGATGTTTCACAAGAAATTCAATCTGGCGATCTAGAACAGCATATTGCGACTTTAAATGCCCATTTACCGTTCCGTAATTTTACCTACCGCCTCAAAGCTGCACCGGGGGTGGCGCCACGGTATTTATCGATTAGTGGGGTGCCGGTATTCAGTGAGCAAGGGACTTTTGAAGGTTATCGCGGTATTGTGCGCGATGTCACCGATGAGATTTCCTTACAAAAAGACCTTGAACGAGCCCGCGATGAGGCACAAGGGGCCAACCGTGCCAAAAGTGAATTTTTGGCCACCATGAGCCATGAAATTCGCACTCCCCTCAATGGCATTATTGGGATGAGCAGCTTGTTGTTACAAACTCGGCTTGATCCCGAACAAACCTATTTTGCCCGTACTATCGATGCCTCCAGCCATGCCCTGTTGTCGATTATCAATGACATCCTCGACATCTCGAAAATGGAAGCCGGGCGGCTAGAACTCGAGATTTCACCCTGTGATCTACCGCAACTGGCCGAAGGGGTGAAAAGTTTGATGGCCACACGCTTGGTCGGCAAACCTGTGTCGCTGATGCTCAGTCTCGATACCCGAGGTTTTGATTATGTGTTGGCGGATGAAGGGCGATTGCGCCAAGTGTTGCTAAATTTGGTTGGGAATGCCGTCAAATTTACTGAGCGCGGTACGGTAACCATTGAAATTTACTGGCAAAGCCTGCCAACAGCGGCAATGTCAGACCTGCCCGATGCCATTAGCGATACCTTAGAAGAAGCAGGATTGTTTGGTCGTTTGCGGGTGAATGTCCGTGATACCGGGATTGGTATTGCCTCAGAAGTGCAATCACGCCTCTTTACCATGTTTACCCAAGCCGATTCTTCCACCGCCCGCCGCTATGGTGGCACAGGCTTAGGTTTGGCGATTTGTCAGCGTTTGGTGGAACGCATGGGTGGGACGATTGGCCTTGAAAGCCAATTAGGGGTCGGCAGTGTGTTTTGGTTTGAACTGCCGTTACAAGTGTGCCCAGGACAGTCGGCGATCACCACAGAACAGCGGCCTTTGGCTGGCCTAAATGTGTTATTGATTGAGCCAGATGAAACCCTACGCAGTGAGATTGCGCGTTTATTGACGCATTGGGGGGCTCAAACTTCATTATTCAGTCAAACTGTCGAGGCACTAACCGATTGGCGTGAACATTGTGTCGGCGATGGTGACTATCATCATCCGGTGGATGTGATGATTGCCCGTCATCCCTTGCCCGGTATCAATGCACTCGATATTCGTACGCTGATGCAAAGCCATCCTAAAGCGCATGTGCCTGCGCTATTGCTGTTATTAGACAATCCTGCTTTACGCAGTGAGGTGCCGCAGCAAGAAGCCATTATCAGCATGAACACCGATCCGCTGGTACACAGTGTGTTGCTCGATCAACTGTTAACGTTATTGCCAGAGAATCACCCCACCTTACAACGTCCCTTATCCACGCCTTTGGTGCCCACGCCGATTACCGATATGCCGTTACGTATCTTGGTGGTGGAGGATAATGCGGTCAATCAACAGGTGATTAGCAGTATTTTGCGCCGATTAGGGCACGAGCCCGAGTTGGCACAAGATGGTGTTGAAGCATTGGAATATCTTGCTCGTCATCGTTACGATGTGGTGTTGATGGATATGCATATGCCACGCATGGATGGCCTAAGTGCCACGCGCGCACTGCGTAGCAGTGGGGGCGTTAACGCGAATTTGCCGGTGATTGCGTTGACGGCCAATGCGATGAGCGAAGACCGCCGCGCCTGTATGGCCGCTGGCATGAATGATTTTCTCGCCAAACCGGTGGATATTTCAGCCGTGGCAAATTGCTTACGCCACTGGCAAACCCGCCTACAAGAAACGCCTGCTCCCGAGCCTGTGCTTGCTGAAACTGCGGCCGAGGCCGAGGGCGATTCCTCATCTTCTTTCTCTCAATCTTCTCCTGTGGAGGCTAAACCTGTGTCCTCATTCGCATTGCCCGAAATTGTATTGAATAGCCCACTGCTCAATACCAGCAGTATGCAAGAGCTTGATGAGCTGCTGGGAGAGGAAGTGCGGCTACAGCTATTAGAGGATTTGTGGGCTGATGTGGATAGCAAATGGGCACAATTAGCTGCCTTAGCACAACAAGATGCTTCAATAGGTCTTGTCGAGTTAGCTCATAGCCTAAAAGGTTCGGCCGCCAATTTGGGGCTTGATCGGATGGCGGCGGCGTTGGGTCAACTCGAATTAGCCGGACGTGGTCACCAAAACGCACAAGGTTCGATTGCCGATTGTTGGTCGTGGGTGAGCTCGGTGGTGCCGGAAACCCGCGCCGCTTTATACCAAACCGGCGGTTGATGCGCCAAGACTGCAGGAGCATAGCGAAATGCTGCTTTATATCGTTGACGACAACCAAATCAATTTGGTTTTGTTTGAAAAGCTGTGTGGCTTGTTGCCTGCGGTCAATCAGGGTTTAGAAATTCGTTCTTTTCTCGATCCTTTTCATGCCCTCACCGCCTGCCAACAACATCTGCCCGATTTATTGCTGGTGGACTATATGATGCCCGGTTTAGATGGGTTGGAGTTGGTGGCTCGTTTTCGCCGTGAGCCGGGGGCGATGGATGTCCCTGTGGTGATGATTACCGCAGCCCAAGACCGCGAGATTCGTCATCGTGCTTTAGCCGCTGGCATCACCGATTTCTTGAATAAGCCGGTCGATCCTCTCGAGTTACAACCGCGTCTGACCAACTTGTTGAAGCTGCGGCAACAACACCTGCGGTTAAAAGACCGCAATCAATGGTTGGCAGAAGAAGTACGCAAGGCCACACGGCAATTGGTTGATCGCGAGATGGAAACCATCATTCGCTTAACCCGTGCGGCAGAATATCGCGACCCAGAAACCGGCGGCCATATTCAACGTATGGCGCATTACACGCGCTTGATTGCAAAAGCCTTGAAGCTGCCTGAAGAGCAATGCGAGTTGTTGTTGCGCGCAGCACCAATGCACGATGTCGGTAAGTTGGGGATTCCCGACCGCATTTTATTGAAACCTGGGCGGTTAAATGATGATGAAATGGTCATTATGCGTACCCATGCCCAGATTGGTCACGATTTGCTGCAGGGCAGCCATTCGCGTTTATTGCAAATGGGGGCGGAAATTGCGCTGCATCATCACGAAAAATTTGATGGTAGCGGCTATCCCAATGGTCTTAAAGGCGAAGAAATCGCCCTCTCCGGTCGTATTGTGGCTGTGGCGGATGTATTTGATGCCCTGACCTCTGCCCGCCCCTATAAACCTGCTTGGCCACTGGATCGTGCTTGTCAGTTATTGCACGATGAATCGGGCCGTCATTTTGACCCACGTTGTGTGGATGCGTTTTTCTCGGTGTGGGAGCAAGTGTTAGACATACGCAACCAGTTTCAAGATGATGAAGACACCCCACCGATGGTTGAACTCAGTGCCCTGAAACCGGCATAGCTGAGGCGGTTGTAGACCGAAGTGATAGCAGTCTATTCGGTCAAAAAATATGAGTTGAATAAGAGAATGTGTAAATGACATCGGTTGAACAATACCAAGCCGCCTTAGCAAAAATCGCTGAATTAGAAAAAACCATTGCCGAGCAACAAGCTCGGCTGTTGGCTGTAGAGGCCTTGGCAGAAAAATTGCGTCAAACTGAAAGCGATTTGCGTGTTCAACGCCGTCTGCTGCGAACGGTATTGGATGAAAGTCCCGACTTTATTATTCTCAAAGATCACCACGCCAAGTTTTTGCTATGCAATCGACCTGTGGCTGATTTTTATGGCACGACACCAGATGACATGGTGGGCAAAGACGATGGTGATTTCAGTGCCACCCCCGAGCAGGCCGAGTTTTTCCGGCAAAATGTCCTAAATATCATGGCGCGCGGCGAAACCGAGGTGGTATTTGAAGAATCCACCGATGATGAAACCGGAGACCGTCGATTCTTTCGCTCGATTAAAAAGCCTTTTTTAGATGAAGAAGGCCGACCGCAAATTTTAGTGATTGCCCATGACATTACCGACATTCGGATGGCGCAAATCAAGATCGAAGAAAGTGAACGCCGCCTACGCTATGCGCTTGAGGCCACTGGAGAAGGTGTGTGGGACTGGGATCTCACCACCAATGCGTTGAAACACAACCCCCGTTGGTTTGACATCTTGGGTTATAGTCGTGAGGAATTATCCGGTACGGTTGAAGACTTTACCCGCTGTTTATTGCCAGAAGAACAGCCCGATATTATGCAAGCCATCGAGTTTTGTCTAAAAGGTGGCGGAAGCTATCATCACGAACACCGGATGCGCCGTAAAGATGGGCGGGTGATTTGGGTGTTAGACCGTGGGGATGTGGTTGAACGCGGTGCGGATGGTGTGCCGTTGCGGATGGTCGGTAGCTTTGCTGACATCACGGCACGCAAAGAGGCTGAACAAGCGCTATTAAACGCCAAACTTCATGCAGAACGGGCCAGCCGCGCCAAGAGCGAATTTTTAGCCAATATGAGTCATGAAATCCGCACGCCAATGAACGGGGTGATTGGCATGACTAGCTTATTGCTCGACTCGGAATTGAACGAAGAACAACGCGATTTTGCTGAAACCATTCGCAGCAGTGCCGAATCGTTACTCACCATCATTAACGACATTCTCGATTTTTCAAAAATTGAAGCCGGCAAGCTCGAGCTTGATACCCAACCGTTCAAACTGCATGAACTATTAAATGGCTGTGTCGGTTTGATGAATGTTTCTGCCCGTGCTAAAGGCATTCAACTGGCACTGCAACTGGATTTGGCATTGCCGCGTGTGGTGTGTGGTGATGCAGGTAGAATTAAACAGGTATTGATTAACCTGTTGGGAAATGCCATTAAATTTACAGAAGTGGGCGAAGTCACCCTACAGGTTTCCATCCTGACATTAACCTCCTCCGCCTGCCAGATGCGGTTTGCGATCCGCGACACTGGCATCGGGATCAGCCCTGAAGGCGTGGCGCGCCTGTTCCAGCCTTTCTCACAAGTGGATACCTCGCCCTCACGCAAGTTTGGTGGAACGGGACTTGGCCTGTCGATCAGTAAACGCTTGATTGCCATGATGGGTGGCACGATTGGGGTCAACAGCGTTCAAGGCGAAGGGTCGGAATTCTGGTTTGAAATCAGTTTGCCATTGCCTGTTGAAGAGACTCATCCAGAAGCGGGCAGAGCGGCGAAACAGAAAACAGAATTGGTCGGACGGGTCTTGCTGGTGGAGGATAATCTGATTAACCAGAAACTGGCCGTGGCGATGTTGAAAAAACAAGATCTTCATGTCGATCTTGCTAACAACGGCAAAGAAGCGCTCGAAGCCCTGTCACAACATGACTATCAGTTGATTTTAATGGATTGCCAGATGCCGGTAATGGATGGCTTTGAAGCCACCGAACGCATTCGTGCAGGAGACGCCGGCAGCGTGGCAGCACAAACCCCCATCTTGGCATTGACCGCCAACGCCATGCCCGAGGACATCCAACGCTGTTTGGATGTTGGCATGGACGATCATTTAGCAAAACCATTTACCTTGGCCACATTACAGGCCACTTTAGTTCGTTGGTTAGGGCGGCAATCATGAGTACAACAGAACAAAAACCTCTTTTAGCTTTTTTCTATCATTGGGGCATTCGTGCAAAACTGATTTTTCTGTTTGTGCTGATTAAAGTCATTCCCTTGGTGTTATTGGCTTTGGTGGCGTGGGAAGGGGTGACCCATCTTGGCAAAAACATGAATGAACAATCCGACACCCTAACCGCAGAAGTGGCGAAGACGGTCGAGGAAATGGGAAAAACCTTCTCTAAAGAGGCAGAAAAGGCACTGAATGATCGGGCGCGTGAAGAATTAGAACGTTTGACTACCGACACTGCCCGTGCGGTGGCTGATTTTCTGTACGACCGCGATCAAGATATTCTGTTTGTTGCCAAGATGGAGCAAGACCTAGAACACTATCAACGCTTTATTCAACAACAGTTGCGTGGTGTGGTGGACAGTGGCGAATGGAAGCTGACCGCTGATGGTAAGGGCTGGGAGCCGGTAGTACCGCTGCAGAATTGGACCGAGCGCCAAGTTCACGCGACCAACGAAGAAAACAAACAAGACTTTCACTATCGCCCACCTGAGACGGTGTTACGCGAAAAATTAGTGCCGCTGTATCACGAAATCACCTTTGTCGATTTAACAGGGCAAGAGCGCATCAAAGTCTCGGCAACCGATGTACTGCCAAAAGAGTTGCGTGATGTCTCGAAAAAAGAAAATACCTATGCCAAGGCAGAGAACTATTTTGCCGAGTTACAAAAACTGAAGCCCGGTGAAATCTATGTGTCGGATGTGATTGGGCCGTATGTACCGTCACGGGTGATTGGGACCTTCACCCCAGAAAAAGCCGCAACCGCCGGCATTCCCTTTGAGCCCCAACAAGAAGCCTATGCCGGTAAAGAAAACCCACTGGGTAAGCGTTTTCAGGGCATTATCCGTTGGGCAACACCGGTTGAGAAAAACGGTAAGGTGGTGGGGTATGTCACCTTAGCCCTCGACCATCGCCATATTTTGGGTTTCACCGACCATTTATTACCCAATGACCAACGCTATGGACAAATTGCTGATCCAGCCAGTGGCAACTACGCCTTTATTTGGGATTATCAAGACCGTTCCGTTGCCCACCCCCGCCATCACTCCATCGTTGGTTTTGATCCGAATACCGGTGAATATGCCACACCGTGGTTAGAGGCCTCGTTATACGAAGGTTGGCAAAAGAGTGGTTTGCCCCTGCGTGAGTATCTGAAAAATGTCCCGATTTTCGATCAACAAACACGCAATAAAAAACCAGCCAAAGCCTTAAATAAGGCTGGCACTGTCGGTTTGGAGTGTCGCTATCTTAATTTTGCCCCACAGTGCCAAGGTTGGCACGACCTGACCCAGTTTGGCGGTTCGGGGTCGTTCTTGATTTTGTGGACAGGGGTATGGAAGCTGACCACTGCCGCGACCATTCCTTATTACACCGGCCACTATGGCAATACTTTGCGGGGTTTTGGGTATGTGACCATCGGTGCCAATATCGACGAATTCCAAGAGCCAGCTAAACAAACGGCTGCACAGATGAGCGAGCGAGTCAGTGAATTTGCCAGCAAGATGAAGCAGCGACAGCAAGAAATCAGCGATCTTATCGACCATTCCTTACAACGCACTGCCTTTAGTTTGTCGGTTTCGACGATGCTGATGGTGATTGTGGTGGTGGCGATTGCGATTTGGCTGGCCTCGATGCTGACACGGCGGATCACGGATTTGATTAGCGGCTTGTACCGCATCGAAAGTGGTGAATTTGGTTTCCGTTTCCCGAAAGGATCGGATGATGAACTGGGACGCTTGAACGACTCGATGAACCGCATGGCGCACAGTGTCGAGGAATCTTTTGAACGGGTAGAAGAAGCGCGGGCACAAGCTGAAGAGGCCAATCGCATGAAAAGCGATTTCCTTGCGCGTATGTCGCATGAACTGCGTACCCCGCTGAACGGTATTTTAGGTTTTGCTGAATTGCTGCGGATGGATGCCGCCAATGATGAAACCTATGAATACGCTGACACCGTCTATCAAAGTGGCAAGCATCTACTGTCGCTCGTGAATGATGTATTAGACCTTGCCAAAATTGAATCGGGCAACATGGTGTTAGACCATTGCCGCTTCCCACTGTTGCCTGCTTTGCGTGATGTGATTGGTTTAAATCAGGCCTTGGCAGCAGAAAAAGCATTGCCGATTGCCTTGCATATCGATAGCAATTTACCGGAGCAATGGGAAGGTGATCCAATTCGGGTACAGCAAGTGTTTAATCATCTGTTAAACAATGCGGTGAAATTTACCCGTCACGGCGAAGTGCAAGTCCATGTCAACTGCGATGAGCATGAGCTTCATATTCGAGTCGAAGACACTGGGCCGGGCATTCCCGAAGCAGAGCATGAAAAAATCTTCGAGAAATTCCGCCAAAACGCCAATTTCACTACCCGTGACCAAGGCGGTAGCGGCCTAGGGTTGGCACTGGCGCGAGAATTGGCTTGGTTAATGGGCGGTAATGTGGTGTTGGTACGCTCGGTGGTAGGCGAAGGCTCGTGTTTTGAGCTGCGGTTACCGATTGAGGCAAAATGTGTTGTACCTGCAAAAGCCTAGGTGTTCAGTCCCACGCTGTGCTGGATTGATCCTGAGTCGTTCAGGCTCTTTTGTCCAGGGATGGCATACTTGGGTCAGGCGGTGCTCAATTCCATTGGCGTTGCACAGCCGATCAAACGGAATAGCCCAATTTCCTTCTGTTCCCCTGCGTACGGCAAATTGGATACCGTTGTCAGTGAGGATGGTATGGATTGCGTAGGGCACCGCTTCAAGCAGACTGGAAAGGAAATCACGAGCAATCAAGCGCGTCGCTCGTAGATGCAGTTCGGCGTAGGCAAATTTGAGGTTCTGTCGATGGCCACAAACAGGTACAAGCGGCCTTCATAGAATCTCCGCAAGGAAACCCCTGACTTGAGTCAGGGGAGGAATTGCGGGTGCGCGAAGCGCACCATGTGGTGTAAACTGTGACGCATGATTGATGTTGTCACGAAACGTAATTGCGTCTATCAAACGGCGTACCATGTGATCTGGTGCCCGAAGTATCGGCGCGACGTACTGATTGGCGCGGTGGCATCAGCGCCGAAACCATCCGTCGCTACATTGAGCGTTCCGAGCATGTCACCAAGAGGCGATAAGGGATGATGCGCACGGCGTCGATTCGGCTGGCATTGAGCGCGGCACAGGCTAGAGCGCTTGCCGCGCTGCGAACGGCCTACGCGGACGCCTGCAACCGTCTTGTTCCCATCGTACGCGAGCACCGTCTCTACAACCGCGTCGGCCTGCACCAGCGCACCTATACGATGCTGCGCGAAGTGACACCGCTGGGCAGTCAGATGTGCTGCAACGCCATCTTCTCGGTCTGCAAGGCGTATAAGGCACAAAAAGAACTCGGGCGCATCAGGAAGGATGCGCCCATCCCCGACATCCGCTTCAACCGCGCCAGTGTCCACTTCGACAAACGCACCTACACCCTCAAGGGCAAGACCGTCTCGCTCTATACCCTCGATGGGCGTATCACCGTGCCGTTGCGTCTCGGCGAACACCAGCGTCGCATTCTCGACTCCGGCCAGCCGAAGGAGGCGGAACTGGTCTTGCGCAACGGGCAATGGTTTTTCAACCTCGTCGTCGAGCAGGGCGACGTTGAACCCGTGGCATCCGGCCCTGTGCTGGGCGTGGATGTCGGAGAAAACAATCTCGCTGCCCATAGCTTGG
>NZ_BAAGTM010000021.1:0-29775 GCF_054781915.1 Aquaspirillum soli | reverse complement strand
GCCGATACTTCGGGCACCAGATCACATGGTAGGCCGTTTGATAGAAGTAATTACGTTTTGTGACGACATCGACCATGCGTCACAGTTTATACCACAGGGAGCGCTTCGCGCACCCGCAATTCCTCCCGCGATTGAAATCGCGGGTTTCCTTGCAGAGATTCTATGAAAAAATGGGGAAATTCTAGCCAAAAAGTGATGACCACTTGCCGAATCGCTTGCAGTACAATTGCCGCTTTACGTCTAATCCTTAGTGCAAAATTGTATAAAAAAAGCACTAATGAGCATTTTTCTGTCTTTAGCGACTCTGTTACAGTCTGTGCCGCACTGTGTGATCCGCGTGCGGCTTCTTTTTTTGGGTAGCTTATGATTCGTATCCGCAACCTCCATAAAACCTATCAAGTCGATGGGCGCGCCGTGACTGCGTTGCGCGACATCAACTTGGAAATTGGTCGGGGGGAAATTTTTGGCATTATTGGCCGTTCCGGTGCCGGTAAAAGCAGCCTCATTCGCACCTTAAATCTGTTGGAACGCCCCAGTAGCGGTCACATTGACATTGATGGTCAAGACATCACTGCATTAGATGCACAAGGTTTGGTGAAGCTACGCCAACAAACGGGCATGGTGTTTCAACATTTCAATTTGTTGATGGCTCGGACAGTGGAAGAAAACATTGTCTTTCCCTTGAAACTTGCCAAGAAAGCCATCGATCCACAACACATTCATCAGTTATTAGAACTGGTTGGCCTACAAGATCACCGCCATAAATATCCGGCACAGCTGTCGGGTGGACAAAAGCAGCGGGTGGGGATTGCGCGGGCTTTGGCAAATTCACCAAAACTCTTGCTGTGTGATGAAGCCACGAGCGCATTAGATCCACAAACCACGCAAGCGATTTTGCAACTGCTACTCGACATCAACCGCCGCATGGGGCTAACCATTGTGTTAATCACCCATGAAATGAATGTCGTCAAAAGCATTTGTGACCGTGTGGCGGTGATTGAAGCTGGTGAAATTGTAGAGATGGGCCCTGTAAGCGATATTTTCCTACATCCCGCCCACCCTGCAACGCAAAGTATGTTGGCGGAAAGCGGCGGTCAGCATGAAGCCGAATGGCAAGCGGCATTGGCGATGGCCCAAGGTGCGGTCTTGCGACTGAGCTTTACCGGTGCTACCACCCACCAACCGTTATTGCACGAACTCGCGCAACAGTGGGGCATTGCCTTCAATATCCTTCACGGCACCATTGGGCGAATTAAGGACACGCCGTATGGTCAACTGATTGTTGAAGTGGCACGAGCCAACACCGTTGATATCACCGCCTTACAAGACGCTTTCGCGGCACGCGGTGTTCGCACCGATATTTTGCAACAAAGGAAACGACCATGATTGAATTTGTGAATCTTGACCTTGCCGAACTGTGGCAGGGAACACAGGAAACGCTGATTCTGACCGGCGTTTCACTATTTTTTACCGTGTTATTGGGCTTGCCGCTTGGTGTCTTACTGTTTTGGTCAAGCAGCTCACAGCTACAAGGCCACAAAGGGCTGTATGGCGTTTTATCGTTGGTGGTCAATGTATTGCGGTCATTGCCTTTCATCATTTTATTGATTGTGATGATTCCGCTCACTGTGTGGCTCATCGGGACCTCAATTGGTGTCGAAGGCGCTATCCCGCCTCTGGTCGCCGCCGCCGTACCGTTTTTCGCACGGTTAGTGGAAAACGTGTTGCGTGATTTGGATAAGGGCATTATCGAAGCCTGCCAAGCGATGGGTGCTCAACGGTGGCAGATTTTATGGTTGGCTTTATTGCCAGAAGCCTTGCCGGGATTACTAGCCGCTATCACCGTGACTGCCATTAGTCTCGTTGGCTATTCGGCAATGTCGGGGGTGATTGGTGGTGGTGGTTTGGGAGATTTAGCAGTGCGCTATGGCTATCAACGCTTCCAAACCGACGTGATGGTGGTCACGGTTTTGATTTTGATTGTGTTGGTTCAGGTTCTACAGTGGGCAGGGGATAAAGCCGTTGCTCATTTCACTCGTAAATAAAGGATATTAAAAATGAAACGAATCAGTCTGATCGTGGCGAGCGTTGTCGCGGCTTTTGCTGTGAATGCCCATGCCGAAAAATTAAGTGTTGGCGCAACAGCCGTGCCCCATGCCGAAATTTTGGAGTTTGTGAAACCCAAATTGGCTAAAGAAGGCGTGGAATTAGAGGTAAAAGTCTTTACCGACTATGTGCAGCCTAACGTGCAAGTGGCAGAGAAAAAGTTAGACGCCAACTTCTTCCAACACAAACCCTACCTCGATACCTTTAATAAGAATAAAGGCACTTCGCTGGTGACGGTCACAGCTGTTCACGTTGAGCCTTTTGGTGCCTATTCTCAAAAGGTGAAAGCTGCTAAAGATTTGAAAGAAGGCGCGCGGGTGGCGATTCCAAACGATCCGTCAAACGGTGCACGTGCTTTGCTGTTGTTGCAAGCACAGGGTTTAATCAAGCTGAAAGATCCGAGCAATTTGTTGGCGACAGCAAAAGACATCACCGATAACCCGAAAAAGCTGAAAATCACTGAGTTAGAAGCAGCGACCTTGCCACGCATTTTGAATCAAGTCGATTTGGCTTTGATCAACACCAACTATGCTTTAGAAGCCAAGCTAGTGCCAACACGTGATGCGCTGTTTATCGAGGGGGCAAAATCGCCGTATGCCAATATTTTGGTTAGCCGCAGCGATAACAAAGACAGCCCTGCTCTGAAAAAACTGGCAACCGCTTTGACCGGTGCTGATGTCAAAGCATTCTTGCAACAGAAATACCAAGGTGCAATTGTGCCTGCGTTCTAAATCGAGGCTAATGGTGCGTCGCCCCTTTGGGGTGACGACACCCTACGAATCCCCGTAGCAGCAAAATACCACCGTATGCCACATCGAACCGCTTTGCCTTTGATTGGGTGGGGCGGTTTTTTGCATGTTGTATCAGCAGTTTTCTTGACTCTATTTCGCGAAACCACGCCACTTTAAGTATCATGCTTAGCGTGATACTATCATCACAATGTATGGAGTCATTCGCTTTGAGAGCTTTCAAAAACGCGTGGTTTAAGCGGTTTGCCCGCAAAGAAAAAATCTCAGATGAAGTTCTATGGGACGCAGTCGAGCGTGCAGAGCAAGGTCAGGTTGATGCTGATCTTGGTAGTGGTGTTATCAAACAGCGAATTGCCCGCTCGGGTCGCGGTAAATCCAATGGTTATCGCACTATTATTTTGTATTGCAAGGGCGATAAAGCCTTTTTTGTTTTTGGATTTCCTAAAAACGAGCAAGATAATATTCGTGAGGATGAAGAAACCCAGTTTAAGAAAATGGCCAAGCAAGTTCTTGCACTTACTGATGAACAGTTGCAACAGCTCGTTGCCAATGGTCAGTTTGAGGAGATTGTCAAAGATGCCTAAAAAATACCGTAGCGATGCTTTCGCTGCCATCCATGAAACAATGGAAGCTTTACACGAAATTGGTGCCGTCAATAAAAAAACGATGCGTGATTTTGATGAGGCATGTTTAACACCAATTCACATCATGGCTCCTGAAGAGATCAAAGCGATTCGTTTGCGTGAGCATATCTCACAACCAGTATTCGCTCGTTATCTTAACGTCTCTAAGAATCTTGTTTCAGATTGGGAGCGCGGTGTAAAAAAACCCGGTGGCCCAGCACTGCGGTTGCTTACTGTGATACAAAAAAAGGGACTGACAGCGATTGCTTAATCGCGATATTCCCATATCCACGCCCCGCCCTGCGTAAGACGGATTGTCCTAGCCAGCATACGTTGGATTACCGGTTGTTTGGCAAAACAACGCTCACTGTTCATGGTGCGTCGCCCTTTTGGGGTGACGACACCCTACAAATCCCCGTCGCTGTCTTCATCTGCATAACGCTGCCGAATGGCTAACACTTCGGGCAAAATGGCTAAGAAATACTCGACTAAATTGGGGTCGAAATGTTTGCCGGCTTGTTCTTTTAAGAAGTTAACAGCGTCATCAATCGGCCACGCCCGCTTATAAGGCCGTGTTGACGTTAGGGCATCAAAGACATCGGCAATCGCTGCAATTCGCCCTTCAATCGGAATGTCTTCACCCTTCAAACCACGCGGATAACCAGAACCATCCCACTTTTCGTGGTGCGACAACGCAATTCGGTAGGCCATCTGTAACAGCTCGTTATCATGGTGCTCTTCTAAAATACGGGCGCCAATCTCAGCATGCTGTTCCATGATGAATCGTTCTTCCGGTGTCAATCGCCCGGGTTTGAGCAAAATCGTGTCTGAGATGCCAATTTTGCCGACATCGTGCATCGGGCTGGCATAAAACAACAATTCACACTGTTTCTCATCCCATCCCAAACGCTTTGCTAACATACTGGCGGTATGGCTCATCCGCAGCACATGCGCACCGGTTTCGTTGTCGCGAAATTCAGCGGCCTTGGCCAACAGACGAACAATTTTTTGATGAGAACGATTTAATTCCTGCGTCCGTTCAGCCACCATTTCTTCTAATACCGCTTTGCGTTGTTCCAAAAAACGATGGGCTAAATGGGCTTCTAATAGATTACGTACCCGCGCCAACAACTCGATGCGGTGAAAAGGTTTGGTGATAAAGTCGCGTGCCCCTAAGGTTAACGCTTTCAACATAATGTCATGCTGTGCTTGCGCAGTTAGCATCACAATCGGTGCCAATAGTGGCTGATCGAGCGCAAACAGCTGTTCCATCACCGCAAAACCATCGAGATGCGGCATGTTCAAATCCAACAGAATTAAATCCACCCGTTGTTGCTGATAGGTTGAGGCCACTAAGCGCGGATCGGAAATGGCGGTGAGATGAACAAATCCTTCGCCCTGCAAAATTTTCTGCAATAGCTTCAGATTGGCGGGTTCATCATCCACCAATAAAATATGCGCTGATTTAATTTCTGGTTTCATCGCACATCCTTTATACAGACCTTTCCAGAAATTCATTGACTGTCCGTAAAAACAGACTGATATCCAATGGCTTAGTTAAGTATTCAGCAAAACCCGCTTGTTTACCGCGTTCAATATCACGCCGCATGGCGTTGGCGGTGATCGCAATTACGGGAATCGACGCCGTACGAGTGCGGTTTTTGAGCTCGGCCAGCACCTGATAACCATTCATCCCCGGCAAATTGATATCCAACAAAATCAAATCGGGTTGATGATGATGCGCTAAATCCAGTCCTAACGATGGGGTATGTGCGGTAAACAACGAAATATGGGGTAGGCGCGCTAAGGCTTGGGTCACCAGTTTGATATTGGCGGGGTTATCTTCGATATACAGCACTGTGTAGCGGCGTTGTTGTTTATCTGACTCAGCCTCGGCGGTAGCGGTGACGGCGGTATCGACCAGTTCTGGTAAAACCTCGGCTGGCAATTCAATCCAAAAATCACTGCCCTTGCCTAGCTCACTTTCAACGCCAATGTGTCCCCCCATCAACTCAACTAAGCTGTGGGTGATCACCAAACCAATCCCCGTCCCTTCAATCTCGCCATATTCTGCACCCAGTCGATTAAAGGGCCGGAACAGTTCTTTCATACGCTCAGGGGCGATACCATTACCCGTGTCTTGCACATGCAAGCGCAGGAAATGCCCTGATGCTGTTTCAACCGCCTCACCTTGAATAGATACTTTACCACCTCGGCGATTGTATTTAATCGCATTGGAAATTAAATTTAACAAAACTTGTTTTAGGCGAATATGATCAGCACGAACAACAAATGGCTCTGGCAAATAGACTTTAAGATTGACTTCTGATTTTTCTAATAAAGGGCGTAATAAGCTATGACATTCTTCAACCAGAACTAAGCAATCCACCGGCTCTATGGACAGCTCTACTTTTCTGGCTTCAACACGTGCCAAATCCAACACCTCGTTAATCAACTGCAATAGGTGGTGACTGGCCTTAATAATTTCATTTACATTATCGCGATTGTCTTCGCTGAGTTCATCATCCATTTCCATTAAAGACGAAAAACCGATAATCGCATTCATCGGTGTCCGCAGTTCATGACTCATCCGCGATAAAAATTCTGATTTTGCTTGGTTGGCTTCATTAGCTTGCTCAACTGCCTGTTCTAGTGCCTGCTGTCGTTCAATCTCTGCCGAATAATCAACAAACATATTAAATGTATTAGCCAGTTTGCCGGTATTGGGATCCATGATGGGGCATAAATTACTTAAGCTCATAAATTCCGAGCCATCTTTACGCATCAATTTTAATAGACCCGTCCAGCTTTTTCCTTCTGCTAATGTATTTAAAACCTCGGCTACTTTCTCTTCTTGCTGTCCAGCCGTGCCCACTGCAACAAAATCACGCCCTAACACTTCGCGGCTGCGATAACCCAATAGGCGCTCGTAAGCTGGGTTGACATATTGAATCCGACCTTCTGCATCTGATACCCGAATTGCCTGCTCTGTGGTTTCAACCAACCGCCGAAACACGCGTAATTTTCTCTCAGCTAATTTGGTATACGTAATATCAGTACGAATAGAAAGATATTGTTGTGGCAGGCCATTTTCATCTAAAAAAGGCACGATAGTTGAGCGTACCCAATACTCTTGGCCTTGTTTATTGAGATTGCAAATTTCGCCTTGCCATACCTTACCCGAGGCAATGGTCATCCACATTTGACGAAAAAAAGCAGTGGAATGTTCTGCCGATTTTAATAAGCGATGGTTTTTCCCAATCAGCTCATCACGAGAATAGCCACTGATTTCACAAAATTTGTCATTCACATCAATAATATCGCCAGCAGCATTGGCAATACTGACAATCGCGTGTTGATCAATGGCAAAACGGAGGTGGGATAAATACTCAATTTCTTGCGTAGAAAAGTTTTTTTTGCCATGTAATGTGGAATGTGGCACGAGATAACCTTTTTAAAAAATTTGTTACACAGAATATTGCTTAACCGCTTTTTCCATTCTGTGTACCATTTTGTTAAGGTGTTGTACGGTATCAGTTGTCAACTCCACGACTTTCATATTTTGTTCGGTCATGACTGCAATACTTTCGACATTTTCTGCCATTAAACTCATGGCCTGATTTTGTTCTTGTGCCGAGAGAGAAATATCACTCACCATCTGTGTGGTTTGCTGCATTTGCTGATTGATGTTGTGCAGATAATCTTGCGCTTGTTGCACCAACGATACGCCGCGCTCGACTTGCTCGGCGCCACCACGCATTCCATCTACAGCCTTGCCGGTTTCAGCTTGCACCGCTTGAATCATGCTGCTGATTTCTTCCGTTGCATTTGCGGTTCGTTCGGCCAGTTTGCGAACTTCATCCGCCACCACCGCAAAGCCCCGCCCCATTTCACCCGCCCGCGCCGCTTCGATGGCAGCATTGAGCGCCAACAAGTTAGTCTGTTCGGCAATTTCTTTAATGACACCGGTAATCCGAGAAATTTCCTCTGATTGTTTACCCAACTGTTCAACCTGCACTGCAGATTGTTTCACGGTATCGGCCAACGACAGAATCGTAGAGCAAGCTTGTTGTGATAACACCGCGCCCTGTTCAGATAACGTCGTTGCGCCAGCAGCCGAGTGACAGGTATGTGTTGCGCGGGTAGCAACTTCAGCAATCGACATGGTAATTTCTTCAATCCCAGCCGCAGCAGAGTTAGTCGCTTGGTTTTGCTGTTGTGCCGAGAATTGCACATGGGTCACGCCTTGACTGACATCCGCCGCAATCGAACGCACTTGGCGCGCCGAATCGGCCATACACTGTATGGTGGCTTGAATTGACGACACAAAACGGTCAATTTTGCGTGCAATCACCCCGACTGGATCTTGCCTTTTTAAATCAAAGCGCTGTGTTAAATCACCCGACAACAACAGCTGCTCTAAATAAGCTGTCAATAAGGCAATTTCCTTATTAAAGGTCGGGACAAAAACCACCAAGAAAAACAGCGCAATCAATAACGCCAATACCGATAACGGTAACAACAGCGTTTGCAAGCCGATGCTAGGGAAAAGTTGTTGTAGTAATACCAAACCACTTAATAAGAGAGAACTTCCCCCAATCAACCACGGTTGGACTTCCGAACAACAAAACACTGCCCAAGGCGAGCGCCGTGCAGGCACCACACGGCCATGAAATACGCGGATTGAACGGTCGCCTTTTAATAATTTTTCATAAGCCACCGTCGCTGCCTCGACCTCATGCCGTTCTGGGCAAGTACGCACGGACTGATAACCAACGATTTTGCCGTTTTCACGCACCGGCGAAGCATTCGCCACCACCCAGTAAAAGCCGCCGTCTTTACGACGGTTTTTTACCAGCCCGCGCCAAGGCCGCCCCGCCTTTAAGTCACGCCACATATCCTCAAATGCCTGTGGTGGCATGTCAGGATGCCGCACTAAGTTATGCGGCTGGCCTATCATTTCTTCACGGGTATAGGCACTGATGTCTGCAAAAGCTTGATTAGCTTCGACGATGATGCCCTTGAGATCGGTTCGGGAGTAAATGAACTGATCTTTTGGCAACAAGGTTTCGACCTGCGTTACGGGTTGGTTGACGCGCACAGCAAGCACTCCAATGACATGAAATTAGGGTGAATCAAAAAACCTATACAGGTTAAGCCATCATGCTGATTTAGGTATTTTTATGCACAACGTGACGCGGCGAATGATAGACAGACGCATCATGATCATCAATTAACAAAAACATGTATTAGCTATACAAATAAACGATTTGCTAGAAAATCAGTTAGAAACGATTTTTTTGCGTAAAGCGTACTTAGTTAACTCAGCAATCGAGGTTAAGCCGAGTTTTTGGCGAATATTGCGTCTGTGAACTTCTACTGTAGAAGGTGCAATGCCCATTTGCACGGCAATTTCGTGTGATCTTAGCCCTTGTGCTAACAGCGCCAGCACTTGACGTTCACGCCGGCCCAATAACGCTAATGGTGGATCAAGGTCGGAGGAAGAATGAGAAATGGCCGATGCCGCAAAGTTGTGTGCGACATCCGGGGATAAAAACCGTTCCCCACCCGCTACGGTACGAACGGCGGTAATTAACTCATCAGAGCCAGCGGATTTCACCACATAGCCCATGGCACCAGCTTGCAACATCTCATCAATAAAGATTTTTTCGGTGTAGCCAGACAACGCCAAAATTTTAATCAATGGCCTTTCCCGCGAAATATATTTCGCCAGTTCAATGCCATGAATGTCTGGTAGGTTAATGTCCAATACCAAGACATCTGGCTGGTATTGTTCTAATAACGCTAATAATTCTTTGCCTTGGCCTGCCTCGGCGATCACTTGAAAGTCGGCCTCGGCATTGAGGGGAATTTTCAAGGTTTCACGAAACATCTTATGGTCATCTGCAAGCATGATTTTAATGGTCATGTTTTTCTCCTTTCTGTTCTACGGGTAATTTGACGGTAACAGTCACCCCCTGTTGAGGTGCAGAGACCAAGCACATGCTGCCGCCTAAAAAGGTAATGCGTTCACGCACACTATTCAGACCAAAACCCGAGACACCACTTAAGGCCTGTTCTTGATTGGCAATGCCCCGACCGTGATCACTGACACGCAACAGCACTTGCTCACCATCAAAACGTAAACTGAGTTCAGCGTCATCGACTTCGGCATGTTTGGTGATATTGATCAGCAACTCACGCGCAATCCGAAACAAAATCACCGCTTGGGTATGCGAGAGGGTGCAATTGGGTTCTTCAATATCCGTGGTCACCGCTAGGCCATAGATATCCAACACTTCTTTTTCCAACCAACGTAGCGCGGCAGTCAAACCCAAGTTTTCTAACACCGGTGGGCTAAGCTGGGCAGTAAAGGAACGAACAAGGGTGCTGGCACGGTGCGTAAAAAGTTCTAATGCTGTTAGATTGTCTTTTTGTGCTGGAGTGACTGATTTTTTTAGCAATTCTAAACGAATTTTCATGATGTGCAGGATTTGTCCCAAATCATCATGTAAATCGCGAGCAATAGCACGGCGCTCACGCTCTTCGGCCAAGGTCGCCTCAATGGCCAACCGCCGTAGCTGCTCGGTTCGTTCGATGACCTTATTTTCTAAGGTGTCGTGGGCCTCTTGTAGCGCGGCTTCGGCTTGTTTGCGGGCGGTGATATCACGGCCTACCGATTGAATCTCAACCAAATGGCCACTGCTATCGAAAAAACCGTGATTGGCAAACTGCATCCAATGTTCTTGTCCATTGGCCGAATACACACGGTTTTCGATAATCACGACAGGGCAATGCGGCGACAACTTCTTCAGCTCAGCGGTAATCAACGGTACATCATCAGGGTGTGCCACCGGCTGCCATTTCCCTTGCATCAGTTCGGTCAACGACTTACCAAAAAAACGGCAGTAGGCTTGGTTGGCAAATAAAAACCCCCCATTTGGGTGCACACGCGAAATCAGCTCGGTCTGATCTTCAACCACAGCCCGATAACGTTCTTCGCTGGCTACGAGCGCAAGTTGTGAAATTTTCTGAGGTGAAATATCAAAGACAAAAACATAAAAGCCACGGACACCGTCAGGGTGGATGTCTGGGATATAGCTCACTTGGCCATAACGAACATGGCTACTATCAGGAGAAGGAATCGCTCGTTCAAAAACCTGCATCTCCCCGCGTAACGCAGCTTGGATGTGTGGGAGATTTTTGCGATAGAGTGCATCACCGAGGGCAAATCGAATATGCCTTCCAAATATATCATCTGGATCAACCCCAAACCATATCCGATATGCATTATTGGCGAAACAGTTTTTCAGATGGCGGTCCCAATATGCAATGGTCGCCGGCAACTGATTGAGTACCTTTGATAAATGTCGTCCCTGCAACAACGTCTGCTGCTGTCGTTGTGCATAGCGTTCACGAAAACGTGAACGAAGTTGAGACGAAAAAGGTCTGTTTAGCCGTTTTTCTCTCATGCCTTTAACATTGAAAGAGCCTAGTTAGGGTTTCATTTTTTGAAAAATGAAGGTTTCTGCAATTTTTTCTTAGGCTGCACATAATAAACACTCTTGTTAAAAACAGTACAAAAGATGGATAGGGCTCATGCTGAATAAGCATTTTTTCTACATTATTTTGATTTATATCAAAATATCAAAAAATTTCACACACAATTTCCACTTGCCCACGATTTTTACTGGACTATGCAGTTTTTTTATCCTGAGTGGTTGCCAATCACAGACAACATTACAACAGCAAGAAAGTTATGTTTTCGGCACCCGAGTGGAAATCAGCATTGCACAGACTAAGCCAGAGATCGCACAACAAGCCATCACAGCCGCGCTACACGAGCTCGACCGCCTACATCGTCAGCTCCATCCGTGGCAAACCGACAGCGAACTCTCTCAAATCAATCGCGCATTTCAAAGCGGCCAACCGATCACGCTATCAGCGGAATTAACCGAGCTGATTCGTCACAGCCAACAATTTGAACAACTCAGTGATGGCCTGTTTAATCCGGCTATTGGTTTGCTGATTCGTGAGTGGGGATTTCAACAAGAACATGCTGCCCCCGCCCCCCCGCCAGCGGCAACATTGCACGCATTGCTCAGTCCCCCACCCTCAACACAGGCGATTGAATTCAATGGCAATCAAGCCCACAGCCGCCAAGCCCGTATCGCGCTCGATTTTGGTGGAATGGCAAAAGGATGGGCGCTAGATCGGGTAGCACAGATACTGCGCCAGCATCAGGTAGAACACGCCTTAATCAATATCGGCGGCAATATTTTGGCAATGGGACAAAAAGCGCCTAAGCAGCCGTGGCGGGTCGGTATTCAACACCCACGGCAAGGGGCGGCAATGGCGGTGGTAAGTTTGGCGGATGGCGAGGCGATTGGGACGTCTGGCGATTATCAACGCTATTTCGTTTATCAAAACCAACGTTATTGCCATTTGATTCTGCCAAAAACTGGCTATAGCACTTGCCAACGCCAGTCAGCAACCGTGTTAATCAGTGGTGGGGAGCATGCTGGGTTGCGCTCGGATGTGGCGAGTAAACCGATTTATTTCAGTGCGCCGGCACAGATCATCAATTACGCACAGCGATTTGGGGTTGCGGGGGTCTTGCTGGTAGAGGGGAATGGTGAGGTGAGGCTAAATCGGGCGATGCAAAGCCGGGTGGAGTGGTTGATTGCCCCACCCCACAGCCAGCTTTTAGATTAACGGGGCAAGGTCACTTGGAAACCGGGGGCGTTTTTCGGGTGATTGGCATTCGTGAACACCGAGCGATCGTTCTTCAGCAGAATGACTTCAAAGAAGGGGCGGAAACGCTCTTCGCTGATACCAAAACCAGCCAAGAACTTACCAAACATCACTTGTTCTTCTGGTTCTGGTTGACCGTCGGCCAAGGAAGAATCAATCAGGTTGACCAAAATACACATCTTTTGAGCATCAGACAGCAAAGGCGCCGCTTCGCGGATAAATTCGTCGATGCTGTGCTTACGCACGTAACGCTGGGCCGAGTCCAACAAGGCACGGTTATTGGCCCCAACACCAATCGAGCCGCCGCTTTCTTCCCCACCCAAAACTGACAGCAAATGACCAATTTCTTCGTTATCAAATTCGCCATCAGCGGCGATCATGTACAACAGCGAGGTGGCAAAAGCCAAATGAGGCGTCATCTGGTCACCAGAATCGCTTTTGAACATATCAAACAAACCCATGTCATTCTCCTAAAGGTAAGGCTAAGGGATAGATTACGTGCAACCATCATGCCGCAAGATGGCTTAAAACTGGCTTAATTTTTGGCCATGCCGGCACTGCGTTTATAATCCGCCGCATCTATTTTGCGAAAGAATCTACAACATGCAATCGCTTATTCATGCCAGCCAGCGTATTGTGATTAAGGTTGGTTCCAGTTTGGTGACAAATGATGGTCGAGGGCTGGATCATCAAGCCCTGAATCGTTGGGCAGCGGAAATTGCCGACTTAGTGCGCCGTGGTAAAGAGGTGGTGCTGGTGTCGTCTGGTGCGATTGCCGAGGGATTACAACGACTTGGCTTTAGTGCGCGACCGAAAGCCGTTCATGAATTGCAAGCCGCAGCAGCGGTGGGACAAATGGGATTGGCACAAGCCTATGAAACCGCCTTCCGAGGCTATGGCTTAAAAACAGCACAAATTTTACTGACCCACGAAGACCTCGCCGACCGTACCCGTTATCTCAACGCCCGTTCTACTTTAACCACGCTGTTAAAAATGAATGTGGTGCCCATCATCAATGAGAACGATACCGTGGTGACCTCGGAAATTCGCTTTGGTGACAATGACACGTTGGGCGCGTTGGTGACCAATCTGATTGAGGCCGATGCGCTGATTATCCTGACCGATCAAAAAGGGCTGTATACCGCCGACCCTCGCAAATATCCTGATGCCACTTTCGTCTACGAAGCCGAAGCCGGCGATCCTGCCTTAGAAGAAATGGCCGGTGGAGCAGGATCCAGCGTGGGGACTGGTGGCATGTTGACCAAAATCATCGCCGCCAAACGCGCCGCCCGTTCTGGTGCAGCAACCGTGATTGCCTGTGGTCGCGAAGAAAATGTGCTGTCGCGCCTCGCCGACGGTGAAGCCATCGGCACCCAATTAGTCGCTCCAACAACCCGTCTTGCAGCGCGCAAACAGTGGTTGGCCGATCATCTTCAATTAGCAGGTCGTCTGGTGTTGGATGCAGGGGCAGCAAAAGCGGTGGCCAGCGGCACGGTGAGTTTATTGCCGATTGGTGTTGCTGCAGTAGAAGGTGAATTTTTGCGCGGGGAGGTTGTGGCTTGTGTCGATGAACAAGGACAGGAAGTGGCGCGCGGTTTGGTGAATTATAGCGCTGACGAAGCCCGTCTGATTATGCGCCGCCCAACGCGTGAATTAGAAAGCATTTTGGGCTATTTGGTCGAACCGGAACTCATCCACCGTGACAATATGGTCAATGTTTTTTAATTAACATCGTCGCTTATACCCTGGTTGAAACCCCAGCATAAAAACTGGGGCTAACAGCATATCAAATAAAACGACGTTTTATCATGTTAAACGCTGTTGTGAGCGATACCAAAATCAGTCCAAATACAAGGCCGACTAATGCTTCGGTCAGGGTTGATCCGAGGAGATGTATTACTCAATGCGCGGAAAGCCTCGGGGTTCAGTCCGAGGTCAAGAGCGCGGACGCTGAAAGCGGCCTAGTGTGATTATTTGTTATTCTTCGAACTACGGCTTGCTATAATTCTGTCATGGAAACCGTCAAAACCCTGAAACTGCGCATCAAAGACAAGCACGCGAAAGCGTTGCTGGCGATGGCGCGTGATGTGAATACGGTTTGGAATTTTTGCAACGAAACGCAGTATCGAAGCTTGCGACGTTATACGAATAAGCCGCAGCGTTGGTTATCGGGGTTTGATCTGCAAAAACTCACCAACGGTTTCAGCAAATGCGATGGTGTTTATATTGGCTCAAGCACCCAGCAAGCGGTTTGTGAAGAATTTGCAACCCGACTGAGACAGTTCAAAAAACAGCGTCTGAATTGGCGTGTCAGCAACAAGACATCCCCCAAATACTCACTCGGCTGGATTCCCTTTAAAAAAGGCGCGTTGACCTACAAAAATGGCCAAGTTCGTTTCAAGGGCATGAACATTGGTCTCTGGGACTCCTATGGACTCTCAAGGTTTGAATTTCGCGCAGGTAGTTTTAACGAAGATTCTCGTGGTCGTTGGTATCTCAACGTAGTAGTGAAGTGTCAAACCGAAGCCAAGCCGGTTCAATATGGCGCGTCAGCCATCGGGATTGATCTGGGTCTAAAAACCCTTGCAGCAGACAGCAACGGTGGCAAATTTGAGCCAAAACAGTGGTATCGCGAATCAGAGGCAGCGCTTGGCATTGCGCAACGCGCACGAAAGAAAGCCCGTGTGAGAGCGATACACGCGAAAATTGCCAATCAACGCAAAGATGCCATCCACAAAGAAACAACACGTCTTGTCAAAGCTCACGCCATCATCTTCGTTGGTAACGTGAACGCCAAGGCACTCGCAAAAACACCGATGGCAAAATCGGTGCACGATGCGGCATGGACAACGTTCAGAACACAACTCAAGTACAAGGCCATGAGGCAATGTGTGGTGTTCGAGGAAATTAACGAAGCGTTTTCAACCCAAACCTGCTCGTGCTGCGGGAAAATTCCCGCCAGCAGTCCGAAAGGTAGAGCAAGTTTGCGAATAAGAGCATGGATTTGCAGCGAATGTGGTGCAACACACGACCGCGATACCAACGCTGCCAAAAACATTCTCGCGGCGGGACTTCGCCGTCTGGCAGCAGGAATCCTCGCTCTTTAGGGCGGGGAGGAAGTCAAAGGTTCAACGGCATGGTGAATCGCGGGAATATCGTGTACCACAATTCCACCTGCGACCAAGAACATCGCTATCGTACCCACCACCGCCAACACTCGCAGAATTTTGGGTGCACTGTTGACCAACACCCGACCAAATTGTTGTGCGGTCGCGCTGTTACGCTGCATCAAAGCAAAACCCATATCATCTAGGCGAATAATCAACGCCACGATGCCATAAATCACGAAGGTCACGCCGATCCCAACTGCAAATAACACACCGGCTTTTGTCCCTAGGCTGCTATCACCGGCAGCCCCCATAGCAATCACCATCAACTCGGTGGATAACACCAAATCGGTGCGCAAGGCTCCACGGATTTTATCTTCTTCTGTTTGAGGTGGGCTGTCTTCATGATCGTGAGCATGTGGAAAAAATTTTTCAATGATTTTTTCCGCCCCTTCAAATGCCAAGTAGGCAGCACCAAGAATCAATAACACAGTAATTAATGCTGGTAAGAAATACGCAATGGCCAATAGTGCAATCAATAGCCAAAGTTTATTAAGTAAAGAGCCTTTGGTGATTCGCCAAATCACTGGCAATTCGCGATGTGGCGGCAGCCCCTGCATTTGATTTGCACCCACGGCAAGATCATCACCAGCCACACCAGCGGTTTTCTGAGCAGCGACTTTTGATAGCGCAGCGACATCATCCATCAACGATGCAATATCATCCAACAAGGCGAACAAACTTGCGGCCATGCTTGGCTCCAACTTAGAAAAGCATCAAGGATAGCGCATCTAGATTGAATAAGCGGCAGAAGCTGGCACGACACTCCATTTGGTCAACACCCGCCAACTCAAACCCTCGCAACGCTGCGCGACATGTTGGGAAATTGTTCCCAAAACATTGGCTAATCGGGTGCATCACCGCCCGCATTGCAGCCAAAGTCCCCCGCGAAACCCCTACGACAATGCCCCAATGCGTTTAGTGGTGGGAGTGTTCATGATTAAAGATAACCACAAATAATCAAAAAAAGGCAAGACTTGCCCAGTTCACCTGTGAAGTGAGTAGTGCAACAAGGCTGCCAGCAGCAGGAACCCACCGAAGCAACTCAGGGGGCGGCTCAATGCCGCGCCTGAGCGCTGTAGGAATCTCCGGCCTTCAGGCTGGGGAGGATGTCAAGTTGTGCTCAATAGGTAGGCGTTGCCTTTTAGGAATATTTAGCGCAGTATGACAATTACCCCTAACACCTTGGTCTAATTAAGGTTAAAAACCTGTCTTTTTTCTTTCCGTGTGGTTTGAAAATCTGGTGGAAACATCCAGGAATCAAATCCATATAAAATAAAGGATGCGTTGAGATGAAATCGATTCTGGTAGGTTTGTGTGCTGTAACGAGTTTGTTTGTTTTCAGCGGCCCTGCACTAGCACAGAACGCGGATGACAAGAAATGGATCAATCAGTGTGTCAATGACAACAAAGGTGAAGGTGCTGCCCCTGAAGTCGTGCTTAGCTATTGTGTTTGTATGAATGATAAGATGGACGAAAACGAAACTCGCTCGATCACCCAATGGGAAAAAGCTAATCCTCAAGCAATGAAAGACTGTGAGCGGCGTGCAGGCTGGAAGTAACCCACCAGTAGGCGCCGTTCTGTGTGTAATGGTCTAGGTCGATCCTAACAGCAGCCGTTCTCCCGTAAAGTTATTGGCCGAGATGGTTTGTCGTGTAAAACCCGCAGTGACGCGGGTTTCAGGGGGATGTGTGGAATTGTTTAGACCATTTCGGAACGCATCTTATTTTCCGATGCAAAACCGACTAAATATGACACCTAGTAGATCGTCAGCGGTAAATTCGCCAGTAATTTCCGAGAGAGCGTGTTGAGCGCGGCGGAGGTGTTCGGCAAATAATTCTGCAGCAACGGCATACGCCTGTCGTGCTTGATCCAGCTCGGTGCGGGCGCGGCGGATGGCATCTAAATGCCGTTCGCGGGCCAGAAACAAGCCTTCTGACTCTCCTTGCCAGCCTACTTGCTGCAATATCTGTTGTCGCAGCCCTTCTAGCCCCGTACCCTGCTTCGCTGATACGCGCACCGTCTGGATCCCGTTCAGTTCAGTCACTGTCGCTTTCTCGCCTGATAAGTCGATTTTGTTGTGTACTAACAAACGCGGCAGTGTCGGTGGCAGCTTGGCAAGAATCGCCTGCTCGGCCTCGCCTAAACCATGTGCCGCATCAACCAACAACAAAGCAAGGTCGGCACGGGTAATGGCCTGCCACGTGCGTTCAATCCCGATTTGTTCTACTTTGTCCTCGGTATCACGCAAACCGGCTGTGTCGATGATATGCAGCGGTACGCCTTCTAAAACAATGTGTTCGCGCACAGTATCGCGGGTGGTGCCGGCGATGTCGGTGACAATGGCGATTTCTTCTCCTGCCAAGGCATTGAGCAAACTCGATTTACCTACATTTGGTTGCCCAATCAACACCACATGCAACCCCTCACGCAACATCGCCCCTTGTGTGGCGGTGGCTAAGACACGGTCGAGTTGCTGTTGCACCTGCTGTAAGCGTGCCAAGGCACCGGCTTTTTCCAGCCATTCAACATCATCTTCTTCCGGAAAGTCTAAGGTGGCTTCGGTTAACATCCGCAACTGAATCAGCTCATCGACCAAGCGATGAATTTCAGCAGAAAAAGCCCCCTTTAACGATTTAACAGCAGAACGAGCAGCGGCCTCGCTTTGTGCATCAATCAGATCGACCACACTTTCCGCCTGTGCCAAATCGATTTTGTCGTTTAGAAAAGCTCGGCGGGTAAATTCCCCCGGCTCGGCCAAACGACATCCCAATTCAACACAACGCCGCAACAACATATTAAGAATGACCGGCCCTCCGTGGCCTTGTAATTCCAATACATCTTCGCCTGTGAAGGAATGCGGTGCAGGGAAATACAGCAACAGACCGTTATCTAACACACTGCCATCAGCAGCAAAAAAATCGGTATATAAGGCACGACGTGGGGTCGGCGTTTTACCGCCACTGATGGCGTGTGCCAAGGGAAGTAAATCGCGCCCCGAGACTCGAATCACACCCACCCCACCACGGCCTGCCGCCGTGGCAATGGCGGCAATGGTCACTGTTGGATAGCGGCTCATGGCTTAGGCTGCCACAGGTGTCGGAGACACATCCGCCATACCGGCATGACGCAATAGGGCATCAATGGTCGGTGCACGACCACGGAAAGCGGTGAATGAATCTAACGCAGGACGCGACCCACCTACGGCCAACACTTCTTGCCAGAAACGTTGACCGGTTTCTGCATTCGCACCGCCGGTTTCCTCAAAGGCAGAATAGGCATCAGCGGATAACACCTCAGCCCATTTATAGCTGTAATAGCCAGCCGCATAACCACCGGCAAAAATATGGCTGAAACTGTTGGCAAAACGGTTCCAAATGGGGGGAATATTGACGGCGACTTCTTGCCGTACTTCGGCCAGCAGTGCCTCCCAATCACCCTGTTCGGGATCAAAAGCACTGTGCAGCAACATATCAAACAGCGAAAATTCAATTTGTCGTACTGTCATCATGCCGCTTTGGAAGTTTTTAGCCGCCAGCATCTTATCGAACAACGCACGCGGTAATGGCTCACCACTGTCAACATGGGCCGTCATGCCTTGCAACACGTCCCATTCCCAACAGAAATTCTCCATAAACTGGCTGGGCAGCTCGACCGCATCCCATTCCACGCCATTGATACCAGAGACTGACAGCTCATCTACTTGGGTCAACAGATGATGTAAACCGTGGCCAAACTCATGGAACAGCGTAATCACTTCATCATGGGTAAACAGCGCCGGTTTATCACCAATCGGTGCGGTAAAGTTACACACCATATACGCCACGGGTGTTTGTACTCCCTCGGCAGTCAAGCGGCGGCCACGGGCATCATCCATCCACGCCCCACCGCGTTTTTGTGGTCGGGCATATAAATCAAACCAGAATTGACCAATGCGTTGTCCCTCGCGCTGTACATCAAAAAAGCGCACATCGGGATGCCATGTCTGGCTGTCACTCGGCACAACATCAACCCCATACAAGGTTTTCACCACGCCAAATAAACCCGCCAAGACTTTAGGTTCGGGGAAATATTGCTTCACTTCTTGTTCAGAAAACGCGTAGCGTGCCACCCGTAATTTTTCGCTGGCATAGGCAATATCCCATGCCTGTAAGCTCTCTAGCCCTAATTCTTGTTGTGCAAAAGCTTCGAGTTGTTGTCGATCTTGTACCGCAAAAGGTTTGGCGCGTTGTGCTAAATCGCGCAAGAAACTCACCACTTCAGCTGGGTTCTGCGCCATTTTGCTGACCAAAGACAGTTCAGCGTAATTTGCAAAACCTAACATCCGTGCTTCTTCTGCCCGCAGTTGCAAAATTTCACGGATTAACGGCGCATTGTCCCATTCTGGTTTGCCAAATTCAGAGGCGCGGGTGGAATAGGCACGATAGAGTTGTTCACGCAATGCACGGTTGTCGGCATATTGTGCAATCGGGAAATAGAACGGGAATTGCAGGGTAATTTTATAGCCGGTTTTGCCATCGGCCTGTGCAGCGGCCGCAAACATGGCGAGGCTATCTTCAGGGACGCCTGCTAACTCATTGACATCGTCGATATACAGAGCAAAGTCGTCAGTGGCATCGAGCACGTTTTGGCTAAAGGTCGAACTGAGTTCGGCCAACCGCAGTTGAATTTCTGTAAAGCGGGGTTTGTCCGCCTCGGGCAATTCTGCCCCTGACAATCGAAAATCACGCAGTTCATGTTGAATGATGGTTTGCTGGGCAGGGGTCAGCTGAGCAAATTCGGGGCTGGCAGCCAAGGCCTTATATTTCTCGAACAACGCTAAATTTTGCCCCAATTCGCTGTAAAACTCAGAGATTTTCGGCAAATTGGCATTATAAGCCTCACGTAAAGCTGGGGTGTTCACCACTGCGTGTAAATGCCCCACTGGTCCCCAGACCTTGCCGATTTTTTCGGTGGCATCGGTTAAAGGCAGCACAAAATCCTGCCAAGTGGCCGGTGTGGTGTCTGCCGTCAGTTGGCTGACCACCTCTCGGGCTGCGGCTAAAACAGCCTCGACAGCCGGTGTGATCTGTTCTGCCTGAATCGCGGCAAAGGGGGGCAGGTCTGCATAGTCTAATAAGGGATTGGCTGTGCTCATGGCGTGAGGCTCTCTACAGTTACAGGTATGATGGCTGTTTTCGTGTTGCTGTCGTGACAGCAAGATTTAAGCCAAATGGGGGGCAAATAGTGAATCGCAACATTCGAACTTTTGATGGCATCACACCACGGGTGGCAGCATCCTGTTTTATTGATGATACCGCGCTGGTGATTGGTGATTGTGAGTTGGGTGAGGATTGCTCGGTGTGGCCAATGGCGGTGATTCGTGCCGATGTTAATTGGGTCAAAATTGGGGCACGCACCAATATCCAAGATTTTGCCATGCTACATCAAAGCCACCGCCGGCCACCGCAAGACCCCGAAGGTGCGCCCTTAACCATCGGTGATGATGTCACCATCGGTCACCACGTCACATTACATGGTTGCACCATTGGTAATCAGGTGTTAGTGGGCATTGGTTCAATTGTGCTCGACCGCGCCATTATTGAAGATCAGGTGATGGTTGGAGCCAATAGTTTGGTCCCACCCGGAAAGCGTTTGGAGTCGGGTTGGTTGTATATGGGTAGCCCAGTGAAACAGGTGCGCCGTTTAACAGAACAAGAGTTGGCTTTTTTTAGTTATTCGGCGGCGCATTATGTGCGTTTGGCGGCAAAACATCGTGCCGCTGGTGAGTAGATTTTGTGGCAAAATCCTAAACATTGTTTAGGATTATTAACACACGAAAGCACAACACCATGAGCAAGCTGACGGGCGTGGCCCTCACCGCTGTGTCAGGTGCTGCCTTTGGCAGCATGTCGATTCTGACGAAATTTGTTTACGCCGAAGGGGTGACGCCAACCAGTTTGCTGTTGTTGCGTTTTTCCATCGCCAGCCTGTGTTTACTACCGCTCTTATGGTGGCAAAAACTGCCGCTGCCGCGTGGTAAACAGCTGCTGGCTTTTATTTTTATGGGTGGTGTGCTTTATACCGCTGAAGCACAGGCCTTTTTTATTGCTCTGAAATATGCCTCTGCTGGTTTAGTCGGTTTGTTGTTATATCTGTTTCCGGCTTTGGTGATGTTGCTGTCGGCGTTGTTGTTCAAAGAGAAAATCACACGGCGCAAATTACTGGCGCTATCGCTGGCTTCGCTCGGGCTGATTGTCACCATCGGTTTTGATGTCAGTGGTCAACCATTGGGGATTGCCTTGGGTGTGTTGGCTGCGATGTTGTATGCAGTCTATTCCATTATTGGTGAAAAATTTGGTGGGCGGACACATCCGATTGCGGCGGCTTTTGTGGTGATGGCATCGGCGGCGGTGTGCCATATCGGTTTGGTGGCGATCCAAGGCTGGCACCCACCACAAACAGCTTCGGGGTGGAGTGCGATGGTGGCTATTGCAATTTTATGCACTGTCATTGCCATCATTTGTTATCTGGCTGGGATTGCGATTATCGGTGCAACACAGGCGGCATTGGTTTCGACCGTTGAGCCGATTGTGACGCTGGTATTAGCAGCGTTGGTGTTGGGTGAAGTGGCGACGCCAATGCAATGGTTAGGGGGTGGGCTGATTATTGCGGGGGTGATCGTGTTAACCTTAAAAATCCCCACACGACGGGCCATCTTGAACGAAATCCATGATTGATGACCTTCGATTTGGGTGGCGTGACCCAATGTTTGGATGCGTTACAGAAACAAGAGGAGAGCAGCATGTATAAAAACATCATGGTGGCAGTCGATCACAGTCCACAAAGCCCACAAGTGCTCGACGAGGCGATCAAACTCGCCAAGATGTCGGGTGCGCGTTTGCATCTGGTGACCATTGCCAATTTATATGAGTTTGCTTTTGATGAAGCTGGGCGGCGTGATGAGGGCCGGTTACAGGTGCAGGCCGAAAGCAAAGCACGACAAGTGTTAGAACCCCACTTGATTCGCGCCGAACAAGAAGGGGTGAATGTCTCCGCCCATCCGGTGGCGAGTTGGGGCGCGGGTGAGGAAATTGCCAAGGCTTTAATCAACGAAGCCCAAGACAGTGACGCGGAAGTGTTGGTGATGGGGACGCATGGCCGGACAGGATTGGCTCATTTATTCCTTGGCAGCGTCGCCGAAGCCGTTATCCGTAGTGCTCCGATGCCGGTGTTAATTTTGCGTAGCCCAGATCGGCATTGATTGTAGTGTGGTGGCCGAAGTGGGCACACAAGCGGTGCCCACCTTGTGGGGGTGTTTTTCATCACTATAAGGAAACAAGCGATGGGATTAACCTATGCAAATCTTACACTGACCAATCTTTTTAGCCAGCAGCAAGTCGAAGTGTGTGCGCTGGTTGATACAGGTGCCACGTTTATGTGTGTGACCGAAGAAATCGCCTTGCAATTGGGATTTGATATTACCGAGGTCAGTCAACAGGTTGTCACTTTGGCGGATGGTCATCAACGCAAAGTGCCAAAAATCGCCCCTATTGAAATTGCTTTTGAAAATCGAAGCTATGTGACAGAGGCTGTTGTATTGGGGAATGAACCCCTGTTAGGCGTGATTCCAATGGAGGCGATGGATTTAGTCGTCAACCCTCGTTTGCAAACGCTAACCGTCAATCCACAACATCCCAACTATCCCGTTGCTTTAGCAAAATAATCTCATCCAAGGTATGGGAAACCGGCGTAGGTTCAGTCGGTTTGTGTTGGGTTGCCAAACACCCAGTCTACTAAACTCTTATACCGGCAATAAAAAACCGGCCTGAGCAGATGCCAAGGCCGGTTTTTTGAGTGTCTGTTGGGCGGAGGTTGTCTGCCCAACTTGAACGACATACTTTATTTCTTCCGTTGCGGAGGCAAGTCGGTGCAAGTGCCGTGAGCGACTTCTGCGGCCATCCCAATTGACTCACCAAGCGTTGGGTGAGGATGGATGGTTTTGCCAATATCCACCGCATCACATCCCATCTCAATGGCCAAACACACCTCACCAATCATATCCCCAGCGTGAGTTCCGACGATGCCACCGCCGATGATCTGATGGGTTTCCGCGTCAAAAATCAACTTAGTAAACCCTTCATCACGGCCATTAGCAATAGCACGACCAGAGGCCGCCCAAGGGAACACGCCTTTTTCGATCTTGATACCATCGCGCTTGGCTTGCTCTTCAGTGACCCCAACCCATGCCACTTCGGGATCGGTATAAGCCACCCCAGGAATCACCCGCGCATCGAAATAGGCTTTGCCGCCAGCGCAATTTTCTGCAGCCACATGCGCTTCATGCACTGCTTTATGCGCCAGCATCGGCTGACCAACAATATCGCCAATCGCATAAATATGCGGAACATTGGTCCGTTGTTGTTTATCCACTTCGATAAAACCGCGCTCAGTCACTGCCACGCCTGCGTTTTCCGCGCCCAATAGTTTCCCATTCGGTGCCCGTCCAGCCGCAACCAAGACTAAGTCATAGCATTGTGGCTCGGCGGGTGCTTTGGCTCCTTCAAACTGGACATAAATCCCCTCGGGTTTGGCCTCGACAGCGACAGTCTTGGTGTTGATCATGATGTTGTCGAAGCGGTGGGCATTCATTTTTTCCCAGACTTTGACCAAATCACGGTCGGCCCCTTGCATCAGGCCATCCATCATTTCCACCACATCCAACCGAGCGCCAAGGGTGGAATACACCGTCCCCATTTCCAAGCCGATAATGCCACCGCCAATAATCAGCATTTTCTTCGGTACAAACTTCAACTCAAGCGCACCGGTGGAGTCAACAATACGTGGGTCTTGTGGAATAAACGGCAGGTTGACCACTCGACTACCGGCGGCGATGATGGCATTTTTGAACTTCACCACCTTCGTTTCGCCCGTTTTGTCTTGTCCCTTACCCTCGGTCAGTTCGACTTGCAGATGGTAAGGATCGAGGAAAGTCCCCACGCCACGCAGCAACTGCACTTTGCGAGCTTTCGCCATTCCTGCTAAACCACCGGTCAGCTTAGCAATCACCTTTTCCTTGTAACCGCGCAGCTGATCAATATCAATTTCTGGTTCAGCAAACTTAATACCGTTGGCAGCAAGGTGCTTCACTTCGTCAATCACGGCTGCATTGTGCAACAGTGCTTTCGAAGGGATACATCCTACGTTCAAGCACACGCCGCCCAAGGTGGCATAGCGTTCAACCAACACCACTTTGAGGCCTAAGTCGGCAGCACGGAAGGCCGCGGAATAACCACCGGGGCCACCCCCTAACACCAACACATCACATTCAACATCGGCACTGCCTTGATGTTGTGCTGCCGTTGGCGCTGGGCTGGCGGCGACCGCAGGGGTCGGTGTTGGTGCAGGGGCAGGTTGCGCGGCGGCAGTGGCTTCCGCTTCTACCACCACAATCACATCCCCCTCGTTGACCTTGCCGCCCACGGCAATACGCACTTCTTTGACCACCCCCGCTACTTCGGCTGGGACTTCCATCGTGGCTTTGTCGGTTTCTAAGGTAATCAGGCTATCGTCACGTTTGACGACATCGCCCACTTTGACGAAGACCTCGATCACATCCACATTGCTGTGGCCGCCGATGTCTGGAACGGTTAATTCAATTAGCTGGCTCATCGGCAAATCCTCACAGCATCAAACGGCGAATATCGCCCAAAACTTGTGCCAGATAACTGGTGAAGCGTGCCGCTGCTGCACCATCAATCACACGGTGATCGTAGGACAACGACAAAGGCAACATCAGGCGTGGGGCAAATTCTTTACCATTCCATTTTGGTTTAATGTCCGATTTCGATACCCCAAGAATGGCCACTTCTGGCGCATTCACAATCGGAGTAAAGGCTGTGCCACCAACGCCGCCCAAACTGGAAATCGAGAAACATCCGCCTTGCATATCAGCAGGCAACAGCTTGCCGTCACGCGCTTTTTTCGCCAACACACCGCTTTCGTTAGCAATTTCAATCAACGATTTTTTGTCAGCATCACGAATCACTGGTACGACCAAACCGTTTGGCGTATCTGCCGCAAAACCGATGTGGTAATACTGTTTCAGGATCAGATTGTCACCGTCCAAGCTGGCATTAAAGGTAGGGTATTTTTTCAACGCTGCGACCACTGCCTTGACCAAGAAAGCCAAAGGCGTGAGCTTAACGCCGTCGGCTTTTAACTCTTCGCCCAAGCTCTTACGGAAGGCTTCCATCTCGGTAATATCCGCTTCGTCAAACTGTGTGACATGCGGAATCATCACCCAGTTACGCGCCAAGTTGGCACCGGATATTTTCTTAATGCGCGACAAAGGCTCGCTTTGGACAGGGCCAAATTTGGCAAAATCAACTTTTGGCCACGGCAACAAGTCTAGACCACCGCCTTGAGTGGCCGCCGGTGCTGCCACATGAGCGGCTTGTAACGCACCAGACATCACCCCTTTGACAAAGGCTTTGACATCGGGCTCCATAATCCGCCCTTTGCGACCACTGCCTTTGACTTTCGATAAGTCAACGCCCAATTCACGTGCCAATTTACGCACTGAAGGGCCGGCATGAGCACGAGCAAAACCCCCTTCGTTGATTGTTGTCGGGGCAGGTACTGGGGCAGGCATCGGCACGGTTTCTGCCTTGCTTGCCGGTGTTGCGACAGCCGCAGCCACAGGTGCGGCAACCACTGGCGTGGCGGCTGTGACGGCCGCAGCGGATTCCACCACCACAATCACATCACCTTCATTGACCTTGTCACCCACTTTTACTTGCACCGCCACCACTTTACCTGCGGCAGTGGCAGGGACTTCCATCGTCGCTTTGTCGGTTTCCAAGGTAATCAGGGAATCATCCACCTTGATTTCATCACCGACATTGACCGCGACTTCGATCACATCGACATTGTGATGACCACCGATGTCGGGAATACGAATTTCACTGCGTTGGCTGCTGGCAGCGGTTGCCACGGGCGCAGCAACTGGTGCGGCTACCGGTGTGGCGGCAACGGGCGTGGCTTCTGGTTTGGCGGCGGCAGCGGTGTCTGCTGCTGTTGCACCTACTTCAACCAAAGCAATCACATCCCCTTCTGACACTTTGCCGCCAACTGCCACACGGACTTCCTTCACCACCCCAGCCGATTCGGCAGGGACTTCCATCGTGGCTTTATCGGTTTCCAATGTGATCAGAGAATCGTCCACAGCAAGGGTTTGCCCAACTTGCACAAAGACTTCAATCACATCCACATGACTGTGCCCGCCGATGTCAGGCACTTTTAATTCGATGATCTGGCTCATGATTACACCTTCCAGCTCGGCAACTTATCGACGTTAATCCCGTATTTGGTGATGGCTTCTGCAACGCGGTTGGCGTCGACTTTGCCGTCGCGTGCCAATGCCGAGAGTGCAGCCACCACAACGTGGTAACGGTCTACTTCAAAGAACTCGCGCAAGTTGGCGCGGCTGTCCGAACGACCAAAACCATCGGTACCCAACACCACATAACGGCTTGGGACATATTCGCGAATTTGATCGGCGTAGTTGCGGATATAGTCAGTTGCAGCAATCACAGGGCCAGTGCGACCTTGTAATTGTTGTTCCACATACGACACACGCGGTGTTTCAGTGGGGTGTAACAGGTTGTAGCGCGACACTTCCATGCCTTCACGACGCAACAGGTTGAAGGATGTCATGCTCCAAATATCGGCAGTGACACCAAAGTCGTTGCGTAGCAAATCAGCAGCGGCAATCACTTCACGCAAAATGGTGCCCGAGCCCATCAACTGCACTTTCACTTCGGCTTCACCGCCATCACGCAACAGATACATCCCTTTCAAGATGCCTTCTTCTGCGCCTTGTGGCATGGCTGGGTGGGTGTAGTTTTCGTTCATGAGGGTGATGTAATAGAACACGTCTTCTTGTTCGACATACATCCGGCGCAAGCCATCTTGCAAAATCACCGCCAGTTCATAGGCAAAAGTTGGGTCATAGCTCAGGCAGTTTGGAATCAAACCTGCTTGAATATGGCTATGGCCATCTTCGTGTTGTAAGCCTTCGCCGTTGAGCGTGGTACGGCCCGCCGTGCCACCCAACATAAAGCCGCGTGCGCGCATGTCGCCTGCTGCCCACGCCAAGTCACCGATACGTTGGAAGCCAAACATCGAGTAGTAGATGTAGAACGGAATCATCGGGATGCCGTTATTGGCGTAGCTGGTGGCCGCTGCAATCCACGACGACATAGCACCGGGCTCGTTAATCCCTTCTTGCAACATCTGACCGTCTTTGGATTCTTTGTAGAACATCAACTGGTCAGCATCTTGCGGCACATAGTTTTGGCCTTCGGTGGACCAAATGCCATACTGACGGAACATGCCTTCCATCCCGAAAGTGCGCGATTCATCCGGCACGATAGGGACAATTTGTTTGCCGATATTTTTGTCTTTTAACAGAATGCCCAACTGACGGACAAAGGCCATCGTGGTGGAGAATTCACGTTCGCCAGAATCGGCCAATTGGCTGTCAAACAGATGTAACCCCGGAATTTGCAACGGTGCTTTAACCGGCTTACGGGCTGGCAAATAGCCACCTAAACTGCTGCGACGTTGCCGCAGATATTGCATTTCTGGGCTGTCATCTGCTGGTTTGTAATAGGGTGCGCTGACTAATTGATCGTCAGGAATTGGGATGCCCAAACGGTCACGGAATTGGCGCAGGCTGTCCAAATCCATTTTTTTCGCTTGGTGAGCCACATTTTGGGCTTCACCTGATGAACCCATGCCATAACCCTTGATGGTTTTTGCCAAAATCACTGTTGGGCGGCCATGAGCGTTGTGGGTGGCCTCGTGGTAGGCGGCATAGACTTTATGGGGGTCGTGACCACCACGGTTGAGTTCCCAAATTTCTTGGTCGGACATATTCGCGACCATTTCACGCAATTCGGGGTATTTACCAAAGAAATGTTCACGCACATACGCGCCATCTTTGGATTTGAAAGTTTGATAATCCCCATCAACGCACTCATCCATGCGTTTTTTCAGCAACCCTTTGGTATCCATCGCCAACAGCGGATCCCAACGGCTACCCCAAATCACTTTGAGCACATTCCAACCTGCACCACGGAAATCACCTTCGAGTTCTTGAATGATTTTACCGTTGCCGCGTACTGGGCCATCGAGACGTTGCAAGTTGCAGTTGATGACAAAAATCAGATTGTCTAAGCCTTCGCGGGCGGCGAGGGCAATGGCACCGAGTGATTCGGGTTCGTCCATCTCACCATCACCGCAGAAGCACCAGACTTTACGGCCAGGGGTTTTTGCCAAGCCACGGCTTTCGAGGTATTTCAAGAAGCGGGCTTGATAAATCGCCATCAATGGCCCTAAGCCCATCGACACGGTGGGGAATTGCCAGAAATCAGGCATTAACCAAGGGTGAGGATAAGAGGATAAGCCTTTACCACCGACTTCTTGACGGAAATTGTCGAGCTGGTCTTCCTGTAACCGGCCTTCGAGGTAGGCGCGAGCATAGATACCTGGGGCGATATGGCCTTGGAAATACACCAAATCGCCTTCTTGTTCATCATTGTGAGCACGCCAGAAATGATTAAAGCCGACATCGTACAACGTGGCAGAGGATTGGAAGCTGGCAATATGGCCGCCCAATTCTAAGTTCTTTTTCCCTGCCCGCAGCACCATCGCGGCAGCGTTCCAGCGGTTGATTGAGCGGATACGGTGTTCGAGTTCGTGGTCGCCGGGAGACTTGACTTCTTTGCCGACCGGAATGGTGTTTTGGTAGGCCGTTGTGGCATCAAAAGGCAGATGGGCACCACGGCGGCGAGTCCGTTCCACCATTTTTTCTAACAGGAAATGAGCGCGTTCAGCGCCTTCTACGTCTAATACCGACTCAAGCGCTTCGGTCCATTCTAACGTTTCCTGCGGATCGATATCGTGATCGCGGGGCAATTCGGCAGTCATGTCTCCACCTCTTATTTTCGCTTTCGCACTTTATGAGTGCGTGTTTGCGTGTTTTGGTCCACAAAAACGGGATGGATAGACTGTAATGCGCGATTTTGAAAACAAACAACCGTTTGATTATGCTGCAACCGCACATAAACGCACATCAACCCCGTACTCAGCGTATTTTTCTCACATTTTGTTGGAAAACGCAATTACAAATGTGCGGAATCGCACATTCAAATTGAGATGCGTCAAAAAAGCCTTTATTCCACACGCTGTAAACCTTCACCATTTACCCAATGCGCGGAAAGCCTCGGGGTTCAGTCCGAGGTCAAGAGCGCGGACGCTGAAAGCGGCCTAGCGGGATGATTTGTTAATCTCTGAATATCAATCAGCTCATCACAACAGCTTGCTATAAT
>NZ_BAAGTM010000020.1:0-37238 GCF_054781915.1 Aquaspirillum soli | reverse complement strand
ACAACGTTGATAGGTCGGGTGTGGAAGCGCAGTAATGCGTTAAGCTAACCGATACTAATTGCTCGTGTGGCTTGATCCTATAAGTTGCGACACTTACTACAATCTAACCCTTGTCTTTACTTCTTCAGCCCCTTTTTGCTTGGCGGCCATAGCGAGTTGGTACCACCCCTTCCCTTCCCGAACAGGACCGTGAAACGACTCAGCGCCGATGATAGTGCAGATCCCTGTGTGAAAGTAGGTCTCCGCCAAGCTCCCAATATCAAACCCCCTGCTACCAAGTAGCAGGGGGTTTTGTTTTTAACTCCACACAAAATAATAAATAATCAAGCCCCGAAAATCGGGGCTTTTTGCATGGGCGAAATGTTTTAGTGGTTGCGCAGATGAGAAGGTGTTTTGGGTTGTAGCATGGTTTGTGCACAGCTAGAGGCTTTTAACATCGCATTACCAAAGCGCACACATGAAAATTGGTTGATTTGTCTGGAGGCTTTTGAAAGAGATTCAACAGCAGTTTCACTAAACACAAAAGCCGGTTTAAGAACCTCAGCACCGCTTGGATTGGTTTCTTGCGTTAGGTAACGCAGGTTGCGTTGCCAGTGGCTCAGCCATTTTTCAGAGAGCTGTAATAAATCGTTTTGTGCACAGACGTGAGCTTGTAACAAATGATTGGAAGCTTCAATCGTGCGTTCAACATTCTCTGAAATAACTGGTGGCACCGTGTCTCGATTAATTGGTTGTTTACCCTGTAGTAGAGCACGATACCAGTTAAATTGGGCGTCCAAGAGCTGACGATGATGCCGAGACAGTATTTCAGTCACTTCTTGTAATGCAAAAGGAAAGGCTTGTTTTTGCATGGGACGCCTCTATGTGGTGCGAGAGTTGCTGTTGGTTGCTGTGTGATCTTCTACTGCATGATCTAGTCTATTGCAAATTGACTTAATGTCAACAGCAACTCGGATTTTTATTCATTTAAAATTCATATTTTCCATACCAAAACAAGTTCCGACAAAAGTGCTTGTAATATAGGCTCCCCTTCTCTCTCTGCAGGATATATAAATTGCAAATCGGCTCGTTTTTCTACATTTGGAATAATGAACAGCCGGCCCTGTGCCTCAAGCGGTTTGGCCTCATCTTCGCGCATTAAAGCCAGTCCTACACCCGATTCGACCACGCTACAGATAGTAGGAACATGGTCGATTTCGGCAATTTTCTTAGGTGCGATATTGAGTTCACGCCACAACTCGGTGGTTAGCCTGTGCAAACTGGACAATTGAGAAATGCCAATCCACGGCAGTTTCCCCAACTCCCTCGGCTGTAGACCTTCAATGCGTGATTGCCAAGCGGCAGGCGCAACGATGCGGAAACATAATTCTGTCAGTGTGAGGGTGTTGACATTGACATAAGGGTTGTTTCCAATATAAAAACCAGCATCTAATTCCTTTTTGCGGACCTTATTAAGAATTTGGCCCGTCACACCATGCTGTAGCTGGATATCAATCAATGGGTATTTCTCGGCTAATGCAGCGACCCAGGGGCCGATATTGGTCATCTCTGGGGTGGTAATGGTCCCAATTAACGCTTTCCCTTTCATCTCTCCCTTTAGCATTCGCGAATGGTTCATCAAGTCGCGTGCCGCAGTCAGGATCGCCTGTGCTTGCGGCAGCAATTCTTGTCCTACTCGCGTCAGGGTTACCCCTCCTGTGCTGCGTTCAAATAGCGGCATCCCAAAGTCCTCTTCGAGCGCCTTAATTTGTGCAGTGACCGCCGGTTGACTTAAGTGGAGTAATTCAGCTGCTTGGGTGAGGTGGCCTTGTTGGGCAACTGTCACGAAAGTTCGTAGTTGGTAGATTTCCAATTTATGCGTCCCCTTGGTTTTTTGATTGTCATTATTCTTGTAACAGAATGTTCCGCACTGTAAGCAAATCCGTCAATCTCTCTCGATTTTTTTTCACAATTTTAACCAAAGTTAATGACGAAAAATAGCGCGTAACTTGATGATTTATAACAAATGTTGCTTTGCATCATTTGTCATGCTGATTTTTTACATCAGTAATTGCGATTAGCCAAGCGCCTTGTTCCTTTCGTAGAGTCTCCGCCGCAGTGGGCCATTTATAAGTCCACGCTTAATAATGAGAAAGTGAGGAAATGTATGAACAATGAGGAAATCGTTGCTCGAGTACAGGCTAATCCGAAGTTTCAAGAATTGGTCCAAAAGAAAACCGGCTTTGGGTGGATGCTCTCCATCGTTATGCTGGCAATCTACTACGGCTTCATTCTGGTATTGGCTTTCAATCCTAGCAGCTTAGGTGCATCTCTGAGCGGTGGTATTACCACAGTGGGCATTCCAGTGGGTTTGGGTGTGATCATTTCAGCCTTTGTATTAACCGGAATTTATGTGCAGCGTGCAAACGGTGAGTTTGACCGCTTAACTCAAGAAGTGGTTGAGGAGGCTAGAAAGTGATGAATCGCCGTATTCCGCAAATTTTAGGCGCCTTGGCGCTGGTGGGTCTCTCTGCCGCCGCTTTTGCTGCCGGCGCAGTTGAAGGTGAAGTGCAGAAAGCCAAGGCAACCAACTGGTCTGCCATCATCATGTTCTTCGCTTTCGTCGGTTTTACGCTCGGTATTACTTACTGGGCAGCCCGTCGGACGCAATCTGCTTCTGACTTCTACACCGCTGGCGGTGGTATTTCTGGTTTCCAAAACGGCTTGGCGATTGCCGGTGACTATATGTCTGCTGCGTCGTTCTTGGGTATTTCGGCGATGGTGTTCGACAAGGGCTACGATGGTTTGATTTATTCCATCGGCTTCTTGGTCGGCTGGCCTGTGATTCTGTTCTTGGTGGCAGAGCGTCTGCGTAACCTAGGTAAGTTCACTTTTGCCGACGTGGCATCCTACCGTTTGTCACAAACCCCCGTCCGTATCTTAGCCGCTACCGGTACCCTGGTTGTGGTGGCCCTGTATCTGATCGCTCAGATGGTGGGTGCAGGTAAGCTGATCCAATTGCTGTTCGGTCTTGATTACGCTGTGGCGGTGATCTTGGTGGGCGTGCTGATGGTGATGTACGTGATGTTCGGCGGTATGTTGGCAACCACTTGGGTGCAAATTATTAAAGCCGTCATCCTGCTGTCTGGTGCTTCCTTTATGGCACTGATGGTACTGGTTTCGGTTGGTTTCAGCCCAGAAGCGATGTTTGCGAAAGCCGTCGAAAACCATCCAAAAGCCACCGCTATTATGGCACCTGGTGGTCTGGTATCGAACCCAATTGATGCGATTTCCTTGGGCTTGGCGTTGATGTTTGGTACTGCTGGTTTGCCACACATCCTGATGCGTTTCTTCACTGTGGGTAACGCAAAAGAAGCACGTAAGTCGGTGTTCTATGCAACAGGTTTCATCGGTTACTTCTACATCCTGACCTTCATCATCGGTTTCGGCGCCATCTTCTTGGTCGGTACCAACCCTAGCTTCTTGGATGACGCAGGCAAGATCGTTGGTGGTAACAACATGGTTGCTGTTCACTTGGCGAAAGCTGTGGGTGGTGACTTGTTCTTAGGCTTTATCTCTGCAGTTGCTTTCGCCACGATTTTGGCGGTGGTGGCTGGTTTGGCACTGTCTGGTGCTTCTGCTGTGTCGCATGACTTGTACGCTTCGGTGATCAAGAAAGGCAAAGCCAACGAGAAAGATGAGATGCGCGTATCCAAGATGACTACTCTGGTCTTGGGTGTGTTGTCCATCGTCTTGGGTATCGCTTTCGAAAAACAAAACATCGCCTTCATGGTCGGTCTGGCGTTCTCGATTGCAGCTTCGGCTAACTTCCCTGTGTTGTTCCTCTCCATGTTCTGGAAAGGTCTGACCACTCGCGGCGCGGTGATCGGTGGCTTTATCGGTCTGACTTCTGCTGTCGTGTTGATCGTGTTTGGCCCAACTGTGTGGGTGGAAGTGTTAGGTCACGAGAAAGGTTCTGAGCTGTTCCCATACAAGAACCCAGCGTTGTTCTCCATGACTTTGGCCTTCTTCTCGACTTGGTTGTTCTCGGTGACTGACAGCTCCCGTCAGGCACAAGAAGAAAAAGGTCGCTTCGATGCTCAGTTCGTGCGCTCCATGACTGGTATCGGTGCTGCTGGTGCTTCGAAACACTAATTGTTGTTCGGAGTTACCCCTGTCGGTGACGGGGGTAACAAACTCTAAGTATTCATCTGTTTAGGAGATGATCAAGATGTCCACTATCGAATCCGTGTTGAAAGAAACTCGCACTTTCCCACCAACCGAAGAGTTCCGTCAAAAAGCAACTGTGTCGGGCATGGAGGGTTACAACAACCTGTGTGAACAAGCCAATAACGACTACGCAGGTTTCTGGGGTAATTTGGCAAACGAGCTGATCTCTTGGAAAAAACCATTTACCCGTGTGTTGGATGACAGCAATCCACCCTTCTTCAAATGGTTCGATGATGGTGAACTGAACGTTTCCTACAACTGTATCGACCGCCACTTGGCTGACAAAGCCGACAAAGTTGCCATCATTTTTGAAGCAGATGACGGCAAAGTGGAAAACATCACTTACCGTGAGCTGTACGAAAAAGTTTGTCAATTTGCGAATGGTTTGAAATCTCTCGGTGTGCAAAAAGGCGACCGTGTTGTGATTTACCTGCCGATGGTGACCGAGGCTATTGTAGCGATGCAGGCATGTGCGCGTATCGGTGCAATCCACTCTGTTGTATTCGGCGGTTTCTCGGCAGGCGCTTTGCGTGATCGCGTGTTGGATACCGGCGGTAAAGTATTGATCACCGCGAACGAAAGCGTGCGCGGCGGTAAATTTGTGCCACTGAAAGCAACTGTTGACGAAGCATTAAGCTTGGGCGGTTGTGAGACAGTGGAAAAAGTGGTGGTGTTACAACGCACCCCAACTGAAGTGCCTTGGACCGAAGGCCGTGATATTGCATGGTCGGCATTGGTAGAAAACCAAGCAACCGATTGCGAACCAGAATGGATGAACGCTGAAGATCCACTGTTCATTCTTTACACTTCCGGTTCGACTGGTAAGCCAAAAGGGATTCAACACAGCACCGGCGGTTACTTGTTGGGTGCCGTGAACAGCTTCCGCTGGATTTTTGACAGCAAGCCAAACGATGTATTCTGGTGCACCGCCGATGTGGGTTGGATTACCGGCCACAGCTATGTTGCCTATGGCCCATTGGCGTTTGGTGCAACCCAAGTGGTGTTTGAAGGTGTGCCAACTTACCCAGATGCCACTCGCTTCTGGCGCATGATTCAAGATCATAAAGTCAGCATTTTCTATACCGCACCAACGGCGATTCGTTCCCTGATTAAATTGGGTTCGGATTTGCCAAAACAATTTGACCTTTCCTCGCTGCGCCTGTTGGGGACGGTGGGTGAGCCGATCAACCCAGAAGCTTGGATGTGGTACTACGAAGTGGTGGGCGGTAGCCGTTGCCCAATCGTGGATACTTGGTGGCAAACTGAAACCGGTAGCCACATGATTGCGCCAATGCCAGGTGCTGTGGCAACCAAACCAGGTTCTTGCACTTTGCCATTGCCGGGCATTATTGCCGACATCGTGGATGAATCAGGTGCGCCAGTTGAACCAGGTCGTGGTGGTTTCTTGGTCATCAAAAAGCCCTTCCCATCCTTAGTGCGTACTATCTGGGGTGATCCAGATCGCTTTAAGAAAACCTATTTCCCAGAAGAGTTTAACGGCCAATACTACTTGGCAGGCGACTCGGCCAACCGTGACGAAAATGGCTACTTCTGGATCATGGGTCGTGTCGATGATGTGCTGAACGTGTCTGGTCACCGCTTAGGTACCATGGAAATTGAATCGGCACTGGTGGCAAACCCACTGGTCGCAGAAGCCGCTGTCGTGGGTAAACCTCACGAAGTGAAAGGCGAAGCCGTGGTTGCCTTCGTGGTCTTGAAAGGGGCTCGCCCAACAGGTGAAGAGGCGAAGAAAATCGCTGCTGAACTGAAAAACTGGGTGGCGCACGAAATCGGCAAGATTGCACAGCCTGATGACATCCGCTTCGGTGAGAACTTACCGAAAACCCGTTCTGGCAAAATCATGCGCCGTCTGTTGCGTTCGATTGCTAAAGGTGAAGAAATTTCTCAAGACGTTTCGACACTGGAAAACCCACAAATCCTCGATCAGCTGCAAGAGGCACAATAATCAACGTATCAAATCATTCGTTGAGCACGTAACACCTGTTCTTGCATAGGTGTCATTGAACGGTAGTCCTGAATGGGCTACCGTTTTTTTTGTTTGCGCTGAAAAGCGCAGTCCTGACTGAACATCAAACAGAAACGATTGTCGCACATCAAAGCAGTACAATATGACGGTAACGGTTGTTGCCGCTTCCTGCTATCATTTAAGAAAAAAGTGGATTGTAATGCTGTCGCAGCGAAAAGCTGCACGCTCCACAACTGCCCTGTTTCGCTTACTTGTAGAAAGTACTGTCATGTCTGAAAACGCTGACAAAAAAGTGATACCCATCCAACCCGTTGCCGCCGGCAAAGGGAACGATGCGCAAGAAGTCTCTTTATATGAGGCACATAAAAAAATCTATCCCCGCGCTGTTCAGGGGATTTTCAATAATTGGCGTATTGCATTAGTTATTATTACCCAATTTGTATTTTATGTTTTTCCGTGGTTAACGTGGAATGGTCGCCAAGCTGTGTTATTTGATCTGGCAGCGCGAAAGTTCTATCTGTTCGGTTTAACTTTTTTCCCACAGGATTTTATTTATCTTGCTGGCTTGTTAATGTGTGCCGCATTGGGTCTATTTTTATGGACGACTATTGCTGGCCGTTTATGGTGTGGTTATTCCTGTCCACAAACGGTATATACCGAGATTTTCTTGTGGATAGAACAAGCGATTGAAGGGGATCGCAATAAGCGGATGAAGTTGGATAAAAGTCCAATGAGTGCACGCAAGGTTGGTATTAAAACTGCTAAACACAGTGCGTGGATTTTATTCTCGCTATGGACTGGTTTTACCTTAGTTGGTTTCTTCACTCCAATTAAAGATTTATTGGCCGCAGCACAAACGTTTGATTTTGGGCCGTGGGAAACATTCTGGATTTTCTTTTATGGTGGCTTTACCTACTTGTTTGCAGGTTTTATGCGTGAACAAGTTTGTAAATATATGTGCCCCTATGCACGCTTCCAGAGTGTGATGTTTGATGCGGATACGCTGATTATTTCTTACGACACTCAACGGGGTGAACCGCGTGGTGCGCGCAAGAAAGGGGTGGATCCAAAAGACGCCGGCTTGGGTGATTGTGTAAACTGCGGTGTGTGTGTGCAAGTGTGTCCCACTGGTATCGATATTCGTAACGGCTTACAGTATGAATGTATTGGCTGTGCCGCCTGTATTGATGCCTGTGATGAAATCATGGACAAAGTTGGCTATTCCCGTGGTTTGATTCGTTACACCACAGAAAATGCCCTAGAAGGTAAATACCCAGAAAGCCAGATGTGGTCACGTTTGAAACGGCCACGGGTGATGATGTATGGTCTGGTGTTGTTGGTGGTGTTGGTCGCAGGGACAACCTCGTTTGTGATGCGCCAGCCTTTGAAAGTGGATGTATTGCGTGACCGTGCTTCTTTAGTTCGACAAACGGACGATGGCTTATTAGAAAATACCTATAGCCTGCGGTTAATGAACACTTCAGAAGAAACCCAGAAACTTGCTATCACTGTCTCTGGTCTACCAGGGATTACATTGGATGGTGGTAAGGTCGAAGTGGATCTCAAACCGACCGGTAATGAATCGATTGTGGTGCGTGTGCACGTCGATCCTGAACAAGCGCCAAAAGGCAGCCATCCTATCCAGTTCCACATCCGTTCTCTTGATGAGAGTGGTGTGAACTTAACCGAAAAATCGAGTTTTATTGGAGAGTAAGTATGATCACCCCCCCCGCTTCTGGTTCGTCTTCTTTGCCTTGGTATCGGCAAGGGTGGCCTTGGTTGTTGATTCTTGGGCCAGCTGTGGTGGTGGTGGCGGGGGTGATTACGTTTTGGTTGGCTGCCAGTACCGACGATACCGTGGTAAACGACGATTACTACAAACGCGGTAAAGAAATTCACCTCGATCATAAACGCGACGTGTTGGCGTTGAAACAAGGTTTAAGCGCGCAAGTGATGGTCAGTGAAGACAATGCTGCGGTGCGGGTGTTGTTAAAAGGTGGTGAGGCGTTTGTGTTCCCTGATCAGCTTCACCTTTCCTTGGCGCACCCCACCTTGGCCGATCGTGATATTCATGCCGTATTGCAACATCAAGGCGGCGGAATTTATCAAGCTCGTTTACAACTGGCCTCTGCTGCTCATTGGTATGTGCAACTGCAAGACCCAAAACAAGGGTGGCGTTTGCATAACGAGTGGAAACTTGACGAAGGCCACGCTTTCTCGATGGCACCACCAAACGATATTCCAGCGACCGAAGGCAGTGCAGCGCAATAAGTCCAGTCTCTAAGCCGCTGTCAAACAAGCGCGTGGGTTAGCTAACCTGCGCGCTTGCTTTTTTGTTGCATGGCAGCGTACACTGCCGCCGTCTTTGGGGGAGTAGCTAATTCAGCCATTTTGGTTGAATGTGCGCGTCAACATACTTGATCCACTCGATCATGGCGCTCACTGCGGCATCCGCATTGCAAGACCTAATGACCTTGTGTCTGCTCCGTTGGGGTTGCAGCAGCACAGGTCATTTGGTGCGAGCAACCCCAAGGAGTCTATAAATGGATGCTTTCCTCATGTCTACCGGCCTCGTTGCTTTGGCCGAAATGGGCGATAAAACGCAGTTATTGGCTTTATTACTCGCTGCGCGTTTTCGCCGTCCCTTGCCTATTATTTTGGGCATCTTCGTTGCAACCGTATTGAATCATTTTGCTGCCGCTTGGTTGGGGCAATTGGTTGTGGCGTGGTTATCCCCCGATATTTTGCGTTGGTTATTGGTCCTTGCTTTTTTTGCTATGGCTGTCTGGATAATGATTCCAGATAAAATTGACGAAGAAGATACCGCTGTGAAAGAAAAACTCGGTGTTTTTATGGCGACAACGATTGCCTTTTTTATGGCAGAAATGGGTGATAAAACCCAAATCGCAACGGTGATGTTATCGGCAAAATATACCGATTTATTCGGCGTGGTGATGGGGACTACCTGTGGCATGATGCTGGCTAATGTGCCGGCGGTATTGATTGGTAATTTTGCTGCTGATCGCTTACCTATTCGGTGGATTCATCTGGCTGCAGCGGCGTTATTTGTCGTGCTGGGTATTTGGGTATTGTGGTACGGCATTTAAAAAAGGGACAACAGTTTGCTGTTGTCCCTTTTTCTGTGGTGTATTAAGAAAATTGTCGTAGTGCTGCCAGTGGACTGACTTTAGCGATATGTCGGACTGCTGGCATACCCGCTGCCCAGGTTGCAAATACCCCAATCGCTATTCCCAGAGGGAACAACATTGGGTTAAAACTCACCGGTAAATCGAGTAACCAAGTGGCGACGCCAATAGAAAGCGCGCTGGCACCGAGGGCAGCCAAGCCTCCGGCTGCCACACCAAGGGCAATTAGCTCACTGCGGTGCATTTTTATCAGTTGTTTTCGTGATGCACCGAGCGTACGCAATACCGCAGCATCAAAAGCTCGTTCATCACGGGTGGTATGAATGGCTGCCCACAACACCAACACCCCTGCTAACAGGCTAAAGCCAAATACAAATTGAATCGCCAACACCAGTTTATCGACCATGCTCCGCACTTCGGCCAAAATAGCACTGACGTCAATGATGGTCAGGTTGGGAAAGGCTTGTACCAAAGCGGTGACGGCATCTTCGCGATCCTCCGGCAAATGAAAGCTAGTGATATAGCTGGCTGGCCGATCTTGTAACAGCGCAGGGCTGGCGATGGCAAAAAAGTTGACACGGAAACTGTCCCAATCCACTTCGCGGATGCTGGTAACGGGGGCTTGGTATTCCGTACCCGCAATTTCATATTTCAGCTCATCACCGAGCTTAATCCCCAATCGCTCGGCAATATCACGTTCCATTGAAAATTGCGCGCTGGCGCCGGCTTCCCACCATGTGCCAGCCACTAAACGATTGCCTTTCGGTAGTATGTCATTCCAAGACAGATTAAATTCGCGTTCGGCCAAGCGTTGGGTACGTTCGTCACGATATTCTTGTGGTCGTACTGGTTTACCGTTAATCGCCAATAAACGACCGCGAATCATCGGCGCAAAATCCGGTACCGGCAAGCCTTGGTTCACAAAGGCATCTGCCACTGGATCTAACTGTTTCTGTTGAATATTGATGACAAAACGGTTCGGCGCATCGGGTGGTAAGTTGCGTTGCCATGCATCTAACAAATCGCCCCGTACGACCATCAGCACCAACAACGCCATAATCCCCGACGACAACGCCACGATTTGCAACAGCGTTAAGCTCGGACGGCGGGTTGCTTGGGCAATTCCATAATGCCAACTCATGGCACTACCATGCCGCGTCAGCCGCCGTGCAATGCCCAACATCACCCACGCGAGGGCCGCCGAAACCGCTATAAAAGCCAAGAAGCCACCAGCAACCAGACTGGCCACTTTGACATCGCCTGCTTGCCATAACATCAAAGCAAACAGCGCCGTGGCGCCTGCGGCATAGGCTAGGATACCCGCACGTTGTGGTTGAATATCTTCACGCAATACGCGCAAAGTAGGCGCTTGTCGCAGTTGCAACAGTGGGGGAATGGCAAAGCCAAGCAACAGCAACATCCCCGTGCTTAATCCACTCACCCACGGCATCCATCCGGCTGGTGGCAGTTGTGTGCCTAAAAGACTGGCAAAAGGCAGCAACAAAATTTCTTGCGTCAACCAAGCCACAACACAGCCCACACCACCGGCAACCAAAGTGAGAACGATAAATTGGCCAGAGAATAAGAAGAGAATTTCATTCTGTGTGGCACCCAAACAGCGCAGGGTGGCGACTGGGGCATAATGGCGGGCGAGATAGCGGCGGCATGCTAGGGCCATTGCCACGGCTGCCAATGCCACTGCCAACAGTGCCGTGAGGCCAAGAAAACGTTGGGCTCGTTCGAGTGCCACCCGAACCTCGGGCCGCGTATCCTCTACCCGTTCAATTTTATCGCCGCGTTGTAACTGGGTTTCTAAGGTTTTTTGTAGTCGTTCCAGACGACGACTTTCACCCGCAATCAATAAGCGATAGCGTAAGCGACTGCCTTCTTGGACTAACGCTGTGCGTGCTAAATCGCTATGATGGAACATGACCCGAGGGACAAAGTTATACACATCCACCGCCCCATCCGGCTCACGAATCAACTGGGCTGCAATCCGAAACTCGGCATTCCCAATTCGGACCACGTCGCCAACTTTGACATTGAGCCGCGCCAGCAAGCGTTCATCCAGCCACACTGTGCCTTCTTGCGGTGTTAAACGGCCAGAAACGACTTTGCCGTTTTGTAAAATTTCCACATTGCCTCGTAACGGATAGCCGGTGCTGACCACTTTGATCGCACTGAGCTGCGCCGACTCACGAGAAAACACCATGCTGGGAAAACTGATGGTATCGGCGATGTCAAAACCGGCTTTGCTGATGTCTGCGCCGTAGCGTTCACGCAAAGGCTTATCGCTGCTTAACACCAAATCGGCTGCTAATAGGCGTGTGGCTTCCTGACGCAGGCCACGTTCGACACGATCTGCAAAAAAAGCCACACTGGTTACTGCCGCGACGGCGACGACAATCGCCAGCGCCAATAAATTCAGCTCGCCAGACACCAATTCACGCCGGAAAAAGCGCAAGACGAAACGCAAGCGCGACCAGACACTATTCACGGCTCAGCTCCACTAACTTTCCTCCGGTGAGGTGAAAGGCACGGTCACAGCGTGAGGCCAAAGCGCTGTCATGGGTGACCAAAACCAACGTGGTGCCCTGTGCCCGATTCAGTTGAAACATTAACGAGATGATTTGGGCGCCGGTGGCCGCATCCAGATTGCCAGTCGGTTCATCTGCAAATAGTAATTTTGGTGAGGCGACAAAGGCGCGTGCCAATGCCACCCGCTGCTGTTCTCCACCCGACAGATATTTCGGGAGGTGATCCAGACGTTGGCTTAATCCAACTCGTTCTAGCATCGCTTTGGCTTGGCTTTCTGCTTCGGGGTCACCTGCCAGCTCTAAGGGCAGCATTACATTTTCCAGCGCAGTCAAGGCCGGCATCAGCTGGAACGATTGGAAGACAAAGCCGACAAATTGATGGCGTAACCGCGCACGGGCATCTTCATCTAGTGGCCCCAATGGTTTGCCAAACAGCGCAATTTGTCCTCCCGATGGATGGTCCAAACCGGCTAGCAAACCGAGTAGGGTGGATTTGCCCGAGCCAGAGGCACCGACAATGGCAACGGTTTCCCCCGGATAGAGGGTGAGATTCACCCCTTGCAAAATCGATAAGCTGCTACCAGCGTGTTGCACATGTTTAACAACGTCTACCGCTTGCAAAATCGGTGGCAATTCTGGAGAAACGGAACTCATGCGAAAAATTTTCCTATGGCTGGCGATCAGTGGCACGCTGTTAATCAGTACGCCGTTGTTTGCTGCGACCATTTTGGTGTTTGGAGATTCCCTCTCCTCTGGCTATGGTTTGCGTGCCGGAGAAGGTTGGGTAGATTTATTAGCCAAAGAGTTGGCGCCGCAACATCGGGTTTTCAATGCCAGTCAAACCGGAGAAACCACTGATGGCGGGCTGAGCCGTCTACCCCATGCGTTAAAACAATATCAGCCAGATATTGTGATATTGGAATTAGGCGGCAATGACGGTTTGCGTGGGTTGCCGGTTTCTGCAATGCAACATAACCTAACTGCGATGGTTAAGCTAGTGCGGCAACAAGGTGGACAGGTGTTATTAGTCGGCATGACATTGCCACCCAACTACGGTCAGCAATATATCCAACAATTTCAACACAGCTTTGTTGCCGTAGCCAAACAACAACAGCTTGCCTTAGTGCCGTTGTTGGTGGCGGGGTTTGCTGCTGATCTGAATCAATTTCAGCCCGACGGCATTCACCCCAAAGCCCAAGTTCAACGGCAAATGATGAACACAGTATTAACTGGACTGCGGCCCTTGTTGACTACAGCCCAGAAAAAATCGCGTTAGGAGGACTTTTTATCTTGGCCGATTTTGCCTTCTTTGCCGGCCAACAAATTTAAAATATTCTGTTTGTGGCGGCGTACCAACAGCAAAGACAGAATAAAGGTTGTGCCAAGATATACCCCACCATCCAGCAAGAACATGCCATAGACGGGGGCACTTAACGCAGCGATCAGCGCAGCTAGGGATGAAATACGAGTGGTGAAGGCAATCAATAGCCAAGTGCCCAAGGCGGCGAGGGCCAATAACGGGTGAAATGCCAACAACACACCAAGTGCAGTGGCCACCCCTTTGCCGCCATGAAATTTCAAAAAGATGGGCCATAAATGACCTACAAACACAGCAAGCGCCACCATGGCAATCTCTGGATCGGCCAAGCCATATTGCGGGGCAAAGTAGCGGGCAAGTTCAACCGCCACCCAGCCTTTGGCGCCATCGCCTAGTAGGGTCAGTGCAGCGGCCAATTTATTGCCAGTTCGCAACACATTGGTTGCACCCGGGTTTTTCGAACCAAAGGTGCGGGGATCGGCTAGATTCATAACGCGGCTAACGATGACTGCGAATGATAAAGAGCCGATAAGGTAAGCGGTAATGATGAATGCTATCGTGGGCATGGCGATTTCACTACAATACGGGACTTTGCATTCTACGGCATCCTGTTGTCTGGCTGAAACGGCATTGCCTCTTTAATTTATGGATATCATTTTTCTGCGCGAAGTCCGACTGGATACGGTCATTGGAGTGTACGACTGGGAACGGCAGGCTCCGCAGACCATCGAACTCGATCTTGACATCGGTATTCCAAGCGAACAGCCCTGTCATAGCGATAACATCGGCGACACCATTCACTATGGTGTCGTTGTTGAACGTTTGCGTACGTTGTTGGCAGAACAACACTTTTTATTGTTAGAGGCGCTGGCCGACCATATCGCCACGGTGATTCGCGAGGAGTTTGGCGCGCCGTGGGTGCGGGTGGCAGTGACCAAATTGGGCATTCTGCCTCGGGTGAAAAAAGTTGGTGTTATTATCGAACGCGGCCAACGGCCACGTTAATAATAAAATCATTTTATGGAAGAAACCTGATGTCCACAGAAAGCGCACAGATTGGTTTAGAAGAATTCCAACAGCTGATTGACGAAGCGCTACCGCTTTGTCGTTTGTTTGGGATTCGTACCGAAAGCATTGGTTATGGTGAAGCCACCATGAAAATGCACTTTAACCCCGATTTAATCCGCCCAGGTGGCACAGTGGCAGGGCCGGCTTTGATGGCGATTGCCGATGCCACGCTCTATGCGGTGGTGTTGGGGATGATCGGTCGAGTGGAGTTAGCGGTCACGACCAGTTTAAACATCAATTTTTTGCGTAAACCACCACAGGCAGACATTATCGCCGAGGGCCGGATTCTAAAACTTGGCCAGCGTTTGGCGGTGGGTGAGGTGATGTTGTTTTCTGAAGGGGTGGATGAGCCAGTGGCGCATGTCACTGGCACTTATTCGATTCCGCCGCGCCGTTAACGATTCCGCATAAAATCGGCTGTGTTCCACAACGCTTCGTCCAATTTCTTTTTCAGTTCGGGTTCGATGGGCAATTCGTCCATCGCCCGCCGCATACAGTGCATCCACTGATCGCGGCCAAAATCATCAATGGCAAAAGGCATGTGCCGTGCCCGCAAACGGGGATGGCCGTATTTTTCCATATACAAGCTTGGCCCACCCAACCAACCAGATAAAAACATAAACAGCTTTTCTTCCGACTCGCTCAAATCTTGTGGGTGCATCCGGCGGACTTCCAATGCCACAGGGTCTTCATCCATGATTTGGTAAAACCGTGAAACCAAACGGCGCAACATGGCTTCGCCGCCGAGCAATTCGTAGGGGGTCAGTGCTTGCATAAAGGCTTTCGTATCAGAGAAAAAATCAAAGCCCCGTAAAGGGAAAATCACACGCTGGGCGGTGGCCGCTGATGATTTCAGCAAGGGCTTTACCCGAGCCGGGGCCTTGCGTCCAACCAAGGGTACCGTGTCCCGTGTTGAGAAACAGATTGTGCCACCCTTTTGCGCGTCCAATAAAGGGCACATTGCTGGGGGTGGATGGCCGCAAGCCACTCCAAAACTGTGGATGATCGTAGTCTGCTGCCTCTGGAAACCATGCCCGAGCTACCTGTAACAAGGCTTGGCAACGGATGGGGTTAAGGTGATGAGAATATCCACTGAATTCTGCTGTCCCTGCAATCCGTAATTGATCGCCAAGCCGAGAAAACACCACTTTTGCGGCTTCATCAGTCATGCTCACCTCGGGCGCGGCATCAGGGCGGGTGATGTTAACGGTGGCTGAATAGCCTTTAGCGGGATAGATGGGCAGTCGTATCCCCACTGTCGCGGCAATCAAGGGCGAGAAACTGCCGAGTGCCAATACATAAGCATCGGCATGTAAGGCTTGATAGTGTCCTTCGGCATTGGTCACCGAGACTGCCGAGATCCGGCCATCTCCCCCCGCTTCTAACGCATTGATGCGATGACCAAATAAGAAAGTCACCCCTTGTTGTCGTGCTTGTTCAGCCAAGGCACGGGTAAACAGTCGCACATTGCCAGAGGCATCCGTCGCACAATATGTCCCACCCACCAAGCGCTGGGCACAGTGTTTCAGTGCTGGCTCAATCTCAATCAGTTGCGAGGTACTCAGTACCTGTCGTTCCACCCCGTATTGCTGCATAAAACGGGCAATCTGGGCCGCCTGATCCAGTTCTTGTTGTTGGTCGTATAGACAGATAATCCCTTGAGAACGGCGTTGATAGTCGAGTGCTAGGCTGGCATCGAGTTCAGCAAAGGCTGCGCGGCTATACAACCCGATTTGCAACATGGCACGGATATTATTTTGCTGGCGCTGTTGCCGACATTCCCACAAAAAGCGTAAGCCCCATTCCCATTGCTGTGGGTCTAATCGCCATCTAAACAACAGGGGGGCATCTTCACGCCATAGCCATTTCATTGCCAACCAAGGGGCATCGGGTGAGGCCCACGGTTCGGACTGGCTGACCGAAAGCTGGCCACCGTTGGCAAAGCTGGTTTCGTTGGCGGCTTGGCTTTGCCGGTCAACCACGGTCACATCATGGCCGGCCTGTGCCAAAAACCATGCAGTGGAGACGCCCACCACCCCCGCCCCCAACACCAGCACTCGCATATTTCATCCTTCTCTACACAGGGTTCGCTGTTTAGCGTGCCGCCAGTTCATAAACCGTTTTGCCGCGTAATTTGAACAAATCTGTCGCGTGATACAAATTTTCAGAATGACCGACAAATAATAAACCGTTTGGTTTCAATAACGGATGGAATTTCTTTAACACCGCATACTGTGTATCACGGTCGAAATAAATCATCACATTGCGGCAGAAAATCGCATCAAATTTATTGCGAATCGGCCAATTATTTTCCACCAAATTGATTTGCCGGAATGTAATCATATTCCGTAAAACCGGCTTCACCCGATAACGACCATCGGCTTGTTTTTCAAAGTATTTTTGTTGCAAAGCAGCTGGAACTTTATTCACTTTATCTGCTGCATAGTAGCCATCTGCCGCTACTTTCAGCACATGCGTATCTAAGTCAGAAGCAAACACTTGGATATTGCTGCGGCCACCAGTGGCCTCGAGTAGGGTGATTGCGATGGAATAGGGTTCTTCTCCAGTGGATGCCGCAGCACACCACACGTTGATTTCGCCACTGAGATTTTTAACGTGATCGGCTAACAGCGGAAAGTGATGTTCTTCACGGAAGAAGAAGGTCAGGTTGGTGGTGAGCGCGTTAACAAAGGCTTCTAGTTCGTCGCGTCCAGCAGGGGATTCTAGAAAATTGACATAGGCCGCAAAATTGGCCAGCTTTAATTCACGGACACGGCGCACGAGACGACCATACACCATATCTTTTTTTGTCGGATTGAGGGCAATTCCTGCCTTGCGATGAATAAAGTTGCGGATGCGCTCGAAATCTTGCTCGGTGAATTCAAATTCACGGGCAAAATTCATCGGCGGGAGATTGGGCAAAGGCGGAAATAAAGGTTTGCCGGCAGACATGATGAACCTCTCTATGAGACAAATAGCAAAAAGCCCAAGCAGTGTGCTGCTTGGGCTTGACCGGCGGCAGCCTTAATCAGTGGGGCTTAAACCGAGAAAGAAGAACCGCAACCACAGGTAGACACGGCATTCGGGTTTTTAATCACAAATTGTGAACCCTCAAGGCTTTCCTGATAGTCGATTTCTGCGCCAATGAGGTATTGATAGCTCATGGGGTCAATTAACAAAGTCACCCCTTCTTTTTCAACTAGGCTATCGTCTTCATTCGCAATTTCATCGAAGGTAAAACCATACTGGAACCCAGAGCAACCGCCACCTGTGACGAAAACGCGCAGTTTCAGGTCGGGATTGCCTTCTTCAGCAATCAATTCTTTGACTTTGTTACATGCGCTGTCGGTAAACACCAGTGGCATGGCAGGGGCATTCATAGATCAATCTCCTTAAAAACGGGCTCTTTGGATTATGGCGGCCACCTGTTGCAAAATCAATCATGCCACCAGTGGGGTTTTTAAGGCAGCAAGGGGACGTGGTCGATCCCTGTTTGTTCAGCGAAGCCAAATAATAGGTTCATATTTTGTACCGCTTGCCCCGCCGCGCCTTTAACCAAGTTGTCGATCACCGACAAAATCACCACCGTGTCGCCACCTTGTGGACGATGCACCGAGATACGGCAGGTATTGGCACCACGGACAGAACGGGTTTCTGGATGGCTGCCGGCTGGCATCACATCGACAAAATGTTCATTGGCATAGCGGTTTTCATACAAGGCTTGTAAATCGACCTCTTTGGTTAGCCGTGCATACAACGTGGCATGGATACCGCGAATCATTGGGGTCAGGTGTGGCACAAAGGTTAAGCCCACTGGTGTACCTGCGATTGCAGCCAACCCTTGTTTAATTTCTGGCAAATGGCGATGACCTGCTACGCCATAGGCTTTGAAGGTGTCACCAGCTTCGGCAAATAAAGCACCCACTTCGGCTTTCCGGCCAGCACCAGAGACACCCGATTTGCAGTCAGCAATCAGGCTGGTGCGGTCAATGGCATCGGCTTCTAACAGCGGTAGGAAACCCAACTGGACGGCAGTTGGATAACAACCGGGGTTGCCGACCACGCGGGCTTGTTGAATGGCTGCCCGATTGACTTCGGGTAAACCATAAACTGACTCTGCCAACACATCTTGGCAGCTATGTTCCATTTTGTACCACTGTTGGAATTCACCGGCATCACGCAGGCGGAAATCTGCCGCCAAGTCGATCAACTTGACCCCTGCGGCTAACAAACGAGGTGCCTCTGCCATGGCCACACCATGCGGTGTGGCGAAAAACACCACATCACATTGTTCTAGTTTGGCTTCATCAGGTGTTGAGAAAGCAAGATTCACCCGCCCACGCAAGCTAGGAAACATCTCTGCCACTGGCATCCCAGCCTCTTTGCGCGAGGTAATCGCGGTCAGTTCTACCTCAGGATGGGTTGCCAATAAACGAAGCAGCTCTACGCCGGTATAGCCTGTACCACCTACAATCCCTACTTTAATCATGTTGAGATCCTTGCTTTAAATATCAGCCAAACAGAAAGGCGATAATACTAGCTTTTGCTGCATAAGATTGCGATGCTATTTCTGTTGCAATTTAAGGAAAATCATCATGTCGAGTCATGAAAGTGCGATGCAAGCGGCGCGGACACTGGTTGCCAACCATCATCATGCCAGTTTGGCCACACTCTCTCAGAAATGGGAAGGACATCCGTTTGCCAGTTCTGTGGCGTATGTGGCCGATCTGCAAGGTCGTCCGGTGATGTTGTTAAGTGGCTTGGCTGAACATTGCCAAAACTTACGTGCAGATCCGCGTGCAAGCGTGTTAATCAGTGAACAAAAATCTGAACACTCTGCCGAGCAAGTCGCCCGTTTAACGTTGATGGGGCGGATGTCTCCTGTCAATTTGACTGAAGCTGAGCAGCAGCATTTTTTACATGCTTTGCCGCACATGGCAGATTATTTGCAGTTGGGTGATTTTGGTTTTTGGCGGCTAGAGGTGGAGAAAATTCGTTTGATTGCCGGATTTGCTGCTGCGCGTTGGTTGTCCGGTTCGGAATATCTGCGTGCTGAGAGCGGCTTAGAGCAGATCTCGCAGTCGGTACCACAGCATCGCAAGGACTAAAGCCGGCGTACGGAAGCGCGGGCCGCCGGGAAAGGGACGATGTTTTAAGCGGCTAAACACATCGAAGCGACTGGCTTGGCCACTGATGGCTTCTGCCATCAATAAACCGGCCAGTCCTGTTAACGCAACACCATGCCCTGAGAAACCCTGTGCATAAAACACATGCGGTAACAAGCGGCCAAAATCAGGGGCGCGGTTCATGGTGATATCAACAAAACCACCCCAACCAAACTCAACTTTACTCGCCGCCAGCTTTGGGAAAACTTTTAACATATCTTGTCGCATCGATTGTTTCAGGTTGAGCGGCGACATACCGGAATAACTGACCCGACCCCCAAATAACAAACGCCAATCATGCGATAGACGGAAATAGTCCAAGACGAAATTGGTGTCGCACACTGCGCTATTTTGCGGTAGCAAACTGCGTGCAAGCGACTCACCCAAGGGTTCCGTCGCAATAATATAGGTACCCACCGGCATAATGCGCCGGTCGAGTGCTGGCGCCAGCTCGCCGAGGTAGGTATTGCCTGCTAACAACACATAGTTAGCTTGGACTTGGCCTTGTGGTGTGTTTAACACAGCTGGGGGCCCTGCTTTAATTGCTTGCACCGGACTGTGTTCGTAAATCTGTACACCGCTATGGCTGGCCGCTTGTGCCAGACCGAGGGCATAGCGCAAAGGGTGGAGATGGCCGCTGTTGGGGTCGTATAAGCCGCCGATGTAGCGTGATGAGCGCAGATAGGGGTCTAGCTCATAGCGCCCTTCGAGGATATTAAAGTCATGGTAGTCGTAGTGATCGGCGGCCTGTTGTTGCCACTGTCGCAGGGCATCCATCTGGCGCATTTTCAGTGCGGCATGAACATAACCCCACTGTAGGTGACAGTCGATGTGATAGGCCTCCACACGTTCTTTCACCAGTTCCACCGCCTCCAAGCTCATCTGCCACACGCGGCGAGCTTGTTCACGCCCCAGCTGTTGTGCAATGGTTTCCATACCACAAGCGACATCGTTCAACACTTGGCCGCCATTACGCCCAGAAGCCCCCCACCCGACTCGAGCCCCTTCCAAAATCACCACCGAAAACCCGCACTTAGCTAATTCAAGGGCAGCACTCAGCCCAGTATATCCGGCACCGATCACACAGACATCGGCTTGGACTGAGTTTTGTAGCGTGGGATAGTGCGGCATGGGGCCGGAACTGGTGGCATACCATGAGGCGGTGTGCTCTTGGTGAGCGAACAAGCGGGGCGTATTGTGCATAAACCTACCTGAGAAAGACCACAGGGAGGCTTTCGCCTCCCTTGTTAGCGTCAGCGCCTTAGGCGGCGAGTAACCGCCGTTTTTTCTCGGCGCGTGCCATGACACGATTGGCGACAATCACCAATGTCCCAACCACGAACACGGTGATGGTTGCCAAGGCGTTGATTTCGGGGTTTAAGCCGAGCCGTACCCGCGAGAAAATCAACTGTGGCAAGGTGGTCGAGCCGGGGCCAGATAAGAAGGCGGTAATCACCAAATCATCTAACGACAGGGTAAACGCCAATAGAAAGCCCGATGCTAATGCTGGCGCAATCAAAGGCAGCGTGATGACGAAAAACACCTTCATCGGACGCGCCCCCAAGTCCATCGCCGCTTCTTCAACCGAGCGATCCATTTCCACCAACCGTGAGCGAATCACCACCGTGACATACGCCATACACAAGGTGACATGGCCGACCCAGATGGTGAGGACACCGCGTTCTTCCGGAAAGCCAAACCACTGCTGCATTTGTACAAACAGCAATAACATCGACAAACCGGTAATCACTTCAGGCATCACCATCGGTGCTGTAATCATGCCAGCAAACAGGCTTTTACCGCGAAAACGGCCGAAACGTGCTAATACCATGCCCGCAATCGTGCCTAGTGCCACAGCCATGACACTAGATAGCAACGCCACTTTGAGGCTCAAACCCAGTGCTGACATCACGGCTTCATCGCGGAACAACTCGCCATACCAGTGGGTGGAAAAACCACCCCAAACGGTGACCAGTTTGGAGGCGTTGAACGAGTAGATCATCAAAATCACAATCGGCGCATACAGAAAAAAGAAACCGATGCCGAGAGAGGTTTTGCCGAACCAAGATATTTTTTGACTCATGATGATTGGTTCCTAGTGACGTGCGGCGGCTTGTGCCAACATCCGTTCTTCACGGCGATGGAGGAAGACAATCGGCAACACCAACAATGCCAACATGATGGTTGTAACAGCCGCTGCCATTGGCCAGTTATTGTTGTCGAAGAACTCCATCCACAATACTTTACCGATCATCAAGGCTTCGGGTGTACCCACTAATTCGGGAATCACAAACTCACCCACCGCAGGGATAAACACCAACATCGAGCCAGCAATAATGCCGTTCTTGGACAGAGGTAAGGTGACTTTCAAAAAGGCTTCCCACGGTTTACAACCTAGGTCTGACGCAGCTTCGAGTAAACGCCCGTCCAATTTCACCAAGTTGGCGTACAACGGCAAAATCATAAATGGTAGATAGGTGTAAACCATCACGATTTGCACCGAGAAAGCCGTGTGCATCAACTGTAACGGTTCTTGAATAAAACCAAAGTTGAGGAGCAATTGGTTAATCAAACCTTCATTGTTCAACAACCCCATCCACGCATACACCCGTACCAAAAAAGAGGTCCAAAATGGCAACATCACCAACATCAGCAAGGTGTTGCGGCGCGATTCCTCAGCTCGGGCAATGGCATACGCCATCGGGTAGCCCAATAACAAGCAGAGCGCCGTGGTGGTGATGGCGACCTTGAGCGAGCTTAGATAGGCGTCGGCATACAGGCTATCTTCGGCAATAAAGGTAAAATTACCGATATTGAGCGAGATATTGATCAGATTATCGGCAAACTCTACAAGAGGCCGATACGGTGGACTGGCGATTTCCACCTCTGAAAAACTGATCTGTAGCACGAATAAAAACGGCACGAGGAAAAATAGCAGCAGCCAACCATAAGGAATGGCAGTGAGCAGCGTTTGGCCCGAGGGAAAGAAGCGTTTCATTGTGTGAGCACCACCCCATCGTTATCACCCCAACTGATAAAGACAGGCTCTTCCCAAGTTGGAGCAGGTTCATCGCGCCATTGTGTGGCGGGCACACTGGCTTTGATAATTTTGCCGCTGGCTAATTTGATGTGGTAAATCGAAAAACCACCCAGATAGGCAATATCGTGTACGACACCGCTGGCTTGATTACGGACTTCTGTGGGTTGTTCACGAGATAGATAAACGCGTTCTGGGCGTAAGGAATACCAAAGCTGCATCCCCAGTGCGCCAGTGATGCCGTGGGCAACGAAAATCGGGGTGGGAAGATCGGGGCTGGCAATCTCGACGAAATCAGGTTCATCAACCGCTAAATGACCTTCAAAGATATTGGTTTCACCAATAAATTCAGCGGTGAAGCGACAATTTGGATACTCGTAGATTTCGTTTGGCGTGGCGACTTGTAAGAGTTGGCCTTCGCTCATGATCGCAATGCGGCCTGCCATCGTCATCGCTTCTTCTTGATCGTGGGTCACTATGATGCAGGTGACCCCGACTTGCTCAATCAGATTGACCAGCTCAAGTTGGGTTTGTTGCCGCAGTTTTTTATCCAACGCCCCTAACGGTTCATCCAACAATAACAGTTTGGGACGCTTGGCTAAGGAACGTGCTAACGCCACCCGCTGTTGTTGGCCACCAGAGAGCTGATAGGGTTTGCGACCCGCGTATTTTTTCATTTGCACCAAATCGAGCATTTTTTCGACTCGGGCATCAATCTCAGCCTTCGGTAATCGATCTTGTTTCAAACCAAAGGCAATGTTTTGTGCGACAGTCATGTGAGGAAACAGCGCATAGCTTTGGAACATCATATTGATTGGACGTTCATAAGGCGGCAACTGTGTAATATCTTGACCATCAAGAATAATACGACCCGATGTTGGGGTTTCCATCCCTGCCAACATCCGTAATAGTGTGGATTTCCCCGAGCCTGAACTACCGAGCAGGGCAAAAATATCGTTTTTATTGATTGTCAGATTGACGTGGTCAACCACGGTGTTATCACCAAATTTTTTGACCACATCGACAATTTGCAGGTAAGGCTGGCCCGATTTGGCCGCGTTGGCTGCGCTCACAGAAGATTCCATCAGCATCACAATCCACAGGGGTACGGGCGTCTGCCCGTACCAAGTTCATAGACAAAAAACGAGCTGCTGTTGACTAGGCCAGCACAGCTCAGCACTTATTTACGAGTTTTGATTTCCGTCCATAAGCGGGTCTGAAGGCGTTGGATTTTGGAATCCAAAGGCAGCTGCACAAAGCTGGCTTTTTGTACTTCAGGGCTCAGGTAGATCGAGGGGTTTTTGCGGTCGGCTTCACTCACCAGCGCTTGTGCCGGTTTGTTTGGCACAGCGTAATGGACGGTGTTGGCCGCATCTGCATGGACTTTAGGCCGCAAAATGTAGTTGATGAACAGGTGGGCGTTCTCGACGTTTTTCGCGTCTTTTGGAATCACCATGCTATCCATCCACAACATCACACCGGTTTTCGGTGCCAAGACCTGCAGTTCAATTTTGCGTTTGGCTTCGGCAGCGCGGGTACGGGCGATGTTTAAGTCACCTCCATAGCCCAAGGACACACACAGCGAACCATTTGCAAATTCGTTGATATAGCCAGACGAGCTAAAGCGGGAGATATTGGGCCGAACTTTTTTATACAAGTCGGCTGCGGCACGCCAATCGGCTTCGTCGGTGGTGTTGGGGTTTTTACCCAGATAATGCAGGGCGATCGGCAAGGCTTCAGCAGGGCTGTCTAATACCGAAATACCGCAGGACTTCAGTTTGCTGCTGTATTTTTCGTTAAACAGTAAGTCCCATTCATTGGCTGGCATCGGTTCGTTGCCTAATGCGGCTTTTACCTTGGCAACATTGATACCCAGTGTGTTGATACCGTAGAAGTAGGGCACAGCAAACTTATTGCCGGCATCAAACTTGTCCATCTGTTGCATGATGGCAGCGTCGAGGTTGCCATAGTTGCTGATTTTGCTCTTGTCTAAAGGTTGATAGACACCGGCTTGGATTTGTTTGGCCAAAAAGGCATTGGTGGGCACCACAATATCGTAGCCAGAACGACCGGTCAGGATTTTTGCCTGCAACACCTCGTTAGAGTCGTACACATCATAGCGCACCTTGATGCCCGTCTCTTTTTCGAAGTCTTTGATCGTATTGGGCCCGATGTAATCCGACCAGTTATAGATATTCAATACCTTGCTCTCAGCCTGTGCCATCGGCGTGGCAAACGCGGCAATCACAGCTAAGGCAACCAGTTTTCCGGTAAAGACGCGCATCGGTACAACTCCTCTATTAAGCCGCCGACCATCCCAATGATGGTCGGTCAGCACCGGCAAGGTGCCGGGGCGGGGGATTTTACAACCGCCCTAACTCACGGGCGAACTCATCAATACACTTTTTCGCCAAAGAGACAAATTCTTCGGCTTCGCTGCGGGTCATTACCAGCGGCGGGGCCGAAATCATACTGTCTCCGGTGGCACGCATGACTAAATTATTGCGGAAACAAATATCACGGCAACGTAATGCTAACTCACCGCCATTGGCAAAACGCTTGCGTGTGCTCTTGTCTTCGACCAGCGTTAAAGCAAAAAAGAAGCCAAGCGTTCGCACATCATCCACCAGTGGATGGTGATCGAAAGCGTCATGCCACAGTTGATGAGCATACGGTACCACCTCGCTATTCATGCGTTCGATGATGTTTTCTCGTTGCAGAATGCGAATGTTTTCCGCTGCGACTGCGGCGGCGACGGGATGGCCGGAATAGGTAAAGCCGTGGTTGAAATCACCTTGCTTTAATACTTTTGCCACCTCGTCATGCACCAACACGCCACCAATCGGCAAATAGCCAGAGGACAAGCCTTTAGCAATCGTCATCAGGTGAGGTTTGATGCCGTAATATTGCGAACCAAACCAATGGCCGGTGCGCCCGAATCCACAAATCACTTCATCAGCAATCAATAAAATACCGTATTGATCACAAATGCGCTGGATTTCTGGCCAATAAGTTGTCGGTGGGATGATGATGCCGCCGGCGCCTTGCACAGGTTCACCGATAAACGCCGCCACATTTTCCACGCCCAGTTCTAGAATTTTCTTCTCTAATTCCCGCGCGGCTTTCAGGCCATATTCTTCTGGCGATAAGTCGCCACCATTGGCATACCAATACGGTTGTTCAATGTGAACGATGCCCGGAATCGGTAAATCGCCTTGTTGGTGCATATAATCCATGCCGCCGAGCGAAGCGCCACCGATAGTAGAGCCGTGATAACCATTGATACGAGAAATGATGGTTTTCTTATTTGGCTGTCCAAGGCTGGCCCAGTAGTGGCGCACCATGCGAATGACTGTGTCGTTACCTTCCGAACCTGAGTTGGTATAGAAGACGTGGTTGAATCCCTCGGGGGCAACTTCGGATAACAGCTGTGAGAGTTCGACCACGGGTGGATGCGTGGTTTTGAAGAAGGTGTTGTAGAACGGCAATTCCTGCATTTGACGGTAGGCCGCGTCTGCCAACTCTTTACGGCCATAACCGACATTGACGCACCACAGCCCAGACATCCCATCAAATAGCTTATTGCCTTCAGAATCCCACAGATAGACCCCTTCGCCTTTTACAATCACGCGGCTACCGTGGCGATTGAGGCCATCCATATCCGAGAAGGGATGTAAGTGATGGGCGGCATCCATAGCTTGCCATTCGCGAGTGGTGTGTGTTGTGCTCATAATTTTGATTCCTTACAAAATATCGTTGCCGGTGTGGTTTGTGTCGTGACACTAAACATGCAGCAATAAATGACGACGTTCCCACGGGCTAATTACCCGCGCATATTCGATGTACTCTTCTTCTTTAACCGCGCAGAAGGCGTTTACAAAACGCTCACCTAACACTTCTGCCATCGGTTTGCAGCCACGCAACACCGGGATGGCATCATCCAAACCACGTGGGAAGGCAAACGGAAAACCATAGGCATCGCCTTCTAATGGGGCCGATGGTTGTTGTTTTTCCATGATGCCCAACCACGCAGCGGCTAGGGTGACGGCGATGGCGAGGTAGGGGTTGCAGTCCACCCCGGGCAGCCGGTTTTCAATACGGCGGGCAGCGGGGCTGGAATGGGGGACGCGGATACCGCAGGTGCGGTTGTCATAGCCCCATTGCACATTGATCGGCGCAGCGGTGTAACGCACTAACCGGCGATAGCTGTTCACAAAGGGCGCAAAGAAAGCAATGACTTCGGGGAAGTATTTTTGCATACCACCGATGGCATGCAGAAACACCTCACTTGGGCTGCCATCAGCGTTAGAAAACACATTTTGACCAGTTTGTTTATCGACCACACTCATGTGTAAGTGCATGGCAGAACCGGGTTCGTTCTCCATCGGCTTGGCCATAAACGTGGCATACATATTGTGACGAATCGCGGCTTCGCGCACAGTTCGTTTAAACAAGAATACTTGGTCGGCCAACTCAAGCGGATTGCCATGCAGGAAGTTAATTTCCATCTGGCAGGCACCGACTTCATGAATTAGGGTGTCGATGGCGAGGTTTTGTGCTTCGCAATAGTCGTAAATGTCTTCGAACAAGGGATCGAATTCATTAACCGCATCAATCGAATAAGCGGCACGGCCTGTTTCAGGACGACCGGTGCGGCCAATCGGTGGTTGTAACGGCACATCGGGATCGCGGTTCACATCAACAATATAAAACTCCATTTCGGGCGCAATAATCGGCTCCCAGCCACGTTCTTCATACAGCTTTAACACACGGCGCAACACATAGCGTGGCGACAAATCAACCGGTGTCCCGTCAAACTTATAGCAATCGTGGATCACCTGTGCCACGGGGTCTTTGGCCCAAGGCACCAGCCGAATGGTGTTCGGATCGGGGATGAGCACCATATCTGGGTCGGTTGCTGGGGTGATATTTTGGGCATATTCACCCGTCACGGTTTGCACCAACACCACTTCTGGCAGGCGCATCCCATCGTCTTCGCTAAACTTTTCGCGTGGCACAATTTTGCCACGGGCAATACCCGTGAAATCAGGGATGACACATTCGACTTCGGTGATGCGATTCTCTCGCAGCCATTCACTTAATACTGTCATGGTGTTTCCTTAAGAATGCCGGCTTTGTTGCCGCTGTTGACAGGCGCGGGCAAAGGCACTGAACAGGGTTTGTGATAAACGGTTGTCTTGATATTGCCACTCGGGATGCCATTGCACCGCCATCGCAAAGTTTTTGGCATCACGGACACGGAAGGCTTCAATCAAACCATCAGGGGCGCGTGCTTCTGCGACTAGACTGGGTGCCAATTCGCGTACACCTTGGCCATGCAGAGAATTGACTTCGGCTTCAGCCGCGCCATACCAAGCCCCTAAAATACTGTCGCTTTCAAAGCGAATGGTGTGGGCAAAGCCATATTGCTGGGCTTTGTCCTCGCCTTGTTCGCGGTGGTCGAGCATATTCGGCTGCTCATGCACTTTCTGATACAGCGTGCCACCTAGGGCAACATTCATTTCTTGAAAACCACGACAAATACCGAGAATGGGCACACCAGCAGCAATGGCGGCGCGCAGTAAAGGTAAGGTTGTGGCATCACGGGCGCTGTCGTTAAAGTCGTTGGCGACGGGCTCGGCACCATAGTGATGGGGTTCGATATTGGATGGGCTGCCGGTAAAGAGAATGCCGTCGGCGAGTTCTAAAATTGCCTCAAGCTCGTTGTCTTCTCCTAGCGCAGGTAACAACAACGGTTGGGCGCCGACGCCTCCGCGTACAGCTTGGATGTATTTCTCTCCCACAAGGTGAAAGAACTGGCTTTCCTTGAGCCACCACCGGCAACATGGGATCACCACCCGAGGTAAGCGAGAAGAGGATTTTGACATTGCAATGGACTCACAAAAAAATGGCGTCCGTTAGGGACGCCGGATCAACATTAAGCAAGCACCGTTTCTGCCGGCACATGGGGATAACCATGGGCTTGTGCGACTGCGTGGTAATTCACTTTCCCCAAACACACATTCAGCCCAGCACGCAGGTGGGCATCATGTTGTAATGCGCCTTTCCAACCCTGATTGGCTAAGGCCAACACAAACGGCAACGTGGCATGAGACAAGGCTTGGGTCGAGGTGCGTGCAACGGCCCCCGGCATATTGGCGACGCAGTAATGCACCACGTTATCAACCACAAAGGTGGGGTTTTGGTGGGTGGTGGGATGCGAGGTTTCAAAGCAACCGCCTTGATCGATGGCAACATCTACCAACACCGAGCCTGCTTTCATCAATTTCAGCATCGGACGAGTAAGCAGCTTCGGTGCGGCACTGCCGGGAATCAGCACGGCACCAATCACCAAGTCAGCGCGGACTAATTCATCTTCGATGGCATCTTGGGTTGCATAACGTGTTGCGAGATGTGGGCCAAATAACTGATCGAGTTCACGCAAGCGTGGCAAAGACACGTCTAACAATGTCACACGTGCGCCTAGGCCCATTGCCATCTTCGCGGCATTGACACCCACGACGCCCCCGCCCAAGACTAAGACGCGTGCTGGCATCACACCGGGTACGCCAGACAGCAATACGCCAGCCCCGCCTTGACTGAGCTCTAAGCAATGGGCACCCGCTTGAATAGCCATCCGGCCAGCGATTTCCGACATTGGTGCTAATAAAGGCAAGCCACCTCGCTGATCGGTTACCGTTTCGTAAGCCAGTGCCACACAACCTGAATCAACCAGCGCCTGAGTGAGATCAGGATTGGGCGCTAAATGCAGATAGGTGAATAAAATCTGCCCACGTCGTAAGCGAGCACATTCCTCTGGCTGAGGTTCTTTAACTTTGACAATCAATTCTGCTTCGGAAAAGACCGTCGCCGCATCGTCGGCAATACGCGCACCGGCGGCAATATAGTGGCTGTCGGAAAAACCGATCGCTGCGCCAGCGTAACGCTCGACAACCACATCGTGACCTTGTTTCACTAACTCTTTAATTGCTGCTGGGGTGAGGCCAACGCGGTATTCGTGGTTTTTGACCTCTTTGGGAATACCGATAAGCATGATGCGTCTCCTTAGACAACCAGTGAGTAAAATTCAGTCTAGCCACGTTAAAAATAATTGACAAGAGCTAACAAAGAATTTTTACTGACATGGTAGATCTTAACGTGGTGTGCGCCAAAATGATGCTGCATGGCAACAAAAAAGCGCACTGTGACAAAGATATAGCCGGTTAATAAGAGAAATAGATGGCAAAGCGGTGTGACGCCTTGCTGAAAAAGCGGATAACAGGCGTCAATTATTATCGACATTTGGAGTGAAGACCCCAATGGACATCGGAATGCGCCTCAAAATGGTGCGAGAGCGTTATGGCTTGTCGCAACGAGAATTGGCGAAAAAGGCAGGTGTGACCAATTCCACCATTTCCCTGATTGAACAAAATCGGGTCAGTCCATCGGTAAGTTCCCTTAAAAAACTATTAGAGGGAATCCCGATGACCTTAGGTGAGTTCTTCACCTTTGATGAGCCGGTGCAAGCCTTACCACGCTATATCTATCGTCCGCACCAACAACCCGATTTGGGTCAAAATGGGCTGCGTTTGTTGTTGCTTGGGGTGGGCATTGCCGACCGACAAATGCGAATGTTGCGTGAGCTGTATGCTCCCGGTGCTGATACGGGTCCCGAGTCTATTCGGCATGATGAGGGTGAAGAATGTGGTTTTGTGGTGCGTGGCACCATTGAATTAACCATTGATGGTCAGGTACATGTGTTACACAGTGGTGATGGCTATTACTTCCCCAGTACCCTGCCCCATCGTTTTCGTAATATAGGTGCGGATGAGGCCGAGATTATCAGCGCCAATACCCCCGCTAATTTCTAAGTTTCTTTTTGAGGAGTGCTGTTTGATGTCTTCCTTGTCTCATGCCGATTGGCAACAACGCGCCAGTGCTATTGTCCCCGAGTCGCGTGCTTTTATTGATGGTGAATATATTACGACCACAGCGTCTTTTGTGACGGTGAATCCCGCTACGCGTCAACCCTTGGCGACAGTCTCCGCGTGTGGTCAAGATGAAGTGAATGCCGCTGTCAAAGCGGCACGGAGGGCTTTTGAGCAAGGCGTGTGGGCAGGGCTGGCGCCGGCAGAGCGTAAGGCGCGGTTATTGGCTTTTGCCGAGGCAATTCGTGCTGATGCTGAACATTTGGCCTTACTGGAATGTTTAGATACAGGTAAACCTATTTCTGATGCTTTGGCTGTTGATGTAGCTGGCACTGCCTATGCGGTGCAATGGTTTGCTGAGGCGATTGATAAAGTTGGTGGCGAACTGGCGCCGCTGGCACCGAATTTACATGGCACCGTCAGTCGTGAGCCGGTGGGGGTGGTGGCAGCGATTGTGCCGTGGAATTTCCCGTTATTGATGGCCAGTTGGAAATTTGCTCCGGCGTTGGCAGCCGGTAATTCAGTGTTATTAAAACCTTCGGAAAAATCACCACTGACCGCCATTCGTTTGGGGGCTTTGGCACAACAAGCAGGCATTCCTGCTGGTGTATTTAATATATTGCCGGGGGCCGGTGATGTCGGGCAACAACTTGCTGAACACATGGATATTGATTGTGTGGCTTTCACGGGTTCGACAGCGGTGGGCAAAAAAATCATGGCCTATGCTGCACAATCGAATCTCAAGCGGGCGTGGCTAGAATTGGGCGGTAAGTCGCCGAATATCGTGTTTGCTGATTGCCCCGATTTGAAAGCGGCGGCGCGTGCGGCAGCGGGTGGAATTTTCTTTAACCAAGGCGAGATGTGTTCGGCAGGCTCGCGTGTGTTGGTGCAGCGAGAGGTGTTTGAGGCTTTCCAAGCTGAATTTGCAGCGGCGGCGGCACGTTATCAGCCAGCCGACCCCTTACATCCGAAAACACGGATGGGGGCGATTGTCGATGACATTCAATATCAGCGCGTGTTGCGTTATATCGAAATTGGTAAGCAACAAGACCGTTTGTTGTTTGGCGGCGAGGCAGTTGATACTGAAACAGGGTACTTTATTGCGCCAACAGCGTTTTATTGCCAACCAGACAGCGTATTAGCACAGGAAGAAGTGTTCGGCCCAGTGTGTGCGGTGATCCCTTTTGATAACGAAGATCATGCAGTCGAAATTGCCAACGATACAGAATATGGTTTAGCGGCGGCGTTGTGGACGCGTGATGTCAGCCGTGCCCACCGCCTCAGTCGTCGTTTGCGTGCCGGCACGGTATGGATCAATTGTTATGATGAAGGTGGTGACCAGAATCTCCCCTTCGGTGGTTATAAACAATCGGGTAATGGCCGTGATAAATCGCTACATGCCTTGGAAAAATACACAGAATTGAAATCGACGTTGTTAAAACTGTACTAATCGGCCAGTACATGGCGCACAGGCTCGCGGTATGATGGCCATCCTCTAACGAGCCCTGTGTGCCCACTAGCTGAGAGTGTTTGCATGTATTTTGAACATATTGTGGTTGTTAACGATCCAAATCATCCTGTCCTGCCGTTGTCTCGTGCCCAATTGTGGCGAGGCCTACGGCGCCGCGCGTATTCGCCCCTTGAGTTTATTGAAGCTGCCGACGATTGCACGATTGTAGAACAAGGCGAAAATTGGCTGCTGCGAGAGATTCACTTTGGCCAAATGTCGGTACGTGATCGTATTGAATTTCTGCCACAACAGGCTGTCCACTACCACACCGAGGCGAATGAGCAACATGCTGGTGGCAAAGTGTCGATGGTGATTGAAGAGCCTCAAGCTGGTGTGATGTGTGTCCGTTTTGTCTATCAGACCCCTCTCCCTGAACAATCTCCCGAGGAAAAGCACTATGCCTCGTATGTCAAAAAAGCCTATCAGCAAATGGACATTGAGAGCATTCGAATCATCCGCGAGCTGGCCGAGCAAGGCGAATTGAACGAGCCCCATTAAAAGAGAGTGATATGAAAACAACGTTGAAATGGATTGATGGTGTGTGTTTTATGGCAGAAACCGGCAGCGGTCATGCCGTAGTGATGGACGGTGCGCCTGAAGGCGGGGGGCGTAATCTGGGCCCGCGACCGATGGAGCTATTGTTGGCCGGCACTGCGGGTTGTACCAGCTATGATGTAATCAGTATTTTGAAAAAATCACGGCAAGATGTGCGTGATGTCAAAGTTGAAGTGGATGCCGAGCGTGCCGAGACCGATCCTAAAGTGTTTACACGGATTCATTTGCACTTCGTCGTTGTGGGGCGAGATTTAAAACCCGAGGTGGTTGAACGGGCGATTCGTCTGTCAGCTGAAAAATACTGTTCTGCTTCGATTATGTTGGGTAAAACAGCAGAAATTACCCACGATTTTGAAGTATTACAGGCTGATTGAGCCATAGACAGCGAGGTGAGCCGTGGATGAGATGGTGTTGGCGGCGTTGGCAAAATGGCCGAATGTGCCCGATGTATATGGTTGGCTAAAACTGGATGGACGTGGGGATTGGTTGATATTAGACAGCCGCGTGAGCCATACCGGGTTAAGTGAGTTTATGCACCGAAACGTGGGTGTGGATGAGCGTGGCGCCTGCTTTGTACAAAATGGGCCGCAGCGGGTGTTTTATCAGTATGCCACTGCACCGTGTGTTGTCAGCTGGCAAGCAGCAACATGGCAAGCCCGCCCTCAGTTTGATTTGTCATGTGGCATAGACCATGCGTGGTGGGTCGATGAGGGTGCGCTCTATCTTGGCTTTGGACAGACTTTAGCCGCCGTCGATGATCGTGATTTGCCTCTGTTGTTGGGTTGTCTTTACCATGCAGATGGGCGGCCCCTCGATGACTGGCCACAGGCTGGCGCACAATTCATTGTTGCGGATCAATATGTGCCGCTTGAGGTGATTTCTCGTACCGATTTACTGCATCGCTATCAGCTCTGTATCAACCCAGATGCACAACAAAGCACCGACTGTGTGTTAGGTCAAAGTCGGTGAGCCATAAAACTTTGTGCAAGGGAAGCGCTGGCAGTATGCTTGTATCGTCTTATTTGCAGCGATAGTCTGCGAGTCAACGGCGTGTTAGCACGACAGCGACGGCTGCAACGTTACATCCACATGGGAAATTCGAGATGAATAAAAAGCACAAAAAACGGTTGGAGCAACTCACCGATATCCTTGCAAAAGAACAGCCAATGGTATCAGGGGCAGCCGAGGCGTTTTATCCTTATGATCTAGTGTTGCTACTACAGCACCACCCACAAATCCGTGCCTTGGTGGCCGAGATTGCAGCCTCTGCGGTAACAACCGTTCCATCCGAAGCATTGCCGCTTGTTGCACCCGTGGCATCGAATCTGGTTGTTTTAAGCGAGTTAGAACAGGTACAACAGCGCCTACAAGAGGCTGAAACCGATAAACAACGAGCACAAGAAGAACTGCGCCAACTGCGTGAACAGTGGGAAGCCTTAGAGCCTGAACATGAACGCTATCGTTGTGATTTAGAATGGGCGCAAAGCGAACTGCAAAAAGTACAACAGCGCAATAGTGAGCTGGTTGTGCAGACCCAAAATGCCGTGGTTTTACCAGAAGCCGTGATGCAGCTGGTCAAGCTGTTGCAAGCCCAGCCGAGTTTGGCCCATGCTTGGTTGAAAGAATTGCCGACTGCTGAAGGAGAATTGGCCGTCAAAGTCATCGCAGCAGTGGCCGTGTGGCGAGGCATTGAAGCCCTGTGGGATTGTTTAGCGCATATCAGCAAACAACAGAAACAGCCGGTTATTCAACAGCAACAACAGCTGTTAGATGCCGCTCTTGCCTTACATCAAACCCTGACCGGTGACACCGCTTCTGCACTCGTACCTGCTGAACTCGATGCACGTTACGATGCTGCGCAACATGAACGTTGTTGTGGTCGTAGTGGACAAACCATTACCCAACAATGTTTGCCCGGGTTGCGTAACAGTGATGGCAAATTGGTGCGGAAGTCGCTGGTAAAAACTGCCTAAGTTCAATTTCTCTGAATAAGATCAGCAACTCTTTTCGCTAACATTTTCGCGATTCACTCTTTATATTTCCTCGATCAACAGCGGTTAACTTTAACCGCTGTTCACTTTTTTTGAGGAAATATCATGCTCACCTTACGTCCTGCTCAAGAACGTGGCCATGCTGAATTTGGCTGGTTATCTGCCCGCCACAGTTTTTCGTTTGGTCACTATTTCGACCCTGGTTTTACGGGTTTTTCTGATTTATTGGTCATCAATGACGACCGAATCGCTCCCAGTGGTGGCTTTCCGATGCATGGTCATCGCGATATGGAAATCATCACTTGGGTGTTAGAGGGTGAGCTAGAACACCAAGACAGTATGGGGCATCGTGCGCGGATTGTGCCAGGGGAAGTGCAATATATGCGGGCCGGTAGCGGGGTGCGTCACAGTGAATACAATGCTTCAGCACAACACAGTTTGCGGTTACTGCAAATTTGGATTCAACCACAAACGCTGGGTTTGTCACCGACTTACCAACAGATTGCTTTTTCTGCTGAGGAATTACACAACCGTTTACATTGTATTGCTGCACCACATCCTGCACCCCGTCACGTCACCTTAGCGCAAGATGCTTATCTCTATGCCGGTCGTTTCGAGGCCGGTGCTGCTTGGCAACATACTTTCGTGGCGGGTCGCTGTGCCTATCTACAGTTGGCGCGGGGTGAATTGTTAGTGAATGGGATCGCGATGCAGGAAGGCGATGGGCTATTTATCGAACAAGAAACCCGACTCGATTTGTTGGCTGAACATGCGGCTGAAGTATTGTTATTCGACCTGCGGCATGTACCACAATAATAAAAAACCCGCTGCGTGGGGCAGCGGGTTGGCCAGCGTTTAACGACTGATTGGCTTATAGCGAATCCGTTTTGGTTTTGCGCCTTCTTCACCCAAACGTTTTTTCTTGTCTGCTTCGTATTCTTGATAGTTACCATCAAAGAACACCCATTGGCTCTCGCCTTCGCACGCTAAGATATGGGTCGCGATACGGTCGAGGAACCAACGGTCGTGAGAAATCACCAACACCGAGCCAGCAAACTCTAGTAAGGCATCTTCTAAAGCACGCAGCGTTTCAACGTCTAAATCGTTGGAGGGCTCGTCAAGCAGCAACACATTGCCGCCTTTCAGCAAAGTTTTCGCCAGATGCAAGCGGCCACGTTCACCGCCTGACAAATTGCCAACGATTTTTTGCTGATCGCCGCCTTTGAAGTTAAAACGACCCAGATAGGCGCGGCTCGACATTTCAAACTTACCGACTGTAATCAAATCCAAACCGCCCGACACCTCTTCAAAAACGGTTTTATTTGATTCCAAATTGGCACGACTTTGATCAACAAATGCCATTTGTACCGTTTGGCCAATTTTGACGCTGCCGCTATCAGGCTGTTCTTGACCGCTTAACATACGGAACAAAGTCGATTTACCGGCACCGTTGGGGCCAATGATGCCAACAATCGCGCCGGCTGGGACTTTGAAACTCAGGTTGTCGATCAATAAACGATCACCAAAGCCCTTGCTGACATTTTCAAATTCGATGACCTCGTTGCCTAAACGCTCGGCGACAGGAATAAAGATTTCTTGGGTTTCATTCCGTTTTTGATGTTCGAAGCTGGATAACTCCTCAAAACGGGCAATCCGTGCCTTGGATTTTGCCTGACGCCCTTTGGGATTTTGACGCACCCACTCCAGCTCTTGTTTCATCGCCTTCATACGGGCAGCTTCAGATTTGTTCTCTTGAGCTAAGCGCGCTTCTTTCTGCTCAAGCCAGCTTGAATAGTTGCCCTTCCAAGGAATCCCGTGGCCACGGTCCAATTCTAAAATCCACTCTGCCGCATTATCTAAGAAGTAACGGTCGTGGGTCACGGCAACGACTGTGCCGGGGAAGCGCACCAAAAACTGTTCTAACCATTCAACCGACTCAGCATCTAAGTGGTTGGTTGGTTCGTCTAATAGCAACATGTCTGGTTTGGACAACAACAATTTGCACAATGCTACGCGGCGTTTTTCACCCCCAGAGAGATGACCGATTTTGGCATCCCATGAAGGTAAGCGCAGCGCATCAGCCGCAATTTCTAGTTGCAGACTGGTATTGTCTCCTGCGCCGGTCGCAATAATGGCTTCTAATTTGGCCTGCTCTTCTGCTAGCGCATCAAAATCGGCATCAGGCTCAGCATAGGCGGCATACACCTCATCCAAGCGTTTTTGCGCTGCCATGACATCACCCATGCCCGACTCAACTTCTTCACGGACTGTTTTTTCTGCATCTAATTCTGGTTCTTGTGGCAGATAACCAATTTTGACCCCAGCAAGATGTTGCACCTCGCCTTCATATTCCTTTTCCACACCGGCCATGATTTTCAACACGGTTGATTTACCCGAGCCGTTCAGACCAAGTAAACCAATCTTGGCACCGGGGAAGAAAGAAAGAGAAATGTCTTTAATGATTTGCCGTTTTGGAGGAACAACTTTGCTCACGCGGAGCATGGACATCACATATTGCGCCATAACTGTGTTGCTTTCTTAAGTGATTAAACCCAGCAAACAGTATAACAGCCGTCCATCTCAGGCAATGTTTACCCTTGAAGTGACATTTTTTGTTCAAACAGTAAAAAATAAAATCTTTTATAACAATGCTTTATCTGCTTTTATAGATTTTTTTGGTGATTAGGTGTTGACGGTGTGTGAGGGAGTGGGTATAGTTCGCTTCCTCGCTGCAACACAGCAGCAGCAAACAGCGTTTAGTTGTTTGATCGATCTTTAACAGAATAC
>NZ_BAAGTM010000019.1:0-38399 GCF_054781915.1 Aquaspirillum soli | reverse complement strand
CCCTTCCCGAACAGGACCGTGAAACGACTCAGCGCCGATGATAGTGCAGATCCCTGTGTGAAAGTAGGTCTCCGCCAAGCCCCCAACATCAAACCCCCTGCTACCAAGTAGCAGGGGGTTTTGTTTTGTCTGAAAAACATTGTGATTTCGCTAAATTTCCCCATATCGTGTTTTTATCGTCATTCTTGTTTAGGGGAATTTCATGGGATTATTTGATCAAGTTCTTGGTATGGCAGGTCAATTGACCGGTGGTCAAGGCGATATGCTGCAATCTGTGGCGCGTCTGATTGAAGAAAACGGTGGTTTACCTGCTTTGGTAGAGCAATTTCAAGCGGCAGGTTTAGGCGAAGTGATTGCTTCTTGGATGGGAACAGACACCAATTTACCAATCACTCCTGAACAAATTGGACAGGTGTTCTCTGAAACCCAATTAGGGGCATTTGCTGAACAGTTTGGCTTAGATGTTGCACAATTGCCCTCCCTTATGGCGCAATTCCTGCCTTCCATTATCAGCCAGTTAGCTGAAAATGGAAGTCAGGATATTGCCAGTCAAGGTTTAGGGTTATTGGGCAGTTTGTTTAATAAGGGTTAAGCAAGGTCTTAATCCAGCGATTCAGAACGATTGGAATTTGCTGCGCAGTGCGGCTGGCTGTTAAACCAAGATAGCCCTCCGCCTGTGCTGCCAGTTGATCCCCTGCTGTGGCATGAACATGTGCTGCTAAAGTGGCAGCAGTAAACAGTGCTAACCCTTGTGCTACCAGTCCACCAATGACGCCACTTAAGACATCTCCCTGTCCCGCACTCGCCATGCCAGGGTTGCCGTTTGGATTCAGATGGTAATAACCTGATTGTTGCATGATCAAACTTCCGGCACCTTTCAATAAAATATGGCAATGGTAGCGTTGTCGCAATGCGTGACATGCAGCAAGACGATCCTGCTGAATCTCGGCAATACTACATCCTAACAATCGTGCCGCTTCTCCTGGATGAGGGGTGAGTAACGTTTCTGCCTGTCGGTGCATGATTTGCTTAATCAAATCTGGATTTTGTGCCAGTAGATTTAAAGCATCAGCATCCAATACAAGCGGCACATCACTATCCAGCGCGTGTGATAACAAAGTCGTGGCTTGTTGGCTTTGTCCTAGCCCCGGCCCGACTACATAACAATCGCCGTTGGTTGGTTGATTGGCTTCGGCGGTTTGCATCATCAATTCTGGGTATTCGGCATCGTATCTCACTGTCGGTGCGACACAATACAGTTGAACCTTTCCACTACCCGTGAGCAAGGCTGCTCGTCCCGCTAAAATTGCCGCACCCACCATGCCATCACTGCCTCCAATAATCGCTGTGGTGCCATAACGTCCCTTATGCGAGGCATGTGACCGCACTAATTGTTGCAAACTGCTGAGCGAGGGGCGGTTGATTTCACCTTCGGCCAACGCTGGATTTTTATCCACTGACAGCACGAATACATCAATCTTGCCACAATAATCACGTCCTTCGCCGGTCCATAATCCGGGTTTTGCCGCAAGGAATGTAAGCGTGTGCTGCGCTCGTAAGGTGGGTGTAAAGGCTGTGCCACGCCACGCATCGAGACCAGAGGGAACATCGATCGCTATTTTGGCGCTGGTTTGTTGATTGGCCCACGCAATCAGTTGTGCCCATTCTCCTGTTGGAGCACGTTGTAACCCAATCCCGAATAAACCATCCAAAATCAGTTCGTGATCGTAACAAGGAGGTTGCCATGTTTGGTGTAACACCACGCCTGCAAGTTGTGCTGAGATCAGCGCTTGTTTGGCTTCTTGGCTTTTCGGTGTCTGTGGCATCCACGCGGTCACTTGATAGCCATATTGGCGCAGTTCGGCTGCTGCAATAAGGGCATCACCTCCGTTATTACCTGGACCTACTAGCGCGAGAATTTTTGAAGGTTGGGGATAATGTTGTTGTATCCATTTAGCGATACAACTGCCCGCTTCCGCCATCAGTTGTAAGCCTTGTGCTGCAGCGTGTTCTTCCCATTGTCGTAAAGTGGCTGCTGAATACAGCAACAAGCTTTCTTCTCTTTCCATCAATCTTCCCCCCACCGTTTTTGTAATTGATGCGGTATATCGAGTTGGTCCAAAATTCTTGCTACAACAAAATCAATTAAATCTTCAATCTGTTTTGGATGATGATAAAAGCCCGGGCTCGGCGGTAAGATGACTGCCCCAAGCTGAGACAATTTCAGCATGTTTTCTAAGTGCAAAGTAGAAAATGGCGTTTCTCGAGGCACAATAATCAGCTTTTTACGTTCTTTTAGGCAAACATCTGCTGCCCGTTCAATCAGATTGTCGGATAAACCATGTGCAATCGCCGCTAAAGTACCCATTGAACAAGGGCATACCACCATCGCCTCTGGTGGATTTGAACCACTGGCCACCGGTGCAAACCATGCCTCTCGTCCAAATACCCGTAATTTATCTGGCCCAACTTGGTAATGCTGTTGCCACTGCTGTTCAAGATCTGCCGCTCGGCTGGGCAGGGTCAATCCCATTTCTTGTTTGGCGACGATCTGTGCTGCTTGTGAATATAAAACATAGGCTGGGACGCCACTGGCAATCAAACATTCAAGCAAGCGGATGCCGTAGGGCATCCCAGATGCGCCGGTGAGGGCAAGGGTAACATTACGCGGTAGAGGCATGATGAGGTTCCAAAAGCTGTTGGCACAGCCAACCATTGACAATGGCGGTGAGCCAAGCAGACAAGGCAAGAAAAGGCAGGAAATACAGCAGACCTTGACTGGGTAAGAGCCACAGCCATGCCAATAAGCATTGTGCTGCAAGATGTCCTGCTGCGGAAAACAAACTCAGACTGATCAAACCAAACCAAGGTTTCGGTAAATATTGTGCAATGCCAAGCAAGAGTAAGCTGCCACAGGCACCCGATAACGCTAAGAAGAAGCCGGGGGTAAATAAACTCCCCAACCATAAAGCACTGGCCACCACCCGAATTAAATTCACGGCTACGGCTGCCCGCCAGCCTAATTTTTGTAAAGCAAGTAAAGTGACCAGATTGGCTAACCCGGGTTTGACCCCCGGCAACGGGGAAGGGAAATAAGCCTCAACCACACTCAACACAATCCCTAAACAGGCCAAACGCGCAATGTACTGATCTTGTTGGCTTGGTGCGAGACTAAAAACTGAGACTGTCATGGGAATGTGTCGCTGTTGGCAGTTCGATACTGACCTGATTCGGTAAACAAATCGCGGTTTGTCCCGCGCGTTGCAACCAACCTTGCTGGACACAGTATTGACGTGGGCTTGGGTCGCGGCTGATACGAATTTGACCTTGGCGAATTTCGATTTCTGTCGGGCCTAGGGCACCTTTGACCGTCACCGTTTGGTTTAGACGCAGAGACAGCCGATGTTCAATTTTACCACCAACACGGACGATGGCTTCTTGGGCGGGGGCATGTTGCCAACTCCAATTGAATAGGGCCAATACCACGGCACCAAAGAAAAGGATGCACAACACATCACCCAAACCGAGGGGGTGTTTCATGCTTGCGCGGGTGGTAATTGCCGATGGCGCAGTAAAACCTGTTCATTTGGAAAAGTGCGACTCAGCCGTTCTGCTAAATAAACAGAACGATGTTGTCCGCCAGTACAGCCAATCGAGATCGTAAGATAACTGCGATTATCCTGATTAAACTGTGGTAGCCAGCGTGACACAAATTGGTGAATGTCTTGGTACATCTGCTCCACTGTCGCCTGCTGTTCAAGGAATGCCGCGACAGGGGCATCTTGGCCCGTTAAAGGCCGCAGGGTAAGATCGTAGTAGGGATTTGGTAAACAGCGGACATCAAACACAAAATCTGCATCAAGCGGCACACCGTGTTTGAAGCCGAATGATTGAAATAACAAGGTCAGTGGTGCGGTATCGGCATCGGCAAATTGTCGCACCCAGCTTCGCAGCTGATTGGCGCTTAAGGCGCTGGTATCAATCCGGTGTCCTAGTGAATGTAAGTCGCCCAACATATCGCGTTCTTTAGCGATACATTCGGGGATGGTTAAACCTTGTTGTGACAGCGGATGGCGGCGGCGGGTTTCGGAATAACGTCGAATCAGGGTGGCGTCTTGTGCATCTAAAAATAATAGACGCACATCAAAGCCATGCTTACGCAAACTGCTCATGGCCGCCGGCAGCTGCGATAGCATCGGGGCGCTGCGGGTATCAACGCTAATGGCAATCCGTTGATAATTGTATTTTTGATATAACAGGATAATGCGTGCTAAGAAGCCGGTGGGAAGGTTATCCACACAGTAATAGCCAAGGTCTTCCAGCATGTGCAGGGCAACCGACTTACCTGCACCAGATAAACCGCTAATCAGAATCAGCTGCATAGTCTTGTTCACGCATCATACGGGTTTGCCGATCAATAAAATCTCGGGTGCTATCGATGCCACGCAACTGCAAAATATAGTTGCGGACGGCGGCTTCGACGAGCACAGCAAGGTTGCGCCCGGCTGCCACGGGGATAGTGACTCGCCGCACTTTCACGCCAAGAATATCTTGCGTCTCTGATTGAATGTTCAGGCGGTCGAGACCTTGCATCACTTGGTCATTCGCCTTCACCAAATGAATAATCAGCTTGAGCGCTTTTTTCGGGCGTACAGCCGTTTCACCAAACACCGAGCGGATATTTAAAATCCCCAAGCCTCGGACTTCCAGAAAATCTTTTAACATATCTGGACAGCGGGCTTCGAGAGTTTCAGGGCCAATCCGATACAGTTCTACGGCATCATCAGCAACTAGACCATGTCCACGTGAAATCAGTTCCAGTGCCAGCTCGCTTTTCCCCATCGCGCTATCACCAGTAATCAACACCCCAATTTCCAATACATCGAGGAAAACGCCATGCAAGGTTGTCGAAACTGCCAAGATGCGCGCCAGATAAATCCGCATCACATCCATCAGATAAGGCGAGGGCTGGGTTGAGGCCAATAATGGCACCCGATAGCGTTCGCAATATTGCCGTAGTTGTGATGGAACAGGTTCACCATTTGCGACAATCACCGCTGCCATACTGAGCGAAAACAGTTGGTCGAGCATTTGACGGGCATCGTCGGCCGAGAGCCGGTTGAGGTAATCAATTTCAGCAACCCCAAAAACTTGGATTCGATTGGGGTGGATGAGATTGATATGTCCAACTAGAGCAAGGGTTGGCCGCTGTTCATCATTGCTAATTCGGTTGTCAGTTCCCGAGGCACCAGCAACCCAAGCCAAATTCAGTTTTTGACAGTTATCTTGGTATAGCTTGCGAACGGTAATACTGGGCATGGTTAACGTCGTTCTGTGAGGAGCTGATAAGCCGTAGTGGGAGAGTCCGCTGCCAACAGTGCCTCACGTAGCTGGCGACTGCTAAACAGTTGGGCTAATTCGGAGAGGACTTGCAGATGTAAGTCAGTGGCTTGTTCCGGTACTAACAAAACAAATAAGTTTTGCACCGGTTTGCCATCAGGAGCATCGAATGGGATAGGCGTTTTCAAACGCACGAAAGCGCCGGCGGCTTCTTTCAATCCCTTGGCGCGGCCATGTGGAATAGCTACACCTTGTCCTAAACCGGTTGAGCCGAGTTTTTCGCGAGCAAAGAGGCTGTCAAAAACCTCGCTACGGGCAATGCCGTGGCTATTTTCAAACAGAATTCCCACTTGCTCAAAAACCCGCTTTTTGCTTGCCACATCAAGGTCAAGCACGATGTGGTCGCTTGGCAGAATCTTGGCGATAAGGCTCATTACGAACATCCGAATCAGAAAAACTGCTGGATTGTACGCCGGTTTTCAGGGATTGGCAGCGCATAGGCAAAGCGGGAACTCAGAGTTCCCGCTTGTCATGGTGCGGCAGACTAGACCGGCACCTAAGAATTGACCGTTAAATCAGGGCTTACACAGAGGAATCCATCACTGGCCGCTCGGCATGGTGCTCGGTGATTTTTTCTTTGTGTTTCAACACTTGGCGATCAAGTTTGTCCGCCATCGCATCAATGGCAGCGTACATATCGCTGTGGGTGGCTTCGACATGGATATCTTTCCCTTTCAAGTGCAAGCTTGCACCGACTTTCTGATCCAATTTCTCCACCGACAGAATCACGTTCACCGCGATCACGTTATCAACGTGACGAGTGATACGGTCGAGTTTGGACACGATGTAGTCGCGCAGGGCGGGAGTGACCTCAAGATGGTTGCCGCTGATGTTAAGGTTCATGTCCTTTTGCTTTCCAAAAAATGCGTGGCTGTACGCAATGTTTTGTTCCTGTTGCTATAAGCAGCGTAGCAGGCCTGACTTTCCCGACTGCGTCTGGAACCCTTCCAGACACAGCGCCATCGTTACCGAACGGACTTGCCACGGGTAGCGCAGTAATGGTTGCGAGCCATTGGAAGCCGAGACTTCCTTTACCAAATCAATATAAACCTTGGGTATACCGCACACTAGAGTGCTTTACGTTGGTTGGCTGGTGGTAAATGCAAGGCCTCACGATATTTTGCCACCGTACGCCGCGCAACTTGTATCCCTTCACGAGACAGTAACTCGGCCAGTGTATTATCTGACAGCGGCTTTTTCGGGTCTTCTGCCTGTATCAGTTTCTTTAATCTTGCCTTGATCGCCGTGGCAGAGCAACTCTCTCCACTGTCTGTTTCAAGGCCACTACCAAAAAAGTATTTCAATTCAAAGAGTCCACGCGGACACAATAAAAACTTTTGTGAGGTTACGCGAGAAATTGTTGATTCGTGCAAGCCGAGTTCTTCGGCAATTTCTCGTAGCACCAAGGGCAACATCGCTTCTTCGCCATGTTCAAAAAAAGCTTGTTGCCGGATCACAATGGCTTCTGCCACGCGGAGAATGGTGTCAAAACGTTGGCGGATATTACGCACCAGCCAGCGTGCTTCTTGTAGCTGGCCATTTAGGGCATTTCCACTTTCGCGTTGTTGTTTGAGGAGATTGGCGTAGAGGCTGTTGACGCGCAAGCGTGGCATCGCGGCTGAATTAAGACGTGCGACCCATGCTGCGCCTTGTTTTTGAACCACAATATCAGCAGCAACATAACGCGTTTCTTCTCCACCAAAACCCGCGGCAGGGTAAGGATTCAAACTGGCAATGAGCTGCTGCGCGGCTTTCAGGGCGTGGTCATCTTGTCCGGTGAGCTTGCGCAGGCGGGAAAAATCCCTGTTAGCTAACAGATTGAGATGTTGTTGGCTGATTTCAAGAGCTAAATTACGAATCGCTGAATGGGGCTGTGCTTGCAACTGTAAACGCATTGATTCATGCAAATTGCGTGCGCCAACCCCCGCTGGTTCAAATTGTTGCAACAGAGACAGCCCAACTTGTAACTCACCCAGTAGTTCATCCGCTTCGGTGGCGAGTTCTTCTGACAACTCGGCAGCGAGGTGGTCTAGACTGTCTTCTAAATAGCCTTGTTCATTTAAGGCTTCAATGAGCAAGGTGACAATGGCGCGGTCGCGTGCGCTTAAGACATGCTCGGCTAATTGGCTTAACAGATGTTCGCGTAAAGTTGGCTCGTGACACAATCGGCCATGAGGGTCGAAGTCTTCATCTTCATCACGAGGTAAACCACTGCTGTTACCCCAGTCCCCCCCATAATCCAATTCGAGATGTGTCTCGCTCAGATCTTCTTTGGGACTGTCGTGATTGGTGTCTGAGGGTTCGTTGACAGCGTCGTGTGGTGGGTGTGCCGGTTCGATGTCGCTCGGGGCTTCATACTCATCAACTCGTTCCAACATCGGGTTTTGTAACAAGAACTGCTCGATTTCTTGTTGTAACTCAACCGTTGACAGCTGTAACAGACGAATAGACTGTTGTAACTGTGGGGTGAGCGTCAGTTGTTGGCTGAGTTTGAGTTGTAAACTTTGCTTCATCAAGGGCCAGATTCCTAGAGGTGGAAATGCTCGCCTAGATAGACACGGCGGACTTCTTCATTATCAACGAGCTGTTGCGGTAAGCCGGCGGCTAAAACGCTGCCATTGCTGATGATGTAGGCGTGATCACAGATTCGCAGTGTCTCGCGTACATTGTGATCGGTGATCAGGACACCAATGCCACGGCTTTTGAGATAGCTGATGATTTTTTGAATATCAATCACCGCAATCGGATCGACCCCAGCAAACGGTTCATCCAACAAAATAAAGCGTGGTCGTGTCGCGAGGACACGCGCAATTTCAACCCGTCGCCGTTCGCCGCCAGATAAAGACAGCGCACTGTGTTCACGCAGATGGCTGATGTTGAGATCTTCCATCAGTAAATCGAGCTGGGCATGATTGTCTTTGTGGTGGCCGCCGGCAATTTGCAAAATCGCCAAGATATTCTCTTCGACGGTCATTTTGCGAAAAATCGAGGCCTCTTGTGGCAAATAACCAAGGCCAAGACGGGCGCGTTGGTGCATGGCCAAGGTGCTGATGTCGCGATCATCTAAGAAAATATGTCCGGCATCCGCCGCCACCAAACCGACAATCATATAAAAACTGGTGGTTTTTCCAGCCCCATTGGGGCCCAGCAAGCCAACTACCTCACCACTTTTGATGTCTAAAGATACATCCTGCACCACCGTTCGCTTTTTATATGTTTTGCGTAGGTGGCGCACAGAAAGCACACTCTGAGGGGTCATGGCTTACTCTTTGGCTGCAAGATCACGGTAACGCGGCCATTTTTGCCACCGCCATTGACCTGAAAGACTTCGGTTTTGCCGTGATAGGTGATGCTATGGCCGACGGCGCTGTCTTGGCCACGCTTAATACGGGCTTGTTCGACGAGGCGCACCTCTTCGCTGCTGCTGTCGTAATCGATCCGTTTGGCTTGGCCCTCAACCCATTCTGCTGCCTGCCCGTCTTTGGCATCTAGGCGTTGCTTAAAATAAGCAGGGCTACCGACGGCAGTGGCTTGTTGTTGACCATTGCCTTTATCCGTTGCCACGATTTTGCTGGCTTTGAGTAAAAGACTGCCCTGCGTCAAAATCACATTGCCTTCATACACCATTTGACCTTTTTGTTGATCTAAATTGGCGCTATCGGCTTCGATGGTAATCGGTTGCGTGCGGTCAGCCTTTTCTGCCCATGCTGCCGCACTGGTGAAACAGGCCGCCAGACAAAGCAGTTGGCCGAGTTTAAGGGGAAGGTTTCGGTTCATGGATGATCTTTACCCGCGATTGGGGACGTGAAGAAAGGCTGACTTGTCCTGTGGCATCATGGTAGATAAAACCAGCGGATTCGACAGTTGAGCCAGCTTGACGGAACACCGACTGCTGTTTGGAACGGGCGACCCGTTTTTCAACATCGACTTCTAACGCTTGGGTTTCTAAGATTGCCTCGGGACGACCGGCGTGGGCATGGCGCACAAGACGCGTAGCCCCCCTAAATTCAGCAGTTTTTTGTTCAGTGTGATACTGCGCTTGTTGTGCGGTTAATTCACCGATCAATTTACCCTGTTCAAAGCGGCGATAGTGTGGCGCAGTGAAGTAAACGACATTTTGTTGTGGAAATTGCCATATTGCCTTGCCATCTAAGCGTTGGATCAACTGTCCATCTATGCCAAATTCACTGGCGCGAAAGTCTTCAATCCGATATGCCTCGGTGTTGGGACTGTTTGGCGGTGGGCTGATCGCCAACCATCCAATCAAGCTTTCTAAGCCAAAGGTGATGGCGGCGAGTAGGGCAACCAACAACAAAGGAAAAAGACGCGGCGAGGCTTGTAACATGATTTAGGCCAAATAGGGGGCGAGTGCGTGGTCGAGCGTACCTTGCGCTTGCATAATCAACTCGCACAGCTCACGCACCGCACCCCGTCCACCGGCCGCACCCGTCACATAGTGAGCATGGCTGCGGACGATATTCGGCGAATGTGGTACGGCAACGGCCAATTTCACTTGTCGCATCACGGGTAGATCAATCACATCATCGCCGATATACGCACATTGTTCTGCGTTTAACCCTGTCTGTGCGAGTAGATCGGCAAAAGCACTGCGTTTGCTGTCATAACCGAGATAGAGATGGGTGATGCCAAGATTACGGGCACGATGTTCAACACAGGGCGCGCTGCGGCCACTGATAATTGCCAACTCAACCCCGCTGTCTTTCAACATTTTTAGGCCGTGACCATCCAGTGTATTAAAGGCTTTGATTTCTTCGCCTTGTGGCGTGAAATAAATCGAGCCATCGGTTAGCACGCCATCGACATCAAGAATTAGCAATTTAATATCGCGTGCTAAGGTGTATACAGATTGCATTGCTTATCCAATCACAACAAAAAATGTCTTTATTACACAATGCCAGCACGCAATAAATCGTGCATGGTGAGCGCGCCCAACAAACGTTGTTGTTCATCACACACCAAGAGGCTGAATATTTTATGGGTTTGCATCAGTTGTACCGCTTCAGCGGCCAGACGGTGGGGGGCAATCGTGCGTGGACGGGTGGTCATCAACTCGCCGACCAAGGTAGCGTGTACATCAGCATGGCGGTCGAGGGCGCGGCGTAAATCCCCATCAGTGAAAACCCCCAATAATATGCCTTGCTGATCGGCCACCGCTGTCATACCCAACCCTTTGCGGCTAATTTCCATTAACGCATCGCGTAACAGCGTGTCTGGTGTTACCACTGGCAGCGCATCAGCCTGATGCATGATGTCTGAGACATGCACCAATAAACGCCGGCCCAAACTGCCGCCGGGATGGGATAGCGCAAAATCTTCTGGCTGGAAACCGCGTGCATCGAGCAATACCATGGCGATGGCATCACCGAAGGCTAAGGCGGCGGTGGTGCTGGTGGTGGGGGCAAGGTTATGTGGACAGGCCTCGCGATCTACCGCTGCGTTCAGATGATAGTCAGCTTCTTTAGCCAGTGTGGATTGCGGGCGGCCGGTCATTGCCAATAAGGTGATGTTCTTACGGCGTAAGCTGGGGAGAAGGGCGACAATTTCTTCTGATTCACCCGAATTAGACAAGGCCAATACCACATCGCCATCTGTAATCATCCCCAAATCGCCGTGTGCTGCTTCAGCAGGGTGAATAAAAAAGGCTGGTGTGCCAGTTGAGGCAAGGGTAGCAGCAATTTTGCGTGCAATATGACCCGATTTCCCCATTCCCGTCACAATCACGCGACCTTGACAATGTAAGATGGCTTCGATTGCCGCTAAAAAAGTGTGGTCTAGGCGTTGTGCCAGCACGCGAATGGCGTCGGCCTCGGTATGTAATACCTCTTGTGCAAGATGGAGTCGGTGTTGGGCCAAAGAATCGAAGTCAGTCATGCAAAAGTCGCTGTCTGTAAAAGGAATAGGCTGTCACGCGGCCCATTATAGCAATTTTAATCGCATCGCCGTGGTTGGCACGGGCATCGTTTCTGTGCATTCCCAGTATAATTTGCGCCATTCTTTCTCTTTTCTCTATTGGTTGTTACTTCATGCATTCTCTTGCTCCAGTTGTCATCACGCTCTTAGCGGCAGTATTGGTGATTACAGTTTGCCGTGCCATACGGATCCCTGCGATGTTGGGCTATCTGTTGGTTGGCTTGATTGTAGGGCCCGGTGGCTTGCGGTTGATTGACGAGGGGGCTGATACCGAATTTCTGGGCGAAATTGGTATTGTCTTTTTGATGTTTACCATCGGGCTAGAATTCAGTTTGCCCAAGCTGCGTGCGATGCGGCATTTGGTATTTGGTTTAGGCATTGCCCAAGTTGGGGTGACTTTATTTGCCACATTGGCCCTTGCATGGTTGTTGGGCTTTTCTCCTTTGACCGGATTTGCTTTGGGTGCAGTTGCTGCGCTGTCGTCAACGGCGATTGTGTCGAAATTGCTCACCGAACGACTGGAATTAAATGCCCCACATGGCCAGATGTCGATTGGTGTGCTGTTGTTTCAGGATTTAGCGGTGGTGCCGCTGTTGATTTTGCTACCTGCCTTTGCTGGTAACAGTGAAACCCTGTGGATGGATTTGGGGCTGGCGCTGTTAAAAGTGATGGTGGTGATGGCGCTGTTATTTGCAGTGGGGCAGCGCGTAGTACGGCCTTGGTTTCACATGGTGGCGCGACAACGCTCCAGCGAATTGTTCATGATCAACGTGTTGTTAGTGACGTTAGGCATAGCGTGGTTGACCGAGTTGTCTGGGTTATCGCTGGCCTTAGGTGCGTTTGTGGCAGGGATGTTGATTGCCGAGACGGAATACCGTTATCAAGTTGAAGAAGACATCAAACCCTTTCGTGACATTTTATTAGGTTTTTTCTTTATCACCATCGGTATGCGCCTTGAGCTGTCGGTGTTGTTAGATCAGTTTTGGTGGGTGGCTGCTTTGTTGTTGTGGCTGATTCCTGGTAAGGCACTGCTGGTCTATATCATTGGACGGATGGCACGTTACAAAGCCGGTGACACCCTTCGCACCGCCTTGGCCTTGGCGCAAGGTGGCGAGTTCGGTTTTGTGTTGTTGGCTTTGGCCGGTAACCTGAGTCTATTGCCCCGTGAAATTGAACAGGCTGCGATTGCTGCGGTGACTTTGTCGATGTTGGCTTCCCCATTTTTAATTCAACAATCTGACCGAATTGTGCGTCGTCTTATTCGCAGTGATTGGGTGATGCAGGCAGCCGATCTACACCATATTTTGGTGTCGAGCATGATGCGTGATGAGCATGTCATCATTTGCGGCTATGGTCGCAGTGGCCAAGCCTTGGCCCGTTTTTTAGAGCGTGAGGACATTCCTTTTTTTGCATTGGATTTAGATCCCAGTCGGGTGAAAGAAGCGGCTGCTGCTGGTGATGCGGTGGTGTTTGGTGATGCGGCGAAGAAAGAGGTGTTGTTGGCAGCGGGTTTGATGCGTGCCAAGGTGTTAGTGATTACGTATGCCGATACTCACTCTAGTATTCGGATTCTGAATGTGGTGCAAGCCGTACGGCCCGATTTGCCGGTGGTGGTGAGGACGATTGACGATAGCGATATGGATGTCTTGCGCCAAGCGGGGGCTGATGAGGTGGTGGCTGAGGTGATGGAGGGGAGCTTGATGCTGGGCTCTCAAGCACTGATGGCAATGGGTGTGCCATTAAATCGGGTATTGCGGCGAATTCGTAGTGTGCGCGAAGAGCGTTATAACTTGTTCCGTGGCTTTTTCCGGGGGGTGACGGATGACAGTTTGGCGTTAGACGACAATAAGCAACCGCGTTTAGGCGCGATTTTGCTCACGCCGGCTGCGTCTGCTGTCGGAAAGACATTACAAACCTTATATCAATCTGGTCTTGATGTTGAAATCAGAACCGTGAAACGGCGACAGCAGCGTTATAACCACCCCCCAGCTGATTTTGAGCTGCAAGCCGATGATGTCGTCGTCCTCCTCGGCCCCCCCGACCAACTCGCCGCTGCTGAAGCGTTGTTGTTGGAGGGGTAGAGGGAGGTGTGATTGTTTTTTGTCAGCCTTGTTCCTAAACGTGCGGAGGCGCTATGCCCTATCTGAATCTCCAGAAATTGAGACTGCGCGATTACCGTTGTTTCGAATCGATTGACATTGAATTTCACCCCCAGTTGACGGTACTGGTTGCTGCCAATGGAGCAGGGAAAACGTCGATTCTTGATGCTATTGCCGTTGCTTTTGGTCCCTATATTGGCGCATTTGATGAGGCAGTCGGCAAGCATTTCGAATCCAGTGATATCCGCTTGACTCAAATTCGGCAAACTGCGACCAACGAAATGGAATACGCACCCAAGGGTGTTTCCTTGGAGGCTATCGGTTTTATTCCTGATAGACAGGGCGATAATCATGTCTCTTCGACATGGCGGCGTGCACTCACCAGTCCCACCAAAGCTAAAACCACCATTAAGGATGCCAAAGCGCTCATCGACTACGGTAAGCGTATGCAAGAGGCAGTGCGTACACGAGGCAATGATGTGTTGTTGCCTCTGATTGCGTACTACGGCACAGGGCGCCTGTGGCAGCAAAAAAAACTTACCGTCAACAATAAACTTGAGAGAACCTCGCGCACCATTGGCTATGTTGACTGCCTTGACCCAGCATCCAGTTATAAAACTTTCGCTGCTTGGTTTCGATACTGGAATCTCAACGCCAAAGATTTGCAACTGAAAGAACAAGCTCACACGGCAGCGTATGAAGAATTTGCTGGCTATATCGCTTCGGTGATATCAGCTGTTGATACTTGTCTAAAACCTGCCGCTTGGAAAAACCTCGAATACAGCTTCAAACTCGATACATTAGTCGCACATCACGAGCAACATGGTGAACTGCCTGTTGGGCTACTCAGTGACGGTATTCGCAATATGATTGGTATGGTGGCAGATATTGCGTTTCGTGCTACCAAGCTGAATGGACAGTTGGGTGCACAAGCAGCCGTACAGACGCCGGGCATTGTGTTGATTGATGAAGTGGATATGCATTTGCATCCGGAATGGCAGCAAGTGGTACTGCAAAATCTTACCCGTGCGTTTCCGATGATGCAGTTCATTGTCACTACTCACAGCCCTCAGGTACTCACCACGGTCAGCCGCGACAATATCCGGATTCTCCAACCCACAGAAACTGGCTTCGAAGCTAAAACGCCGGATTTCAGCCCTCTGGCACACGAGTCTGGTGATGCTCTAGCCAAAGTCATGGGGACGCACCGAGAGCCCGAGTTGCCTCTGCAGGATGACATCCGTCGTTACGAGCAATTGGTGCGAGCAGGTAGGGAAGATGGTGCTGACGCACAGCAACTGCGTGGTGTACTGGAAAAGGTTGGCTACCAATTCCACGAAAGTGACTTGGTGACTTGGCGTTTTCTTGCAGCACGCAAGTCGAATAAGGCGGCTGAGCATGGTTGAACTGCAACACCGTAGCACACCAACGCCGACGCTGACGGATTTTGTCGCCACCCATCCCGTGCTAGGCGCTGCTGACTTTGACAGTCCTGCTTTCAGACCCGTCAAACAAGCGGTAAAAGCTGACTTGAATGTCGATCAGGGTGGGTTGTGTGCCTATTGCGAAAAGTTGCTACAGCCGACCGAAGGCCAGATTGACCACATCAAACCCAAAGCAGGTGTGAATGCTAGGCCAGACCTATGTTTCGAGTACCACAACTATGCCCACAGCTGTATCAACCAGAAAACCTGCGGGCAAAAAAAGAAAAATGGCCTGTTACCTATTGAGCCCAGCCTCGGTTGTAATGCTGAATGGGCGCTTTCCACTGATGGGACAATCGAGCCATTACCCGATCTAACTCGTCAACGCCACCACGCTGTTACCCAGACTCGTGACATGCTAGGTCTCAACAGGGATTCCAACCTTGTCGATGAGCGCAAGCGCTGGCTTGCGAACGCGATTACTGTCATGCAGCAGTCACCGGCTGATTTTTCGGAATTTCTCAAAAGCGCACCATATCGGCATATTCTGGTTACCGCTTTTTGAAAGTTTAAGAACGGAGAATTCAAAAACCCGCTAAACACTGTTGACTGCGGCTTTTAGCGGGTTTTTGTTTTTTTGGTGCAGAAAGGGTGTTACCGGCCTAATGCCCGTAGTGGTTGGGTGAGTTGTTCTTTGAGCGCTTCTTGTTTTTCCGTTTCGGTTTTCTTTTCTTTCACCAAGCGGTTGAAATCCAAAGCATAGGTGGGCGTTGCAATCGCGCCAGTGATTTTTAACGGAACTGAGAGCGTTTTGACTGAGGCAATAGCGGTGGGGTTGACGCTGGCTTCGAGGGCATAGTCGATAATGTTATCTACCAAATCAAATTTACCACTGCCCGATAAATTCAATAAGCTTGAATTTAAGCGCAGGTCTTGATTGCGTGCGATGCCATTATCAAAGCGGAAGCTGGCATTTAGCCGTTGGAACTCGGTTTTTTTACTGCCGTCTGGGGTCATTGGGCGTAATGACCAACTTTCCAATTCTGCTGGCAGATTACGCAAAGCGGCGACCAAATCAATGCCCGTCAGGGCTCCTTTATTCAGACTCAGTGCCAACGAACCATTCAGGGTTTTACGCAGTTCATCAAAGCTTTTTCCCTGTGCTCGAATTTGTACCCGCCCATCACCAAAACCTTCTAAGCGACCAAAATCGAAGACATCTTTTAACAAGGGATGGAGATTCATGCGACTGAGGCGTTGGTCAATCCGAATAATCGGTTGTTCGGGATTTTCCATTTGGAACGAGCCAGACAATTGCCCTTCGTAGATGTCGGCTTTGAGGCCTTCGAGGGCGAGGCGGTCTGGTTTAGCACTGAGATGGAAACCGACGTTGTGCATGGCAAAACGGCCTGCAGACAACTCGCCAATTTCAAAATCACCTTCTACTGCCAAAGGGCCAAGCCAATCTAAGCCAAGTTTTTGCTTCGAATCTAATAAGGCTTTTGCCTGTTGAGCTTGGGCGCGGGGAAGGTAGCGGTTGAGGTCGAGGCGAGCTAATGAGAGCGAGAGATTGTGTTTGGGTTCGCTAAACCCTTGCTGTTTGCCTTGAATCCGCAATTTCTCGCCGTCTAATGTGCCGTCAAAAGTTCCACTGAGCAGATGGTTTTTAAGGTCAACACGCATTTCCCCGATCAACGCTGAGCGCATTTCACGCCGTGGTAGGTGAGGTGAATTGAGGCGGGTAGACAAACGAAGTGGGGCGAGGTGAATATCATCGATAGCATTAAAATGCAGCGGGGTATCTATCGCCGCATTTAAGCGATGTTGACCAAAGCGCCATTCTAAACGGCCTTCAATCCGCCGTGCGCGCCCATCATCACTGCCCACCGACACCGCTTGAATCTCGCCATCAAAGGCATAGCGCGAACCGGGCAGGTTGAGTTGCCCCTCCACCATCATCCGTGGGGCTTCTAGCCGCTGTGCCATGCTGGTTAAACTGGGAATATCAGCGGTGAAGTTAAGCAAAGGCTCCGTTGCGCGTAAATCAACATGCAGCATTTGCGCTTCGAGGCGGCTGCTGGCGACATTAAAGCGTGCTGCGCCGCTGGCTTCAAAGTGTAGACCGCGCACACCGGCGGCTTCGCCATTTAATAGCAAGGTCATGCCAGAGGTTGTGAGTTGCTCGCCCTCAACCACCACCGGCCCTCTTAATTGCAAGCTCAAGGCTCGTTCACCTTCGTGAACAATAGCTTCAACATTGAGTTCTGCTTGTTGATGTAAACCGTTTAGGCTAAAGCGAGTTTGTTCAAGGCGGAGGCGATAGGGCTGGTTGGCATCGCTGATATGTAAGGTCATATCGCGTAGCTCAACATCATCTAAGTCAATTTTCACATCACTTTGGCTGGCTGTTTGCAGCAAGTCAGCAATATTCAAACGACCTGTATCATTGCGGTAGAGATTGGCTTCGATATCGCGGGCAGCAAGATGGGTGACGACTTTTTCACCGCTTAATAACAAGGCCCACCAATCAAACCCCAATTCAATATCTGATAAGCTGGCGAATCGATCTGGGCTATTCGCTTCGCTAATAAACACTTTCTCGATATACACACCCGGCCGTGGCCAAGCTTGAGCACTGATTTTGCCTTGTACGCTAATACTGCGTTCGCGATCAGACAGTGCTGACTCGATATCTTGTCGTACTTGTTCGGCATTAAATTGCCAATGCACCATGGCAGTCAGGCCAAGCCAAACAGAGAGAAAGGCGATGAGAGAAAAAACGATGGCTTTCAGCCATAAGCGGCCTGAGTTCAGCTTCATCAGATTGGCCGTGAACAGGGGAGTTGAGACGGACGGTGCTGTTGTGGAGCGGGTGAAGGGAATCGAACCCTCGTCGTAAGCTTGGGAAGCTTCTGCTCTACCATTGAGCTACACCCGCAAAGCAAATCCAACGGGCTGTGATTAAAACAGCTTCTGTGCCTTTTGGCAATCTTCTTTTGTCGCTTTCCGCAGGCAACGACACACTTGCCGTTGTACTTTCTGCTATCTCGCCCCTGCACAATTGTGCTTGAGCCATGCACAATGATGGCCTTGCTGTCAGACAGCTTGCTTTTAAGAAAAGAGGAAATCGCATGCGCCGAATTGCCGTGTTTTATACTGGTGGAACGTTAGGCATGCGCGCCAGCCCAAATGGACTGGTGCCTGCATTAGAAGGAATTGCCGAACGTGTTGCCCGTTTAGCCCCACCCCATGTTGAATGTGCGTTTGAGGCTTTTTCTCCCCTGATCGATTCTGCGGCGGCAACGCCGGCTAATTGGGAACGTATCGCTTGTCGGTTGGCTGCGTTGCGTGATGAGTTTGATGGTTTTGTTGTCCTGCATGGCACCGACACCTTGGCATGGACGGCTTCGGCATTGGCATTTTTACTGCCCGGTTTTGGGAAGCCAATTGTGTTAACAGGGGCACAAAAACCCTTTTCCATTGTTGGCAGCGATGCCCCCGACAATGTCGCTGATGCACTGGCCGCCGCGTGTTTTATGCACCTAACCGAAGTGACCGTAGCGTTTGGTCGTCGTTTATGGCGTGCTTGCCGTGTACGGAAACATGAAAGTGTCGCGTTGGATGCGTTTGCCACACCCGGTTTAGCACCCTTAGCTGAATTCGAGCCCGAGGTATTGTGGCATGCTGCCTTGTGGCGTGTGGACACGGTGCCATTTAGTTTACGTCCTTTTAATCCTAACCTGCGGGTTGCGATGGTGATGATGAGCCCCGGCGCGACGGTGGCTTGTCTGGCCGAGATGGTCGAACGCAGTAAATTGGATGGCTTGGTGTTGTTGTCGTATGGCAGTGGCAATACGCCAGATGATCCTCGCCTGTTGGCCGCGCTGGCACGGGCGATTGAGCGGGGAACGGTGGTGGTCAATGTCTCGCAGGTGTGGAATGGCTCGGTGGATATGAATGCCTACGCAACCGGCAGTGCTTTGGCTGCGATTGGCGTGTGGTCTGGTGGTGAATTGACGCCAGAAGCCGCGCAAACCAAGTTACAGATTTTGCTATCGGCGGATTACACCCCCGAACAACGGCGGGTGCATTGGATTAGTGATTGGGCTGGTGAAGGTGCGCCCGGCTTGGCCTTATTAAATTGAAAGACTGGGTAACATGACAGAGATTGTTGAAATTCATAACGAATACATCGCCCTGTGCGACTTGCTCAAAGTGGCCGGTGTGGTGGATAGCGGTGGCGCTGGCAAAGCGTTGGTTGCCTCCGGTGTTGTCGCCGTCAATGGGGTGCAGGAATTGCGTAAAACCTGCAAAATCCGCCCCGATCAACAGGTGACTGGCCCTGGTTTTACCGTGGTGGTCAAAGGGCGGGGGGCATGATGTCAACGCCGTTCCCGCTTGCTGAGGATCCCGAACCGATTGCTCCCGAGATGCCACCAGACGGCGCGTGCTGTCAAAGCGGCTGTGACCCTTGCATTATGGATATGTACTACGTCGAGCTGGCGCAATGGCGACAGCTACACGCCGCGTGGCAGCAACGACAACACAAAACGCAGGAAACACACTCATGATGGCCTTGGATTTGCATTGCCATTCCACTGCCTCTGATGGTGCCTTGGCTCCCGACGTGTTGATGGTACGGGCCGCCGAGCGTGGTTGTCGGGTATTGGCACTCACCGATCATGATTGCACACAAGGGATTGCAGTGGCGCGGCAGGTGGCACAACAGCATGGCTTGTATTTTCTTGCTGGTGTGGAAATATCGGTGACATGGCGCAAACGGACGCTGCATATTGTCGGCTTGGGAATTGATGAAACCCATCCTGAGTTGCAGGCCGGCTTGTTGTCGATTCGCCAAGGGCGGATTGAACGGGCGCGGCAGATGGCGGCGGACTTGGAACGAGTGGGAATTGTGGGGGCTTTTGACGGTGCAAAAACCCACTGCGCGAATTTAGACATGATTGGCCGTACACATATTGCTCGTCATCTGGTGGCAACTGGGGTGTGTAAAGATGTGGCGGCGGTGTTTCGCAAGTATTTGGTTGAAGGTAAACCCGGTTACGTCAAACATGAATGGGCACAACTGGCTGATGCCGTGGCATGGATTCGTGCCGCTGGTGGTGTAGCGGTATTGGCGCATCCGGGCCGTTACCCGATTGGTAAGCAGTTAATGAGTGAATTGCTGCAAGAGTTTATCTCGTATGGTGGCGAGGCAATTGAAGTGGTCAGCGGTAGCCATAGCGAGGACGATAACCGATTGTTTGCGCGTTATGCCCGTCAGTATGAACTGTTAGCCAGTGCTGGCAGCGATTTTCATGGGCCGGGCGAAGGTGGGCGTGATATTGGTTGGACACAACCATTGCCCGCTGATGTGGTGTCTGTGTGTTCGCGGTTTGCTGGCGCACAGGTGGCACTCGAAGCGGTATAAGTTTTTTATGGTGTATTTTGATAGGTTTTTTAGCAAATTATGGCGCAATTTTTCTCGATTCACCCCGATAATCCACAACAACGCTTGCTCCGTGAAGCAGTGAAAATCGTCCAACAAGGTGGTGTGATTGTTTATCCAACCGACTCGTGTTATGCCCTCGGCTGTCATTTAGGCGATAAACAGGCGATGGAACGCATTATGGCCATTCGCCAGTTGGATCTTCGCCATCACTTTACTTTGGTTTGCCGTGATTTATCTGAATTAGGCAGCTATGCCAAAGTGGACAATGTGCAATTCCGTCAGCTCAAAGCTGCCTTGCCGGGCCCTTATACGTTTATCTTACAAGCCAGTAAGGAAGTGCCACGGCGCACCTTACATCCCAAACGTGCCACGATTGGCCTGCGGGTGCCTGAACATACGGTGGCACAAGCCTTGTTGGCCGAGCTGGGAGAACCCTTGTTGTCATGTACCTTATTGCTGCCCGGAGAAACCATGCCGATGGCGGATGCGTGGGAAATTCGTGAACAGTTGGAACATCAGGTTGATGCGATTATCGAAGGGGGATATTGCGGTATTGACCCGACAACGGTGATTGATTTAACCGACGATGTTCCGGTGTTAATACGGCAGGGGGCTGGGGATACCAGCTTATTTGGCTTTGCCTAAATTGCAACCATAAAGAGTCCCTCTATGGAAGAATTAAACCTGATTCAAAAAATCAGCGTCTATGCTTTGCCGGTGTTATTAGCCATCACCGTACACGAAGCTGCCCATGCTTATGCCGCTCGTCACTTTGGCGATAACACGGCGTTTATGTTGGGGCGGATGACCCTCAATCCGTTAAAACATATTGAAATGATCGGGACGGTTGTTGTCCCATTATTGGCGGTGATGTTGGGCGGCTTTATTTTTGGCTGGGCCAAGCCGGTGCCGGTGGATTTTGGCAAGCTACGCCAACCCAAAAAAGATATGTTGTGGGTGGCTGCCGCCGGCCCAGCGGCTAACTTTTTGATGGCGATTGGCTGGTTAATCGTCTTAAAGTTGGGTTTGGCGATGGACGGCATGTATAGCCAGCCTATGGCGTTGATGGGGCAGGCTGGTATGATGATTAACTTGTCGCTGATGGTGCTCAACTTGTTGCCGTTGCCGCCGCTGGATGGCGGTCGCATTGTGATGAGTCTGTTGCCCAATCGACAAGCGTGGCAGTTTTCTCGCCTTGAACCCTACGGCATGTGGATTTTGCTTGGCTTGCTGGCGACCGGCTTGTTGAGCGTGATTATGCGTCCGTTTATGGCGGCTTTGTATGGTTTGTTCCGCTTCTTTATTTAATCTGTTTCAACTTGTGTGTTTTTAACTGAAAGACGATTTCCATGTATCTCAATCGCGTTCTCTCTGGTATGCGCCCTACGGGTAGCCTGCATCTTGGCCACTATCACGGCGCTTTGAAAAACTGGGTGAAATTGCAAAGCGAACACGAGTGCTTTTTCTTTGTGGCTGACTGGCATGCGTTAACCACCAGCTATGACGACCCTTCCATCATTGAAAAAAGCACATGGGACATGGTGATCGACTGGTTGGCAGCGGGGGTAGACCCGTCTCAATCGACATTATTTATCCAAAGCCGTGTGCCTGAACATGCGGAGTTGCATCTGCTGTTGTCGATGATTACGCCTTTATCGTGGTTAGAGCGGGTGCCAACCTATAAAGACCAAATTGAAAAATTGGCGCATAAAGACCTCGGCACCTACGGTTTCCTTGGCTATCCCCTGATGCAATCGGCGGATATTTTGATCTATCGCGCCTTGTATGTGCCGGTGGGCGAAGACCAAATTCCTCATATTGAAATCACCCGTGAAGTGGCGCGCCGTTTTAATCATATGTATGGCCGTGAGGCGGGGTTTGAGGATAAAGCCTGTGCCGCGATCAAAAAAATGGGCAATAAAAAAGGCCGCCTCTATCAAGAATTGCGCACACGCTATCTGCAAGAAGGTGATGACGAGGCGTTAGAAGCAGCGCGGGCGTTGTTGGCCGATGCACAAAATATCAGTCATGGCGACCGTGAACGCTTGTTTGGTTATTTGGAAAATAAAGGCAAAGTGATTTTGGTTGAACCACAAGCCTTGTTAACTGAAGCCAGTCGGATGCCGGGTTTAGATGGTCAAAAGATGTCGAAAAGCTACGGTAACGGCATTTTCTTGCGCGAAGAACCGGATTCGGTGTCGCGTAAAATTCGTGGTATGCCAACCGACCCAGCACGAGTCCGCCGCACCGATCCGGGTAACCCCGAGAAATGTCCGGTTTGGCAATTACATCAGGTCTATACCGACCGCGATACCCATGAATGGGCCGAAGCCGGCTGTAAGAGCGCTGGCATTGGCTGTTTGGAATGTAAACAGCCGCTGATTGATGCGGTGTTGGAAGAGCAAAAACCGATGTTTGAACGGGCGCAGCGTTATTTAGATGACCCAACCTTAGTCAAAGCGATTGTCGCTGATGGTTGTGAGCGGGCGCGTAAAATTGCACAAGACACCATGCGTGATGTGCGCGAAGCCATGGGTTTAGGCTATTGAGCGCAGTCCCTCTCGCCCATGTATTTGGTGAGCCAGTTTTTGAAGCCCCGCAGGATTTGTTTATTCCGCCTGATGCCCTGCGGGTGTTTTTAGAACGGTTTGAAGGGCCGCTGGATTTGTTGCTGTATTTAATTCGGCGACAAAACTTGAATGTGTTAGATATTCCGATGACTGCGGTAACCACGCAGTACCTCAATTACATCAACACCATGCAGGCGGCACGGTTAGAATTGGCGGCGGAATATCTGTTGATGGCGGCGACGCTGATTGAAATTAAATCGCGCCTGTTGTTGCCACGGCCCATTCATGCCACTGAAGACGATCCAACGGAAGACCCGCGTGCCGAATTGGTGCGGCGGTTGTTGGAATATGAACAGATGAAATTGGCCGCCCAAGCCCTCGACCGTCGGCCACAAGCCGAGCGTGATTTCACTTGGTTATCGGTATGGGTTGAGCCAAATACGGCACACATTCTTCCTGATGTTTCAGCGATTGATTTGCAGCAGGCGTGGTTAGCGTTATTATCGCGCGCCCGCCATCACCGTCATCATCAAGTGCAACAAGATGAATTGTCGGTGCGTGAACAAATGAGCGATATTTTGCGCCGACTGCAACAACAGCCTTTTCTTGAGTGGACGGCTGTTTTTCCGCCGTTGGCTGGGGTGGCGCATATCGTGGTGTGTTTTATCGCCATTTTAGAATTGGCAAAAGAAGGTTTGTTACGGATTGCCCAAGAAGCACCGTTTGCACCTATTTGGTTGCAACTGAACGCGTCCTTTTGTCAGGGCGAATTAGAGATTGATGGACAGTGAGACCGATGGAAAACACGGATTTGAACCACTTGAAAACCGTGGTGGAAACGGCCTTATTGGTCAGTACCGAACCAATTTCGGTGGGTGATTTAAAAAAATTATTCAATGAGCCGATTTCGACCGCGCTGTTAAATGAACTGCTGCAAGATATCCAAGCCGATTGGCAGGCGCGTGGGGTGGAATTGGTAAAACTGGCATCGGGTTGGCGTTTTCGTGCCCGCGCTGAATTTAAGCCCTATCTTGATCGCCTCCACCCAAGCCGCCCGCCACGTTATTCACGGGCAGTGATGGAAACCTTGGCCATTATCGCCTATCGTCAACCGGTGACCCGTGGGGATATCGAAGCGATTCGCGGGGTGAGTGTATCAAGTCATGTGATGCAAACCCTCAGTGAACGTGGCTGGATTGAAGTCATTGGCCATAAAGAGGTACCGGGTCGCCCCGGCTTGTATGCCACCACCCGCAAATTTTTAGATGATTTAAGCCTCGCCAGTTTGCGCGATTTACCACCTCTTACCGATTTGGGTCACTTAATTGTGCCCGATTTGCCTGATCTGGATTCTGTGGTTGCAACCCCAGAATCTTCCACCAACTAAAAGCAGTGCTGTGCGTCCGCACAGTACGAATCACAATAAAGTGTTTTTCTATGTCTAAAACTCCACGCCATCGGGCGCGTGATGCCGCCCAATCGCCGCGTCAAGGCAACAACGCCTTCCGCCAACAAAATACCCCTCAAGGTCGCCGTACTGCCTCCGCTGCGCCGGACGCAGAAGGCGCCGGTTACCGTGATCGCAAACCAAGCGAACCCCGTCGTCAAGCCAATCGCGATGGTCAAGAAGCACCGTTTGCCAGCACGGGTTTCCGTGATCGCAAACCAAACGAACAACGCCGTCAAGCCAATCGTGATGGTCAAGAAGCACCGTTTGCCAGCACCGGCTTCCGTGATCGTAATGCCACTGGCAATAAACCACCGCAAAACGGCGGCAGCAAACCATTTGCTGGTGGTCGTGGCCGTCCGTATCCTGCTAAAACCCGTTCGGCGGATGGTGAAACACGGCCACGTCCCGCCCCAGATTATCAAGAACGGCAAGAACGCAACGCAGCACCGGCTAAGCCTGCTTTCTCGCGTCATCCTGAAGCTGGCCCCCGTCCAAACCAAGCGAGCAGCCGACCTGCCGAAGGGTCGTATGTCGCGGTACAACGGGCGAAAAAACTGGCATTGCGTGCGCCTTCGCACAAAGAGCAGTTACGCATTGAACGCTTAAAAGATCTGCGGGTAAAACCAGAGGATTTGCCAGCGATGCGTTTGCAAAAAGCGATGGCTTTGGCTGGTTTGGGTTCACGCCGTGCGATGGAAGAATTGATTCAGGCTGGCCGTGTCACCATTAACCATCGTCCTGCACAGCTGGGTGACCGTGTTTCACCAGATGATAAAGTGCGTTTAGACGGTAAACCTGTGTTTATCCGTTGGCCTGATCGTTTGCCACGGATTGTGATTTATCACAAACAAGAAGGTGAGTTGGTAACCCGCGATGATCCAGAAGGTCGAGTCACTGTGTTTGACCGTCTGCCGCAAGCCCATTCCAGCCGTTGGGTGGCGGTGGGGCGTTTGGATTTGAATACCAGTGGTTTGTTGGTGATGACTACCAGCGGCGAATTGGCCAATCGGATGATGCACCCAAGTTTTGAGGTCGAGCGCGAGTACGCTGTGCGAGTGTTGGGCGAGTTGACCGATGAGTTAAAAAAATCGTTACTGGCTGGGATCGAGTTGGAAGATGGGACGGCAAAATTTGACCGTTTGATTGACCAAGGCGGCGAAGGTGCCAACCACTGGTATCGAGTGATTATTCGTGAAGGTCGGAATCGCGAAGTGCGGCGCTTGTTTGAGGCTGTTGGTTTGACGGTGAGCCGCTTGATTCGGGTGCGCTTTGGTGCGTTGACTTTGCCACCCCGCTTAAAACGCGGCCAGTTTTATGAGCTGAACGCCAGCGAAGCGGCACAGGTGATGAAATGGGCTGGCTTGGATGTGAACGGTTTAGCACGTGAGTGAGTATGTCAGGTCATGATTTTGCTGCCGATGATGAGGCAGATGAACAAGAACTGAAGCAATTGCCAACCGGCCGTAACTATATGACGCCAGCTGGTTGGCAGCGCATGAAAGATGAGCTGTACCAGCTGGTGCATAAAGAACGGCCCGAAGTGGTGAATGTGGTGAGTTGGGCCGCAGGAAACGGTGACCGCTCAGAAAATGGCGACTATCTGTATGGTAAGCGGCGATTGCGTGAAATTGATCGCCGCATTCGGTTTTTGACCAAGCGGTTGGAAATCGCCGAAGTGGTTGATCCAGAAACCCGCGAAGCCACCGATCAGGTCTTTTTCGGCGCGACGGTAACGGTATGGCGGCAAAGTGGTGAAGAACAAACGCTGTCGATTGTTGGGATTGACGAAGTGGATCTCAGCCAAGGGCGGGTGAGTTGGATTTCACCGATTGCGCGCACCTTACTCAAGGCGCGAGAAGGCGATGTGGTGCGTTTGCGTACCCCTGCTGGGTTTGAGGACATTGAAATCCTCGATGTGCAGTACCGGAAATTACCGTGATGCGCTGGCGCGGGGTGCTCGGCGTGATGGGGGGATGGCTGCTGTGTGCGTCAGCATTGGCGGCGCCGCAGCTGGTTATCCAACTTGCCGATGATTCATTGCGTAGCCTGTTAGAAAAACATCTGGAAGTGATGCGCTGGCGCGGTGATGACCGCGTCAGTGAGGCGCAGTGGCAGCGCTTGTTACAACAGACACCGCAACATATCCATGATCTATTAGCCAGCGAAGGCTATTTTTCCTCGGTTGTCCGTTTGGACGATACCAGCCACCCACCCCGTTTTATCGTTGAATTAGGCCCACAAACGACCATCGGCGAAGTGCAATTTCAGCTCGAAGGTGAGATTGCACAACGCGATGACTATGCCGCACGGCGGCGGCAAATGCGTCTAGCAATGGGATTGGAACGCGGGCTGCCTTTTACCAGTGCATTGTGGGCAGAGGCGAAAAAAAAGGGGCTGCAACAGCTGTTAATTGACCGCTATCCTGCGGCAACACTGGCGTTTAGCCAAGCAGAGGTGGATCCTGAAACCGCGCAAGCCAAATTGGTGCTGCGCTATGACAGTGGTGCCCCCTATCGCTTAGGGGCTATCAGTATTGACGGGTTACAACGCTATCCCGATACCGTGATTCGCCACCTTGCCCCATTTCAGGTCGGCGACGATTATCGGCAAGATAGTCTGTTAGATTTTCAAACGGCTTTGCAAAGTACGCCCTATTTTGCTCGGGTGTTTGTCGATAGTGATGTCAGTTTGGCGCAGGCCCAACAGATTCCGGTTCGTGTGGCGGTCGAAGAAGGGCCACAACAGCGTTTTGCCTTGGGGGCAGGCTATAGCAGTAACACCGGCTACCGCAGCGAAATGAACTACCGTCATCATAACCTTTTCGGGTGGGGCTGGATGGCCGAGGCGGGGTTGAAATGGGAACAGAAACAACAGCAGCTTGAATTGGGTGTACGGCTGCCTGTCGATGAAAAAGGTTATCGCCATCGCTTTGGCTTTGTGGAAGAGCGACAAGATTTAGAAAACCTGCCATTGCAACGTGACAAAATTTCTCTCAGCCGCAGCCGACAACGTCAGCAAATTGACACCACGCTGGCGTTGCAATACCAACGGGAACGGGCCGAACCGGCAGCTGCACCCGTTCGGCGGACGCAAGTGTTGTGGGCTAACTATGTGTGGAGCCAACGGCAACTGACGCCTGCCCTGAATCCGCAACGTGGTTATGCGTGGCAATTTGAACTCGGGGGGGCGGTGCGTGGGGCATTGTCTGATACCTCAATGGTGCGCGGTTATGCCCGAGGGGTTCGCTATCTCCCTCTGCCGGAACGCCGTTGGGGCTATCTATTATTGCGCGCCGAGGCGGGGCAAGTGTGGGCAGAACAAGGGGCGGACGTTCCCACCGATTTATTGTTTCGTACCGGTGGCAGTCAAACTGTCCGTGGCTATGACTTTGAAAGCCTAGGTGTGCGGCAAGGACAAAGTGTGTTAGGTGGACGGGTGATGATGGCAGCCAGTGCGGAATATGTTTACCCAATGACCCCCCAATGGGGCAGTGCCGTTTTTATTGACGTAGGTGATGCCACCAGTCATTGGCCCGCCTTGAACTTGAAACGCGGCTATGGTGTGGGGGCGCGTTGGGCCAGCCCAGTTGGGCCGTTGGCTTTTGATGTGGCCTATGGTGAAGCGACGCAACGCTGGCGCTTGCATTTTGCTTTGAATATGGGGTGGTAAGTGCGACGCTTGCTGCGATGGGGAAGTGCTGTTTTCTTGCTTGTGCTTGCTGGCCTGTTATGGCTATTGGGCTTATTGAGCAGCGAGGGGGGCAGCCGGTGGGCGGTCGATCAGCTCAATCATTGGGGGCAAGGCGTTGTTGCCATCGCCGATAGTCAAGGCATTGTGACCCAAAAATGGCAGGCGCAGGGCATTGTCCTGACGTTGCCGACTATGCAAGTGCGCTTGTCTCAACTGCGCTGGGATTGGAACTTCCCCGCCTTATGGCAAGGTCAACTGCATTGGCGGCAGTTCCAACTTGGGCAGCTTCATATTACCAGCCAAGGAGATGATTCTCCGCTACAAGTCCCAGCAGATTTACAACTGCCGTTAGCGGTGGCTGTGGATCGTTTTGAACTGGGGGCGCTGTTATGGGGCTCAGAACAGACGCTGTTTATGCAGCAAGTGGCGTTACGTTTTGACAGCGATGGCCGGCAACATCAATTACAACTGCAACAACTCGATAGTCCGCTGCTTCTTGCACAGGCCCAAGGCCGTATGCGCCTTGATGGCAAAGCGCCATTTCCACTACAAGCTGATATCGATTTTCAAGCAGGACAAGCCACTGCCCACGGCACGCTTGCATTGCGTGGTCAGTTAGCACGTCTTGGTGTGACTTTGCAGGCGCGCCACGCCACCGATTTCAATAGCCATCTTCAACTCACTGCCTTTCCTTTTGCAGCAACACCGTGGCAAAAAATCGCTTGGTTACAAGGTCATGTGCGGCAGTTTAATCCACAACAGTGGTTGCCCACTTTACCGGCCGGACAATGGCAAGCCGAATTTCGGGCACAGGGTGACCAACAGGCGATGCAAGGCGAATTTTGGTTAGACAATCAACAACCTGCGAAATGGGGAAATGGCTTCCCTGTTCGTCAGGTGGTGGCGAAATGGCAATGGCGCGAACCAAAACTGATCGTTGACCACTTAGAGATTGATACCCTCGGTGGGCAGTTACAGGCCGCAATGGAAGTCAGTGCTGAGCACTTGCAAGCACAGTTACAGACCACGCAACCCTTACAACTCGCTCAGTTGGCCCCTGAATTACCACCGCTACAACCGGTATTGGATTGGCAACTGGCTGGCCCGTGGCAAGCACTGCTATTACAGGCGAATATCACTGAACAACAACGTCGTCTGACCGTGGCGGCCGAGTTGGTCGGTGATCCGCGTGGCACCTTGGCTTTACATGCGGTCAAACTGTCGCAATTGCGGTTGCAAGATGGGGCTGGTTCATTACAGGCCGCTGGGGCGTGGCAAGCCGCCACGAGACAACAGCCGGCGAAACTATCACTGACCGGTGAACTGCAAGGCTTGAATCCAGCGCACTATCATCCGGATTGGCCGCAGGGCAAACTGGGCTTATCGTTTACCGCCGAAGGGCAATGGCACGCCGAATGGTTGGGCAAACTGCAATTTGTCATGTTGCCGAGTCAACTGCAACAACAGCCCTTGCAAGGTGAAGGCAAGTTGCAGTGGCAAGCCGAACGCTTACAAGTGCCACAGTTATCGCTGCGTTTGGGCAGTAATCAGCTGTCGCTAGCCGGTGCCTTTGGGCAGGTGGGTGATCGGTTGACGGCACAAATTCACGCACCTAACTTGGCGCAGTTGGGGGGCGATTTCAGCGGGCAGGTACAGGCTAAAGCACAATTCGCCGGCCGTTTTACGGCACCAGAAGTCCAGTTTGAATTACAGGCCAAACAAGTGGTATGGCCACAATGGTTGAGTTTGGCAGAGGCTGAAGGGCGTGGTGAGCTGCAATTGGCCGCTGCCAGCCCATTTAAAATCAATTTGGCTCTGCGCCAATTGCGTCTACCCCGTCAAAACATAGCGGTATCTCAGCTGTCGTTACAAGGGCAGGGGCAACGCCAACACCATCAGCTGCAGTTACAGATGACCGCTGACGTCGCTGGGCAAGCAGTACAAAATCAACTGCGGTGGCAGGGTGGATTTCAAGAGCATGATGTGACGTGGCGTGGTACATGGCAGCAATGGCAACAACAAGCGGGTGCCTATTCCGTCACGTTAATGGCACCGACGGCATTGATGGTGTCCCCCTCGGCAATTTCGTTAGAAAACGCACGTTTTAAGCTGGCACAAGGTGAAATTGCCCTACAGCAGCTGCAATGGCGACCACAAGCATGGCAAAGCCGAGGCTGGGCAAAAGGGGTGGTGCCGACCTTGTGGCTACCGGCAACGTGGCTACAACAACCTGATTGGCATCTAGAAAGTCAGCTACAACTGGCTGCGGAATGGAATGTGCAACATCAAGCAGGGGAATGGCAGGGGCAGGTGAATTTGCAGCGAGAACAGGGTGACATGACTGTTATTCCCCAACACACCGCCAGTCAGCCTTTGCCATTACAACTGCGACAAGCGACATTACAAGCGGTGTTTGCCCAACAACAACTCACCTTGCGGACACACTGGCAAAGCGTTGCCGGACAATTGACCGCATCGGTGCAACTGCCGTTGCGACAAGGACAGCTTCGCCCAGACAGCCCCTTACAAGGCCAAGTGCAATGGCAATTGGCAGATTTAGCGCCGATTAGCCATGCACTATGGCCGCAAGGAAAAGCGAGCGGTCAATTCGCTGCGGCTTTGACGTTGACAGGCAGCTGGCAACGCCCGTTGTGGCAAGGTCAACTGTCTGGTGATCGTTTGGCGATACAAGCCGAGCAATATGGGATTGCGTGGCAACAGGGTCAGCTCCGCGCCCAAATGCGTGATAGCCGCTTGCAAATTGATACCCTGAGTTTTCAAGGTCAACAAGGCAGTTTGCGTTTGCAAAATGGTCAATTTGATCTCCTGACCTCTCCCGTCCGTGGTCGGGCTGAGTTGGTGTTAGACCAGTTATTGCTACGCCAAACCCCCTCGCGTGAACTGGTGGTCTCTGGACAAACACAGGCAACAGTGGATGCTTCGGGGATTCAGTTGTTGGGGAAATTGGTGGTGGTACGGGGGATGATGGATGTGCCAGAGGGGGATGCGCCACAATTGGCCTCTGATGTAGTGGTGAAAGGGCACCCCCGTCCCTTGCCTGCGCCGCCGGCCGCGTTGCCGTTACAAGTGCAGTTAACAATCAGCCTACCGGAGGAAGCGTTGCGCGTGCGGGGGCGTGGCGTGGATGCGTGGTTATCTGGTGAATTGTTATTAAAAGCGCCCCCCAAGCAAGCGCCACAGCTAAGCGGCGTCATTCGAGTCGATCGCGGTAAATTTACTGCTTATGGGCAGGAATTAGCCATTGAGCGCGGTGAAGTCACGTTCCAAGGATTGGCGGATAATCCGGCGCTGGATATTGTCGCTATGCGCCGTGGCTTGGCTGTGGAGGCTGGGGTGGCTATCACTGGCTCGGCATTGCAACCAAAAGCGCGTTTGGTATCAGAGCCTACGGTGCCCGATGCACAAAAGCTGTCGTGGTTGATTTTGGGACGAGATAGTTTTGCCGGTGGCAGTAGTGGCGATGTTGGGCTATTACTTGCCGCCGGCAGTGCGCTGCTGTCAGATCGCGATGCGGTTTCTGTGCAACAACGTATTGCTGATACCTTGGGTTTAGATGAATTGTCGATTCGGCAAGTCAAAGGCACTCAAGCACAAAGCCCACAACAACAGCTGCTCTCGGTTGGTAAGCGTTTATCCGATGCGCTCTCAATTAGCTATCAACAAAGTTTGTCCGGCACCACACAGCTGATGTTAATGAGCTACCGATTGTCGAAGCATTGGTCGTTGGTTGGCCGCACGGGGTCGGAAAATGCAGTTGATATTTTCTATTCCCTGCCATTTGATCGACCACCTGCTCGACCCTAACTGCGCGCGACAATCGGGCCGCGATTGGTATAGGACTTAATGCCTTGTAGCATGGCATCGGCAATACGCTCTTGATGGGCGCGGTTGACCAGTTTAGCTTCTTCGTCTGGATTACTGATAAACGCAGTTTCAACCAAAATCGAAGGAATATCAGGGGCTTTTAGCACCGCGAATCCTGCTTGTTCGACCTGATTTTTGTGTAAGCGGTTGATGCCCCCGAGTTGTTTTAACACCGAGTTAGCTAAACGCACGCTGTCATTGATGGTTGCGGTTTGTGTCAGGTCTAACAGCGTGTGTGCCAGATATTTATCTTTGGTGTTGATTTTCACCCCACCCACCAAATCGGCATCGTTCTGTGTTTGTGCCAACCATTTGGCAGCGGTACTGGTGGCACCTTTCTCGGACAAGGTAAAGACAGATGAGCCGCGTGCACTTGGTTGAATAAAAGCATCAGCATGGACCGAAATAAATAAATCAGCGCGGACTTGTCGCGCTTTCGCCACGCGAACCCCAAGAGGAATGAAGATATCTGCATCGCGGGTGAGATAGGCACGCATACCCGGCATGGCATCAATGCGTTTTTTCAACAAACGCGAAATCGCCAAGACCACATCTTTTTCTCGCGTTCCGGATGGCCCAATCGCACCCGGATCTTCTCCACCGTGACCGGGGTCGATCATAACGGTAAAAGGGCGTGTTCCACGGCTGTTATTTTTACTCGGTTTGTCATCATCGTCTTGATCGCGTTTGCTGTCCCGACGCGGCTTATCGTTTTTATCTGTTTTCGCTGTCTTGTCTGGTTCTGTTTGGTCAGACTTATCGCTTTTACTATCACGTTCCGCTTTTTTCTGATGCTTGTCAGCCTGACTTTGTGCGCTCTTATCGTCTTTGTCTAAGTCACCTTTGTTGAATTCGTTGAGGAGTGCCAGCAACGGGTCATCGCTGTGGGTCGGGTAGAGATCGATCACCAGTCGATGTCGATATTCAGCCACCGGCGGTAGTGTAAAGACCTGTGGACTGACTTCATTTTTGAGGTCGAGCACGATGCGGACGGTGGTTGGTGTAAATTGACCTGCCCGTGCAGCGCGGATAAAAGGATCATCCACCACTTGCCCATTGAGTGCCCGCAACATCGCGTTTAACTGCACCCCTTCCACATCCACGACCAGCCGTTCGGGGTCTTTAATGGTGAAATACTTGAACTTGAGGGAATTGGAGGCTTCGAGGGTGACGCGAGTATAGGTGTCGGAAGGCCATGTTCGTACCGCAATAATCTCACTGGCCGCCGCAAAACCCACTCGCGATACGGTGAGCAATAAACCAGCTGCACCCGCTTGTAACAAACGGCGGCGGTTTAGATCGATAGCGTGTTCAGACATATGCGTCCCGTATCTGTATGAGAAAAAAGCTGCAACACCCGACCATGATTGTGGACTGCAAGCGCCAGCGTCAGATCGGGTGGTGGGGTTAAACCAGCGGCCTTGTCGGGCCATTCAATCAAGACCAACGATTGTGGATGAAAATATTCATCAAACCCCGCTTCAAACCACTCATCGGGGTCGGCAAAACGATAGAGGTCGAAATGATACACTTCTGCTTTTGCCAAAGAATAGGGCTCAACGAGGGTGTAAGTTGGGCTTTTTACTCGGCCTTGATGACCCAATCCCCGTAGCAAACCACGGCTGAGGGTGGTTTTCCCTGCGCCCAAGTCACCTTGTAGATAGACGGTCATACCGGGCCGCAAACACTGTGCCAGTGCGTGGCCTGCGGCCAATGTAGCCTCTTCATCGGGTAAATCAATCGTCAGGCTGTCAAAAGAATAGGTCATAAATGGTAAAGAATTTATCAAATAGCGGTGCCGCAAGTGGTTGATTATCGCGGATTTCTTGAGCAAATCAAAGTCTGGGCCGATGCGCTAGGGTTTTCTGGATTGTCGGTCAGTGCAGCTCATATCTCACCTGCAGCGGTTGCCCGTTTGCAAGCATGGCTGGCTGAGGGCTGTCATGGTGAGATGGGATATTTACAACATCATGCCCATTTACGCGCCGACCCTACGTTATTGGTCGAGGGCGCGGTCAGTATTTTGTCTCTGCGGATGCCTTATTTGCCTCATTCGCCTGCCGAAGCACAACAAGCCCTTGCCCAATCTCAGCAAGGGTATATTTCTCGTTATGCCTTAGGACGCGATTATCACAAAGTGTTGCGGCAACGCTTACAAAAATTGGCAACCCAGATGACAGACTATCTTGGGCCATTTGGTTATCGTGTCTTCACTGACAGTGCGCCGCTGATGGAGGTTGAATTAGCACAGGCGGGGGGGCTTGGCTGGCGCGGTAAACACACTTTATTGCTGGATGGCCGTGAGGGGTCGTTTTTCTTTCTGGGTGAGATAGTGACAGATTTGCCCTTGCCGACAACGGAACCCGTGCCGGCGCACTGTGGGCGTTGTCGTCGTTGTTTAGATGCCTGTCCGACGGGGGCAATTGTAGAGCCGTATAAGGTCGATGCTCGGCTGTGTGTGTCTTATCTAACGATTGAACACCGTGGCCCAATCCCAGACAAGCTGCGCCCTTTATTGGGGAATCGCATTTATGGCTGTGATGATTGCCAGTTGGTGTGCCCGTGGAATCGCTTTGCCCAACTGAGCCCCCTCACTGATTTTGCAACGCGTCACCAGCTCGATCAATTAACGCTGGTTGAACTTTTCCATTGGACTGAAGCCGAGTTTGCCCAAAGAATGGCAGGCAGCGCCATTTACCGGATCGGTTTTGAACAATGGTCGCGTAATATTGCCGTTGCTTTGGGGAATGCACTCACTCAGCCCGATGTGATTCAGGCTTTACAGCAGCGGGCGGCGGATGCCTCCGAGTTAGTGCGGGAGCATGTCGGGTGGGCGTTGGCACAACATGGCGTGGTATGATGCCTCGCACCTCAAACAGCCATTTGTTTTTTGAAAGTGAGTAAGACGGAATGAGCACAGCCGACCGGCGGCCAATAGGCGTTTTTGATTCTGGGATTGGCGGACTGACCGTGGTTCGCGCACTGATGGACCGATTGCCGTTTGAAGATATTGTCTATTTTGGTGACAGTGCTCGGGTGCCGTACGGGGTGAAGTCTGTCGCCACGATTGAAGATTTTACCCGTCAAATTGCCGAGTTTTTGCTACAGCGTGAAGTCAAAGCCTTGATTATTGCGTGCAATACGATGGCAGCGGTGGCGGTTGAGGTGGTAAAACAGGTGGCAGGTGAGGTGCCTGTGCTGGATGTGATTGATGCTGGCGCCCGTGCGGCAGCGCGGGTGACCCATTCCGGTGCGATTGGGGTGATTGCAACGCCGACAACGGTGAACAGTAACGCCTATGCACGCGCTATTCATCATCTTGATCCTGACGTGCGTGTGTATTCGCAAGCCTGTCCTTTGTTTGTACCGTTGGTGGAAGAAGGATGGTTAGATCATCCGGTAACGCGGTTGACTGCGGAAGAATATTTGAAGTCTGTCTTAGTCGAGGATGTCGATACGCTGGTGTTGGGGTGTACGCACTATCCTCTGATTAAACCGTTGTTGCAGCAAGTGTGTGGTGATGAGATGACGATTGTGGATTCTGCTGTCACCACTGCCGAAGCCACCGCCCGCCGCTTGAGCGAACTTGGTTTGCTGAATCCCCAGCGAGAGATGCCGAACTATCACTATTATGTGACAGACATTCCCTTACGCTTTCAAAGCATCGGCGAACGCTTTTTAGGTCGTTCAATTCGACAACTTGAAATGGTGCGGCTGGGGAATTGAACCCAGTTAAGCCTCTTAAAAGGCCATCTTCCAATCTTTGAGAAGTGCCACTGTCTGAGTTAAGCCCTGTTTCAACAAAATTTCGAGCAGCTCATCTGCAGTCTTGGGTGGGTTCTTTAATGCTGCTCGTTGTTCAGCTAGGGCTTGTAGCACTGAAGCTGGATGTAAATCAAATAAATCAACGATAAAGTCATCCGGATGCTGGGCATCTAGGTTGTAGCGTTCTAGCGCTGTGGCTGGGAAATCTTTTAAATTAAACGTCACGATGGTTTCTGCGCCACTGTGTATTGCTGCCGCTACGACATGTCGGTCATCTGGATCGGGTAACTGAATAGCAGGAATCAGATGCTCAAATCCCTCAACTAAACTATCCCTAACGTTGGCATTCATCAATTGACGGGTTTTTTCTAAGGTAGCCGGACTAATTTCAGGGCGTTGTTTGAGCAAATTCCGGATCCATTCATCATGGATGGTGTTTGACCAGCGGGCACGGAAACGGTCGGTTAAAGCCAACCTCATGAGCAAATCTCGCAGTGGGGCTGGATAGAGAACACAGGCATCATAAACGACTGTTAGATGGGAACTCATTCGTACCCCATTCCCAGCATTTGTGCTTGTTCCGTCAACGTATCAAGTACTTTACGGCGCTCGGCATCGATCCGCTCTTTATATGCAATCACATCTTGATAACGTACCCGCCGGTGAGTACCCGTTTTATGGAAGGGAATTTCTTTATTTTCCAGCAGTTTAATCAAGTGTGGCCGAGACACATTCAGCACATCAGCGGCTTCTTGGGTCGTGAGTTCTGCGTGAACAGGGATAATACTGACTGCGTTACCTTCCCCAATTTCAGTGAGCACATCCACCAGTAGACGCAAAGCTGACCTTGGGATGCAGACTGGATGTGGTGCCCCTTGATCATCAAAAATATCGATTTGTTGTGTGTTTGAACCAACATGCAGATAAGCTGAAAGTGCGCGGCCACTCTCACGGGCAAGAGCGACCTCCTCTGCTGTCGGTAATGGAGACAAAAGAGTTTTCATCGTTTTTTCCTTGGAAATGCGATTGCTTAGCTATCCATGGTAAACGATAAACGAAATAAACGAAAAGCTTATGGCGGGGGAACCACATCAAAAAACGATGTGATGCCCGCTGGGACATCTCGGGCAAGACTAAGACAGCTTGCGCGTGAAGTGAAACGAACTGATGACAAAGCCGTGACGGAAGTAAAGGCGGTGGGCATCGGTGCGCCAAGTGCCAGAGTCGAGTACCGACCATTCTGCACCTTGTGCTTTCGCGTGGGTTTCGCACCAATTTAACAACAGACTGCCAATTCCCTGCGAACGGGCGGTCTCGTCGGTGACCAGATCATCGACATACAACCGTAAATTCTCATAGGTATTCTCGTATAAACGGTACAAAGCCAAGCCTACGACCACTTCATCTTGTACCGCCACCACCATTCTTGCCCCACCAGCAAACACCCTTTGCATTTTTTCGGCATAGGCTTCTGGCAACATCGGGCGCAGTTGGCGATGGACCGCTGCAGCACGTTCTAGCCACAGCGGTTCGAGAATCTGCCCTTGTCCATCGGTAATCGCGATGATGTGTGCAGAACTCGCCATCGTGATTAACCTTTGCTTGGTGCCATCACAACCGCTTCACCGTCGATAACCACATTGCCTTTGACGGTGCACACGGTAGAGAGGGTGACACGTTTTTTCGCAGGATCCAGTGCCGTCACGGTCACTTTTGCTGTCACGGTATCACCGATACGAACAGGAGCTTTGAATTTCAGGTTTTGACCGAGGTAGATGGTGCCGGGGCCGGGCAGACGGGTGCCTAACACGGTGGAGATAAAACCTGCCGACAACATGCCGTGAGCGATACGACCTTTGAACATGGTGGTTTCTGCGTATTCGGCATTGATGTGAACAGGGTTGTCATCACCCGACACTGCAACGAACAACAGCACATCGGCTTCGGTAATGGTTTTTGCGTATTCTGCGCTTTGGCCAATACTGAGATCTTCAAAGTAACAAGTCATTTTGTATCCTGTGCAAAACATGTTAATCAAATTGGTGCAGTGCTAGATTCTGTGCCAGTTATTGCAGAAAGGCAATTTAAGACTCTGTTAAAATCAGCACATTGTCTTAACCACCACTGCCATTGCTTTGGAGCCACCTATGCTGCACCGTATCAAAGTTGCCCACAAAATCTTTCTGATTGTGTCATTCGTTGGTGTGTTGCTGGCATTGTTATTTGCCGTGTCTTTCCTCTCTTTTTCACATCTGCGGCAAGAACTGGATGTGGTGAAAAATCAAGGTATGCCGAATGCGATGGTGGCAAAAGACATGCAAATGCAGGTGGTTCAGATGCAACAGTGGCTCACTGATATTTCTGCCACCCGTGGGCTTGATGATTTAGATGATGGCTTTCAAGAAGCCGCAGCAGCCAAAAAATTGTTTTTTCACGACCTCGAAATTCTACGCCGTCACTATCAGCAACAACATGACACCCAAGGCTTGCAACAGATTGCTGAAATTGAACAGCGTTTGGGGCAGTGGTACCAAACGGGTGAAAAAATGGCACGGGCGTATATCGCGGGTGGTCCAGAAGCGGGCAACCCGATCATGGGTGAATTCGATCTCGGCTGGATTCCCTTTAAAAAAGGTGCGTTAACCTACAAAAATGGCCAAGTTCGCTTCAAGGGTATCCACATGAGCTTGTGGGATTCCTACGGCTTGTCAAAATACGAATTCCGAGCAGGCAGTT
>NZ_BAAGTM010000018.1:0-38535 GCF_054781915.1 Aquaspirillum soli | reverse complement strand
GCCGATACTTCGGGCACCAGATCACATGGTAGGCCGTTTGATAGAAGTAATTACGTTTTGTGACGACATCGACCATGCGTCACAGTTTATACCACAGGGAGCGCTTCGCGCACCCGCAATTCCTCCCCTGACTCAAGTCAGGGGTTTCCTTGCGGAGATTCTATGAAAAACCACCGCAATGTGGGGCATAATCAAGCTGTTATCTATTCTGCGTTTTTATAAAACATGCTTGAACTTTTTTCGCCATTGGAATGGTTTTTTGTGATTTTGTTGGCCGTGATTCCCCTTGCTGGTGCGGTGTTTCATGTTTGGGTGATGTTCATCGGTCATGGAAAAAAGACCGACCCAGAGGACACCCCGCCCTCAACTTAATTCGACTGTCGGCGTAAGGTGGCGCGAAAGCCGCCTTGGGGATGATTGGCTAAGTGCAGTGCTAAACCATGCAGCAATGCCACGCGCTCAACAATCGACAAACCCAAACCACTCCCTTCTGCTTGCTGCCCTTCGGGCCGTGAGAAACGCTCACGGACACGCTCCAGCCATGCCGCCTCCACCCCGGGGCCATTATCACACACGGTTAAGGTCGATTCATTCGACTCAATCCACACCCGCCCACCGTTTGGTGTATAGCGAATGGCGTTGTCGATGAGATTACGCAGTAAAATCGATAAAAAGGCGGGTGAACCTTCGATCCACAGCGCAGGGACTTCGCCAATCGGCTCAACCACGACGCCGCGCCGTGCTGCACCTTCGCCGAGTTCTAACATCACGCTGGCCGCCAACGTCATCACATCTACTCGCTGCCGATCAGGCACTTGGTCCAAATGATCTAAACGCGCCAAGGTCAGTAACTGTTCAACCAACCGCGTGGCACGATCAATACCACTCAAAATTTTATTTAATGCGCGCTGGCGACTGACTTCATCTTCGCTCAGTTTGGCTACTTCGGTTTGGACGCGTAAAGCCGCCAGAGGGGTACGCAATTCATGCGCTGCATCAGCCGTAAAACGGCGTTCTTTGCTTAATACCTGATGTAATCGAGCAAAAAGATGGTTGAGTTCATCCACCAAGGGTTGTACTTCCTCAGGGACTTTTTGGGTGATGGGTGTCAGATTGTCGGGGCTGCGGTGGGCTAAATCTTGTTTGAGTTGATTCAGCGGTTTCAACCCTTGCCGCACGCCCCACCACAGCGCCAAGAACAACACTGGCAAGGCCACAATCCACGGCAACATTTGTCCCAACGCCAACCGCCAAACCAGTTTTGTGCGCGAACTCATGCGTTGGCCGACCATCACATATGCGCCATTATCCTCGTCATGAAAGTAAAACAATCGCCACATTTTGCCGTCAACACGCTCATCCATAAAACCGATGGCATCAAAACGGAATGGCAAGTCGGTATAGTTCACATCTGATAACACCAGACGGCCCGAGGCATCACGCAGTTGGAAAATAATATCGTCATCAATATCGTTTTCACTGTCTTCAAACAGCTCACGCAAACGACGGGGCGAGGTGGGGCGAATCCCTAAACCACTGTTTTGTGCTTCCAAGTTGACCGAAGCTAGCATCTGCGCAAAAAAGGCCTGTTCGGTGTCAAACAGCTCATTGACGCGATCATGGGCGGCGTAAAGATTAAAAGCAGCCGAAGCAATCCAAACCAAGGGAAGCGCAATCAACAAGGCCGCCAACAGCCGGCGTTGTAACGAAGCGCTGACAACATCAGTGGGATGTCGCATCAACCTCACCTAATTGATAACCCACGCCACGCAAGGTACGAATAAAACCGCTGCCGAGTTTTTTTCGTAGATGATGAATGTGAACTTCGAGTGCGTTGCTATCGAGTTCTTGTGTCCAGCCGTATAGCTTTTCTTCTAACAAGGCACGCGGCAACACCCGTCCCCGATTTTCCATAAAAAGTTCTAATAATTGAAACTCACGGGCAGTCAGGTCAATATCAGTGCCATTCCGTGTGACGGTATGCGCTTGTGGATCTAAAATCACATCGCCATGCTCCAAGACCGGATTAGCGCGGCCATGCGAGCGGCGGATCAGGGCACGTAAGCGCGCCACCAATTCACCTAAAGCGAAGGGCTTGACCAAGTAGTCATCCGCACCGGCATTCAAACCTTGGATGCGGTCTTCGATACCATCTCGTGCGGTCAGGATTAACACTGGCACGGTATAGCCCATTTGACGCCAACCGCTTAGAACCTCGAGGCCAGATAAACGAGGTAACCCAAGATCGAGCACCACTGCATCATAAGGTGCAGCAGAGAGCGCGGCGCGGGCACTAACGCCATCTTTCATCCAATCTACATTAAAACCAATTTGCCGCAGGCCCATTTCTACGCCATCGCCGAGTAAGGCATCGTCTTCAACTAATAGCACTCGCATTTTCCTTGCCCTTTCACTCGTGGGGATGTTCTATTTTCTGTGTCACAACTCGGCCATCTGTTGGATCGACCGCCAACCACACTCGCTGTCCGTTCTTATCCCACCCCTTGATTTCAATGCAGTGGCGTTCGTACTCAAATTCGCGCAATTTATAACCTTGCTTTTTTAAGCGAGACACCAGCTGTTCCTCTGGCAGCCACAGCGATGGCGGTTTATCGGTACAGACCCGTGGTGCTGCGATCGCTGTAGCAGCGATCATGCTGCATACAGGGAGATACCACCATAACTTAACCATCTCTTCTGCTTTCAAAAAAGTGCGCTAAGCGGCACACCATTCTTTTCCTGTTCCTATATCGCTACTTCACTCACAGACATGACTTTCCCGACGCATTCTGGCACCTTTCCAGAGACAGTGTTGCCGTTGCCGGACAGACTTTCGACGGATAGGGCCGTTACGGTTGCCAGCCGTGTACCATGCCGCAATCTGTCTGCTTAGTGTAAAGGATTGACTTAAGGCAAGAAAAGCAGGGCACAAACCTCCTTAATTGACTGAGGTTTTAGCGAGTTTGTATTTGAGTGAAAAACAGAATAGACATTCAAACTTAAAGCGGACTTACTTGCCTCAAGCGAGAGTCAGGTAGAGTAGGCACGGGACTTGTGCCTACCAAACGACTGCAACGGAAGACCGACAACACACCACAAAAAGACCGCCACACTCAATTCAGGGCGAAGCTGTTCGTATTACGTATGGCAGTGTTTTGCCATTTTTGGGTGTTGGGCACAAAGCGGTGCCCAACCTTTTCGTCGGTTGATCTTCTGGGGCAATATATCGAAGAGCAACAAATACCTTAATTAAGTTTCTGCTCTAAACTTTTTCGTTGTTGACCTCGGACTGAACTCGAGGCTTTCCACACATAGGGTTACATACCGTTTAATCATGGGGGGAATGATGATTCATTTTGCTGTAGGCGAGTCGGATTTGGGGATGGTTGCCGTGGCAGCTAGCCAACAGGGGGTTTGTGCCATTGTGCTAGGGGAAGATCGAGCGCAACTTATCAACGAACTACAACATTATTTTCCAAAAGCCATGCTGGTTGCAGGAGATGAAGCCTGCGAAAACTGGTTAGCGGAGGTGATTCGTTTTGTTGCAACCCCGACTATCGGGCTCGATTTACCGCTTGATATTCAAGGCACTGCATTTCAACAACGTGTGTGGCAAGCCTTGTGTGAGATTCCTGTCGGGGAAACAGCAAGTTATACCGAAATCGCCCAACGTATTGATACACCCAAAGCCGTGCGCGCAGTTGCTGGTGCGTGTGCCGCCAATAAACTGGCCCTCGCCATCCCCTGCCATCGTGTCATTCGTCAAGATGGCAGCTTATCGGGCTACCGTTGGGGCATCGAGCGTAAACAGGCGCTGTTAATGCGAGAGAAAAACGCTCAACCACACAACCAACTTTAACCTGTCTATTCGACATCATGCACCACATTGCACACCATGTGCATAATCAGTGCGTGGTTGGGCGCGGTATTGGGGCAGAAACCATGCACTGCTGGCACTAAAGTGCTGAAAAACGGGGCGAAACCGTTGGCATGATCTTTGCGAGTACAGCAAAGACAGCCTTGGAGAGCCAATATGCATGCCCTGACCCTACCGGATGCGCGCCACCACGACGAGATGCTGCTCGCCAGCGGTGCCGTTCGCCCGCATTATCAACAGTTTGCTGAATGGCTACATTCACAAACCCCTGCCCAACTGGCAGAAAAACGCCGTGCTGCTGATCTATTGTTTCACCGTGTGGGTATCACCTTTGCGGTGAGTGGTGATGAATCGGGGGCCGAGCGTTTAATTCCCTTCGACACCATCCCACGCATTGTCCCCGCGACAGAATGGCAGATGTTAGAAGCCGGCATGAAACAGCGTGTGACAGCGCTCAATGCCTTCTTACACGACATCTATCACGACCATGCCATTGTCCGCGCTGGTTTAATCCCAGCCGAACAAGTCTTTACCAACAGCCAATACCAACCTGCAATGCAGGGACTTGATTTACCGCATCGAGTGTATGCCCATATCACCGGCGTTGACGTGATTCGCCATGCCGATGGCCAATATTACGTCTTGGAAGACAACCTGCGCGTACCATCGGGGGTGTCGTATATGCTGGAAAACCGCAAGATGATGATGCGGTTATTCCCCGAATTGTTTACCCGTCATGCCGTAGCGCCGGTTGAGCATTATCCTACTTTACTGCTGGACACCTTACGCCGCGCCACCCCCAAAGATAACCCCACCGTGGTGGTGCTCACCCCCGGCCCCTATAACAGCGCCTACTTTGAACATGCCTTCCTCGCCCAACAAATGGGCGTGGAATTGGTCGAGGGACGCGATCTGTTTGTCAAAGACGACCACGTCTTTATGCGTACTACCGTCGGGCCCGTGGCAGTCGATGTAATTTATCGCCGGATTGATGATGCCTTCCTCGACCCGCTGGCATTCCACCCCGATTCGATGCTCGGTGTACCCGGTTTATTGTCAGTCTATCGCAAGGGCAATATCGTTTTGGCCAATGCTATCGGTACTGGGGTTGCGGATGATAAGTCGATTTATCCTTATGTACCGGACATGATTCGCTTCTATCTCGACGAAGAACCGATCTTACAAAATGTCCCAACATGGCAATGTCGCAAACCACAAGACTTAAGCCATGTTTTGGCCAACCTTGGCGAATTGGTAGTCAAAGAAGTCCATGGTGCCGGTGGGTATGGCATGTTAGTTGGGCCAGCGGCAACACAAGCTGAAATCGAGGCCTTCCGCGCCCGTGTGCAAGCCAATCCAAGCAACTACATTGCCCAACCGACCCTCGCCTTGTCGAGCTGCCCCACATTTGTTGAGTCGGGCATTGCGCCACGCCACATCGATTTGCGGCCATTTGTTTTGTCCACCGGCCAAGAAGTGAGAATGGTCGCGGGAGGATTAACCCGCGTGGCACTGAAAGCCGGCTCGTTGGTGGTGAATTCCTCGCAAGGGGGCGGCACCAAAGACACTTGGGTAATGGAGGGTTAAATCATGATGCTATCGCGAACCGCCGACCAGCTATTTTGGATGTCGCGCTCATTAGAACGGGCAGAAAACCTCGCTCGTTTATTAGATGTCAGCTATCGCCTAGCATTGATGCCACAGGCACGCGGTGACAAAGTCGAACTGGCAGTGCCGATGTTACTCACGGGCACATTAGACAGTTTCCATCAGCGTTATCCACAGCTCACACCAGAAAACATGCTGAATTTTATGGTGTTCGACAGCAGCAATCCGGCCAGTATTCTTGGCTGTTTGAAAAATGCGCGTGATAACGCTCATGCTGTGCGCGGCACCATCAGTGCTGAAATGTGGGAAGCCGTCAACGCGACTTGGCTCGAAGCCCGCGACCGTGCCTCTCGTCGCCATGCCTATTCTGATTTCTTCGACTGGGTGAAGGAACGCTCTCACCTATTCCGTGGCGCAACCTATGGCACTTTGCTCCGCAATGATGCGTATTACTTTATCCGCCTTGGCACTTTCGTTGAACGGGCCGATAACACCGCCCGCCTGTTAGATGTCAAAAGCCATTTGATGTCACCTGCTATCGAAGATAGCGCGCCGGATTACTACGCTTGGAGCGCCTTATTACACACCTTATCCGCCTTTGAAGCCTATCGCGCCATTTACCGCGACAGCATCAGTGCGCGGCGGGTCATCGAGTTGCTTGTTCTACAGCCCGACGTGCCGCGCAGTTTGTGTGCGTGTGCGGTGGAAATTCGCTCGATTTTGGACCACATCCAAGGGGAAACCGGACGCCCAGCAAAACGACTGGCAGCCAAATTAGTGGCTGGGTTGGAATATGGCAGCCTCGATGACATCCTCGAACAGGGGTTACACGCCTATCTGTCGCGTTTCTTGGCGGATGTGCATGGTTTAGGCGAAGCCATCCACCGCGCTTATCTGGAGGCAGCATAATGAAGTTAGAAATTCGACACGAAACAGTCTATCGCTATGATGTACATGCCCATCACAGCACACAATATCTGCGTCTGACCCCTCCCAGCACCGATCATCAACGCATTGTCGAATGGGAGTTAAACCTCCCCGGAAAAGCCAGCAGTGGCGTGGATGCGTTTGGCAATATTTTCCATGTGCTGACCTTGGATCATCCCCATGACGAGATTCATCTGATTGCCAGCGGCGTAGTAGAAACCACCGATCAGCCGTGGCAACAAAGTGCGGGTTTGCTGTCGCCGTTGGTCTTTTTGCGGGCCACCCCCCTGACCGAATGCGATCAGGCATTGCGACAATTTGCACAACCCTTTGCTGCTGCCATCGCCACCGATCCGACCTCCGGTTTGCAACAACTGGCCGCCGCCATTCTGGATGCCATGCCATACCGTAAAGGGGAGACCTTTTCTGATACACCGGCGGCAATGGCTTTTGCTCAAGGGGCAGGGGTGTGCCAAGATCATAGTCATGTTTTTATTGCTTGCTGCCGCCAGTTGGGGATTCCTGCCCGCTATGTCAGTGGCTATCTGGTCACCGATGATGAAGGGCATGTCGCGAGTCATGCGTGGGCAGAAGCGTGGTTTGCTGAAGCATGGCATGGCTTTGATATCAGCAATGCCATGACGCCAGATGGTCATCATTTAACCTTGGCAGTGGGGCTAGACTATTTAGATGCGTGTCCGGTGCGCGGCGTCCGGCATGGTGGCGGTGGTGAAGAACTACATGCCCGCGCCGAGATTCGTGTGATTGAAGAATAACCCGCTGTTGAACCTAAGAGATCACATTACATGACTTATTGTGTTGCCCTACGTTTAAACGAAGGTTTGGTATTTGCCTCTGATTCCCGCACCAATGCAGGGGTCGATCATGTGGCGACATTTCGTAAAATGCACCGCTTTGCCCAAGCCGGTGAACGGCAAATTGTGTTGTTAAATTCGGGTAACTTAGCGACAACACAGTCGGTCATCAGTATGTTGCGTAGTCGCTGCCAACATGACGCACCCCATCTACTCAATGTGCCGTCGCTATACGATGCAGCGGTGCAAGTGGGGCAGATTTTGCGGGAGGTCATTGCCCGCGATAGCGTTGGCGGCAGTGGGGTAGATTATGGCGCCCATTTTTTAGTGGGTGGTCAGATTGCAGGTGAGCGCGCGCGCTTATTCCATGTCTATCCACAGGGCAACTTTATCGAGGCCACAGAAGACACCCCCTATTTCCAAATTGGCGAATCAAAATACGGCAAACCGATTTTAGATCGGGTGTTAGATACAGCAACACCGTTAGAAGATGCGGTGAAATGTGTGCTGATTTCTTTCGACTCTACCATTCGTTCGAATCTGTCAGTCGGTTTGCCGATTGATTTATTCACCCTGCACGAAGGTGATCTCCACCCTGCCGCACCACGGCGAATTGATGAACGGGATGTCTATTTCCAAAGCCTACGCCGTGCTTGGGGGCAAGGGTTGCGCCGTGTTTTTGCGCGCTTGCCACCGGCGCCAACCAGTGGCATCGGAACCGAGCGCGACGAGAAACCGGGTCATTAAACCGTTGTTCTTGCCCAATCGATAGCCGTTTGTCCGTGAGAAGTGAGCCATTGATTGGCTTGTGAAAACGGGCGGCTGCCAAAAAAGCCACGATAGGCCGACAGGGGCGAGGGATGCGCAGCGGTCAAGATGGCATGGCGGGGTGCAATCTGCCCCGCTTTGTTTTGCGCCCATTTTCCCCACAAGATAAAGATACAGGCTGGACTGTGTTGGTTAACGCTGGCAATGATCGCATCGCTGATGCTGTGCCAACCCAATTTGCCATGACTGCCGGCTTGGTCAGCTGCAACCGTCAATACGCTATTCAATAACAATACCCCCTGTGCTGCCCATCCGCTTAACTCACCGCTGTTTGGGGCAAGTAGGTCGAGATCACTCTGTAACTCGCGATAGATATTGCGTAAGGATGGGGGCAGTTTGATACCGGCATTGACAGAAAAGGCAAGGCCATTGGCCTCACCTGCACCGTGGTACGGGTCTTGTCCCAAAATCACCACTTTGGTGGCGGCAGGGCTGGGGAGGCTGCTGAGAGCGCGAAAAATTGTAGGCGCAGGCGGGTAGATGGTTTCCCCAGCTTGTTGGCGCTGTAACAACGCGGCGTCAATCTGCTGCAAGGTCGGATGTACGGTTTGCAGTGCCTGTTGCCAAGCAGGGGGAACGGTGTTCCAACTCGAAGCAAGAAAATTCAACATAGTCTGACCACAATAAAAAACGGCAACAGTGTGGCTGTTGCCGTTGTAATAAGATAAAACGAGTGGCTTAGTATTTTGCCATCGATGGGTCAACAATATCCGCCCATGCGGCAACCCCACCCGCCAAGCTTGCCACATTCTCAAACCCAGCATGGGCCAAGAAGGCAGCCACTTGATAGCTGCGTACACCGTGGTGGCAAATCACCACCAACGGCACTTCATCGGGAATGTCGTTAAGACGGTTGGGAATCGTCGCCATCGGGATTAAGATACTTTTCGCCAGATGACAGGTTTGAAATTCCCATTCTTCGCGCACATCCAATAAATAGGGCTGTGTGCGTTGTGTGTCTTCAAGCCATTCTGCCAGTTCGGCAACTGAGATTTCACGCATTAGAAAGTGAACTTTTCAGATTGTGGTGCGGCTTGTAAAGCACCGGTACAGGTTTCAAATACGACTGTCTCGCGCCAGCCCTGTTCGCTCTCGCGCACAATCAGCTTTGCTTCCATCAAAGGCGCTTCGCCAATAATGGCGAACAAACGGCCACCGACAGTCAGTTGTTGTTTGAGGACTTCTGGTAACACAGGTACCGACCCACCTAAAACAATTACATCAAAAGGGGCTTGGTCGGGCAGACCCTGCATCCCATCAGCGACTTTGAGACTGATATTGCGAATACCAGCATGTGCCAGCTTGGTGCGTGCCGACTCAATCATGTTGTCGTCGATATCAACGCTATAAACATGTTGACCGAGGCTGGCCAATAAAGCTGTTAAATAGCCGTTTCCCGTACCGATTTCTAAAATACGGTCTTCTGGGCGTAAGTTCAGTTCTTGGGCAATCCGTGCTTCCACTTTTGGTGCCAGCATCACAGCGCCATTGGCGAGGGGCAATTCCATATCAACAAAGGCAAGCGCTCTTTGCTCTGCTGGCACAAAATCTTCGCGCTTAATTTGTAACATCAAATCCAGAACGCGCTGATCCAAAACCTCCCACGGGCGGATTTGCTGTTCGACCATATTAAAACGTGCTTTTTCGAAGTCCATGTAACCACCCTGCTTCAAGTGTGTATGACAATGCCGATGGGCGGCGATTATCCCACAATTACCCTGCTTTCACAGCATTAGCAAACTGGTTAGCGTTTTAGAGAATGTTTATACGGCATTGAATTGTACGGCCAATAGCCGTATTATTTACCAAGGAGGACAAAAATGCCTACACCCCGTGTATCTACTGCCCGTCTCGAAGCACGAATTAGCACCGATCTACACGCGATGCTGAAACGTGCAGCGGAGTTACAAGGCCGAACCATGACTGATTTTGTTGTGTCTGTTGTTCAAGAAGCTGCTCAACGGACGATTGAACAAGCAGAGGTCGTTCGCTTATCGTTGGCAGATCAAGAATGTTTTGCACAAGCCATGTTATCGCCAGCCAAACCTAATGCCGCTTTAGAACGCGCTTTTGTTCGTCGCAACCAACTTCTGCGCAACACATGAACAAAGCCCCGTTTCTAGTCAAACCGCTAGATGCATCACACGACCGTAGGACATTCTGTAGCGAGTCGCCACCGTTAGATCATTACTTGAGAGAGCGAGTTACTCAAGACATTCGTCGCCGCGTGGCAGCCTGTTTTGTAGCGGTAACAGACGAACAACGTATCGCTGCCTACTACACCTTGGCATCAGCAAGTTTATTATTGGCTGATCTCCCAATCAGCACAGGCAAAAAATTGCCACGTTATCCCACGGTGCCAGCGGTTCGAATGGGACGCCTAGCGGTCGATCAAGCATTCAAAGGTCAAGGTCTTGGCAGCGCCATGCTAGCTGATGCGCTTGAACGTACTGCTCGTGCTGAGATTGCAGCATTTGCGCTGATGGTGGATGCGAAAGATGAGCGTGCAGCCACTTTTTACCAGCATCACGGCTTTATTGCGCTGCCCGATTTGCCATTAACTCTATTTTTGCCACTGGCGACAGCCCGCTCGGTTTAAGCCAACAAGTTAGCCAACAGCCTGCAGCCAATGCACCACTGTGCCACGTTGTAATTCACTGATGGTCGTTGCCGTTTGGTTTTTCATCACATCGGCTAAGGTATAGCGGTCGAGCTGTTGATAAAACAGATGCAACGCCTCGTCTAACACCTGCTTCAAAGTGCAGCCACTGAACAAAACACAGGGCGGTTGTTGGCAATCGACTAAAGAATCACACTCTTCCAAGGTACGAATAATTGTCCCAAGCCGATAGTGATGTGGTGGGGCAGCTAATGCTAACCCACCGCCTTTACCACGGGTGGTGGCAACCCACTGCAATTGACCAAGCCGATGTACGACTTTAACAAGATGATTACGCGACACATGAAACTGTTCAGCAATTTCACTGATGGTGACAGGTTCGTTGCGTTGACCAATCGCCAGATACATCAAAACGCGCAGCCCAAGATCAGTAAAGTGGGTGATGTGCATAACGTCTCATCCAAACAACAAGAGCCAGACAGCATGCCTGTTCTGGCTCTGGCTGGCAATTAGATGTCAATGCCACCCGTGCTAAATAGTTCGGCATGGATACGCTGTTTGCTCACACCCAATTGTTGTAACGCCGCAATATGGGTTTGCATAAAGCCAACAGGCCCACATAGATAACATTCGGCCTCTGCCAAGGGCAAAACGGGGGCTAAGTCGGATAATTGCAGTGGGGCGATTTGAGCTGATGTACTGCCAACCGGCGCTTGATCGTGGAAAAGATGTAACTGTAGATGGGTGTGCGTCGCGGCCAGCTGTTGTAACGACTTACCAAAAGCGAACACATCAGCATTGCGGCAAGCATGGATAAAATGCACTGGCCGTGTGCTGTTTAGGGCTAACAGGCGGTTTAAGATAGCCATCATCGGTGTGATACCCACACCTCCACTGATTAACAAGAGCGGTGCCGTGCTGTCTTCATCGAGGAAGAAATCACCGAAAGGCGGTGCTAAATCGATCATGTCACCTTCATGAAAGGCCTCATGTAACCGATTGGAAACTTGGCCAGCGGGAGTGTCGTTATTGCCAGCTTCACGTTTGACCGAAATACGGAAATATTCACCATTTGGCGCATCGGATAAAGTGTATTGGCGTGGCTGCACCACATTCCAAGCAGGTACAAAAACGCGAACGGTGGTGTATTGACCAGCGCGATAACGTGGCAAAGCGCCTCCATCGCTGGGCACCAAATAAAACGAGGTGATCTCTGCGCTTTCAATCACTTTACGGCTGATTTTGAATGGCCGCCATCCTGACCAGCCTCCTTCTTGATTGGTGGCATCGTAATAGAGTTGGCTTTCGGCTTGGATAAAAATATCCGCCAATTTTTGATAGGCAATAGCCCATGCTTCAATTAACTCGGGGCTAGCGGCATCGCCTAACACCTCTTGTATCGACGCTAACAGATGCTTGCCGACAATCGGGTAATGTTCGGCACGAATCCCCAAACTGGCATGTTTGTGTGCAATTAAATTGACCACCGGTGCCAATACCGAAGGATCATCAATATTTTCTGCATAGGCCAACACCGAACCAGCCAAGGCCATCGGTTGTTTACCTGTCGCATTGTGGCTGCGGTTAAAAATCTGTAGCAGCTCTGGGTTGTGGTGGAACATCCGCTGGTAAAAATGGGTGGTGAGCGCCACGCCATGTTCACGCAGCACGGGAATCGTGGCTTTCACCAACTGGTGGACGGTTTGCTGATCCATATTGCCTCTTAAAGATAGATTAAAAATACATCTTTTGATACCAAAAAAAGCCGACAGCGAGAGAGAAAGCTGACGGGTTGGGCTGCAGTCTAGGGAGAAATGCTTGGTTCGGCAAGCCTTTGCTTGCAATTATTGAGCGATTATCTTAACTTGCTGCGACTTAGCACGAGAGTTGACGTAAATCAAAAAGTGACTCTCGCTTCCCGCTAGGGGTTCTCTGTTCAGTGATGAATAGAGATGAGACATACCCTTTGAACCTGATCCGGTTGATACCGGCGTAGGGAAGCGGAAACCCACTGTGGCCGATAGGCGGCCGTTCTGGCTTCCGCTCCTTGTGCCCTGCTTTGTTCAGCAAGGAGAACACCACCATGAATGCCCCCCATACCACCCCACCTTCAGCCGCAGCTGAAGAAATGTCGATTCAACCTTTCCCCAATTCACGCAAAATTTATGTCACCGGCAGCCGGCCTGACATCCAAGTGCCGATGCGTGAAATCACCCAGTTCGATACACCCAGCCAATTTGGTGCTGAAAAAAATCCGCCGATTTATGTCTATGACACCAGCGGCCCTTACACCGATCCAGCGATACAAGTCGATGTCACCAAAGGGTTAGCGCCTGTACGGGCCAACTGGATTGCGGAGCGCCAAGACACCGAACAGCTAGCGGGACCAACCTCAGAATATGGTCAGAAACGCGCAAATGATCCTGCTCTTGATGCACTGCGTTTTGAATTAACACGCAAACCGCTACGAGCCAAAGCCGGTCGCAATGTGACACAGATGCACTATGCGCGACAGGGTGTGATTACCCCTGAGATGGAATATATTGCCATTCGCGAGAATCAACGCCGCAGTGAGTATTTAGCTGCGTTGAAAGCGGGTGGGCCCAAGGGTGAAAAAATGGCAGCGATGATGACACGCCAACACCCAGGTCATAGCTTTGGTGCGACTTTGTTAGAAGAAATCACACCTGAGTTTGTGCGGTCGGAAGTGGCGCGCGGACGGGCGATTATTCCTGCCAATATCAATCACCCAGAGCTGGAACCGATGATTATTGGCCGTAATTTCCTGACCAAAATCAATGGCAACCTTGGCAATTCAGCGGTGACTTCTTCCATTTCAGAAGAAGTGGAAAAAATGCTGTGGGGTATCCGCTGGGGTGCTGACACCATTATGGATCTCTCTACCGGCAAGAATATCCATGAAACCCGCGAATGGATTATCCGCAATAGCCCAGTGCCAATTGGGACAGTGCCAATCTATCAGGCATTAGAAAAAGTCGGCGGTAAGGCAGAAGATTTAACATGGGACATCTTCAAAGACACGTTGATTGAACAGGCTGAGCAAGGGGTCGATTATTTCACTATCCATGCCGGCGTGTTGTTGCGCTATGTGCCCATGACCGCGAATCGCATGACAGGGATTGTCAGCCGTGGTGGATCGATCATGGCGAAATGGTGCTTGGCACATCATCAAGAAAACTTCCTGTATACGCATTTTGAAGACATCTGCGAGATCATGAAGGCCTATGATGTATCGTTTAGCTTAGGTGATGGTTTGCGCCCTGGTTCAGTATGGGATGCCAATGATGAAGCACAGTTAGGTGAATTAAAGACCTTAGGCGAACTGACACAGATTGCGTGGAAGCATGATGTACAAGTGATGATCGAAGGCCCGGGGCATGTCCCGATGCAGCTGATTAAAGAAAATATGGACTTGCAGCTGGAATGGTGTGATGAGGCACCGTTCTATACCTTGGGCCCATTAACCACTGACATTGCACCCGGTTACGACCATATCACCTCGGCTATTGGCGCGGCACAAATTGGTTGGTATGGCTGTGCCATGTTGTGTTACGTCACACCGAAAGAGCATCTTGGCTTGCCAAATAAACAGGATGTCCGCGAGGGCATTATTGCGTACAAAATTGCCGCCCATGCAGCCGATTTAGCCAAAGGCCACCCCGGAGCCCAGATTCGTGATAATGCGTTGTCAAAAGCGCGTTTTGAGTTCCGCTGGGAAGATCAATTTAATCTTGGCCTAGACCCAGATCGCGCACGGGAATTCCATGACGAGACATTGCCTAAAGACAGTGCAAAAGTTGCACACTTCTGCTCAATGTGCGGCCCCCATTTCTGCTCAATGAAAATCACGCAAGATGTACGTGATTTCGCGGAAAAACAAGGTTTATCAGAGCAAGAAGCCTTGCAAAAAGGCATGGAAGTCAAGTCAATTGAGTTTGTAAAAAGTGGAGAAGCTCTGTATAGCAAAGCCTAACTGAGTTGTCTGGAGCGCACGACAGTGCGCTCCATACCAATCACACGGTCTTTGCATGGTTTAATTCAACACACCGCCACCCCTCACGATGGCCGCCAACAGGGCAACACCTACCGCAGGGATTGAAAACAGCACACGCCACAGACGATGATGGGGAATAAACCCCACTCCACGGATAAAGCTCGCACACATCGCCCAAAAGACCAACATCGCCAATAAATGATCGGCCTGTCCTGCCTCATTCGATAAACTGTGCGGCCACACCGTGGTCACCACCAAAATAGTCAGGGCCAATAACAACAGCGGCCAGTGGGTGCGAGTGCGAACAGAGCTAGCACTATCAGACATGATCCGACTTCGCTCTGGTATCGACGACAGGCTGGCGAGCCGCTTCATTACCCCCCCACAGTGCATTGAGGATAGCCAGTAGCACAGCAAAACCAATTCCCAACATCCACGCAAAATACCACATCTTATCTCCCCCTCTGATTAGTAAGCCGAGTGTTCATTTTCACGGATATAGGCTGCAGTCACCTTGCCACTCATCACGCCATACGCCCAGCGGGTATAAGCAATAATAATTGGCATAAAAATAACCACTGCTACCAACATAATTCCCAAGGTTTTATGACTCGAAACGCTATCCCACACGGTTAAACTTGAACGCAAATCGGTGGAAGAGGGCATCACAAAGGGGAACATCGAGATGCCTGCCGTACCAATCACGCCGGTCATAGCAAGAGAAGACGCTACAAAAGCAGCCAATGTCCGACCTCGATTCGCTAACCACAACGCGGCCAAAAAGCCAATGTAGGCCAGCGCAGGCAATGCCATCGCCAACGGCCACTGTTGATAGTTAGCCAACCATGCACCGGCTTGTTTCACCACAGTTTTCGCCAAGGGATCGGGTTGTGCAGCAGGATTTACCACCGAACTGATCACAAAGCCATCAATCCCCCACGCGAGCCACAGCCCAGCCAGAGAAAACGCCACCACAGTCAACAAACCTGTCACATTGACCCAACGCCGGCTGCGTTGATATACCTCATCCTCTGTCCGGTGCATCAAATACACCCCGCCGTGAAACGTCACCATGGCAGAGCTCACGACACCACATAACAACGCAAAAGGATTCAGTAATCCCCAGAACGAGCCGGTGTAGTAGGGCACTAAGTTATCGTCAAAATGAAAAGGCACCCCTTGCAACAGATTCCCGAATGCCACGCCAAAGATCAATGGGGGGACAAAACCACCGATAAACAGGCCCCAATCCCACACCTTACGCCATGTCGGATGGTGAATTTTCGAACGATAGTCAAACCCAACAGGACGGAAGAACAATGCCCACAATACCGCCAACATTGCCCAATAAAATCCAGAGAAGGCAGTGGCATAGACCAAAGGCCATGCAGCAAAAATTGCCCCGCCTGCGGTGATAAACCACACCTGATTCCCGTCCCAGTGTGGACCAACGGTGTTAATCACCACCCGCCGCTCAACATCATTCTTGCCCACAAAGGGCAGCAAAGTCCCCACCCCCATGTCGTGGCCATCCATGATGGCAAAGCCAACCAATAACACGCCCACCAACAGCCACCAAATGACTTTTAAGGTTGGGTAATCCAAAACCATGTCCATATTGTCGCTCCGTGGTTAATGGGCAATTGCTTCATTGAGATAACGCCCAGTGCCTAAACTGCCGGGGCCTTGCTTAGCAAACCGAATCATCAAGTACATCTCCACGATCAGGAGCACGGTATAGAAGGCAATAAACCCTGCTAAGGAGCCATACAACGATGCTGGAGACAGCGTAGACACGGAAAGATGTGTCGGTAAAACACCATAAATCGTCCACGGTTGGCGACCATACTCCGCCACAAACCAACCCACTTCACATGCAATCCACGGCATCGGCAAACACCATACTGCCGTCCGCAAAAAGCCGGTTTTTTCCGCAAAATTGCCTTTGATGGAGTACCACAAGGCCAAACCAAATAGCAGCAGCATGGCAAAACCCAAGGCCACCATGACACGGAAACTCCAGAACATCGGTGCCACTTTTGGAATCGTTGAACGCGCAGCTTGATCAATCATATCGGGCGTAGCAGCACTCACATCTGCGGTGTATTTACGCAGCAACAAACCAAAGCCCAAATCTGCTTTATGTTTTTCAAACACGGCTTTCGCCGCCACATTGCTTTGATCTTGGCGCAGTTGTTCTAATGCTTTCACAGCAGAGATACCCGAAACGATTCGCTCTCGGTTATGCGCAACAATGTCTTTAATCCCGGGAATTTGCTGATCCAACGAACGTGTCCCAATCAATCCCATCAACCACGGGATATGAATAGCAAAGTCATTTTTCATCTCTGCTTCATTGGGTATCGCAATCAAGTTAAACGATGCCGGCGCTGGTTCGGTTTCCCACATCGCCTCCATCGCCGCCAATTTGGTTTGTTGCGCTTCGCCGACCACATAACCCGATTCATCACCCAACACAATCACCGAGCACACCGAAGCAAAGCCAAAGGCTGCTGCAATGCGGAAACTGTTTTTAGCAAACTCCACATCACGTTTTTTCAGCAAATACCAGCTTGAAATCGATAGAACAAACATCGCCCCCGTGACATAGCCCGCACTGACGGTGTGGACAAACTTGGCTTGTGCATCAGGGTTAAACAACACTGCAGCAAAATCCACCATCTCCATTCGCATGGTTTCATAGCTAAACTCAGCCCCAACGGGGTTTTGCATCCAGCCGTTAGCAATCAAAATCCACAGCGCAGAAAGATTAGTACCTACCGCCATCAATAGCGTGACCAACAGATGTTGCTGTTTCGAAAGACGATCCCAGCCAAAGAAAAACAGGCCGATGAAGGTGGATTCGAGAAAAAACGCCATCAAACCTTCAATTGCCAAGGGCGCACCGAAAATATCGCCGACATAATGCGAGTAGTACGCCCAATTTGTACCAAATTGAAATTCCAACGTGATACCAGTTGTTACCCCCAAGGCAAAGTTAATTCCAAATAACTTACCCCAAAAGCGAGTCATGTCTTTGTAAATTACCTTACCTGTCATGACATACACCGACTCCATAATGACCAACAGCCATGTCATACCCAAAGTCAGCGGGACAAACAAAAAGTGATACATCGCAGTCACGGCAAATTGCAGCCGCGAGAGATTGACTAATTCTTCAGTCATGGTGGGTGCTCCGTTGCTGAGCCGAGGAAGAAGGAGAAGCAAGAAGATGCTGTGCGGTGTCGGTGGTCGCGACTTCGACCTTCACATCGCGGATGAAACACCACCAAATGATGGACAGTGCCACCAATTTGATCACCACAACCCACATGATTTCTTGCAGTAAGCTGCGCGGTTTTGCCATAACAGCTGTCCTATACGCATTGATAAATCAAGATTTTTTCGTTTTAGGTCATAAGGTATGACCATTTAGACTGACATATCGTGGCAGATATTATGTTTATTTGTGAAGTGACAAAATGTCGCACTGCAATGAACTTTTATCGCTTGGCCTCGTCTATAAATTTATCTTCACGACAAAACAGGAGGACCTTAATCATGCAGACCAAACAATTCTTACTGACATCCGCCTTGGCCTTGGGCCTGAGCCTACCCGCCGCCTATAGCATCGCGGCGCCAATGGAACATGGCCCAATGGCAGGAGGGATGCACAGTGAGAAAATGCACAAAATGATGCAACCCGAGGCCGTACAAGCTCGGTTGGATAAATTGAAAACCGCATTGAAATTGAGCAACAAACAAGAAGCCGATTGGAAACGCTACGCTGACTTTATGTTGGAACACAGCAAAGCCAAACAAGAAAAAATCAAAGCATGGCGTAATGCAGAACAGCCAAAAACCGTACCGGAAAAAATGGAACGCATGTTAGAACATGCCCGCGATCATGTAGCGCACATGGAAAAGGCCAGCGCGGAAACCCGTCACTTCTATGACACATTAAGCACCGAACAAAAAGCCATCTTCGACCAACAACACCCGATGATGCACCATCACCAAAAACGGCATTGATTTTGCTTTAAGCAAGACACGGAGTGTGTTTTGATGGCCGGCTCTCTTTTACTAGAGTGCCGGCTTTTTTTGTTTTTTTGATTTTTTTTGAGAAAAATAGACTTCAACGCACAAATTTCTTGACCTGATGACAAAATCTTTGTATGACATACCCATGTTTATTTTGGCGCTCATGGTGTTTTATGTCATTTTGCGACGAGTTTTCCCCGCTAGCTTCCGATTATGCCCGCTACCGGCCTCACTACCCCCCCGCTTTATTCGATTGGCTCGCGGCCCTTGCGCCAAGCCGCCAGTTAGCGTGGGATGTTGCCACCGGTAACGGACAAGCCGCGATTGCGCTAGCTGAACGTTTTGTGCGCGTCGTCGCGACCGATGCCAGCAGCGCCCAGCTTGCCCATGCCACCGCCCGCAATAATGTCGAGTATGTGTGCGAACATGCCGAAGCCTCCGCGCTGGCTGATCAATCGGTTGATTTAATCACCGTGGCACAAGCGCTACATTGGTTTGATATGGAAGGTTTTTTTACTGAAGCCAAACGTGTCCTCAAGCCCAACGGCCTAATTGCTGTATGGTGTTATCAAAACATTGAGGCTGATGGTGAATTAAATCAGGTGTTACAACACTATTATCACGAGGTCGTAGGCCGTTATTGGCCACCCCAACGGCAGTGGGTGGAAAGTGGTTATCGCCAACTACAATGGCCATTTATTGATTACCCCGCGATGCCATTTACCCTGACCGCTGAATGGACTTTAGCCGGCTTACGGGGCTATCTATCAACGTGGTCGGCCAGCCGCCGCTATCAAGAAACCCATCACAGCGACCCACTGCTGGTCATCGAACCCGCACTCGAACAGGCATGGGGCAATGCCAGCAGCCGCACTTTACGCTGGCCGTTAACCTTACGCGTGGGACGACTGCCAAATCCGGACAGCAAACCTTGACAGCTATCAATTTCATGACAAAAGTTTTATGTTACGGTCAGTTTTTTCTTTTGTCTTTGGAGTGATTGATGTCCGCATTTCGTATTGCCATGATCGGGGCGGGGGAAACCGGCACCCCATTGTTAAAACAAATGCTGTCATGTGATTTTGTCGACGTGTTGGGCGTGGCTGACCTCGATCTCAACCAGCCAGGGATTACATTGGCAAAAGAACATGGCGTCTTTGTCACGCAAGATTTTATGGAATTGGCGGCATTGGGCGAAGAGGTAGATATTTTGATTGATGTCACCGGCGCCTCTATGGTGCGGGAAAGCCTGCGCTATCACATGATTGAAACGCAAAATAACCACACCTTGATTATGCACGAACGGATTGCGCTGTTTTTAATGTCGCTTTCCTGCGGCAAATTGGTCAGCCCAAAACACGACGATCTGGAATACATCTGATTTTCTGGCACACTGGCTGTTCTTTTTCACCGAGGAACAGCCATGAGCCAAACCTTGTACGGGGACGGGGCTATCCGTCGCCCCTCGTTATACGGATCCTCTATTGAAAACACCTACGCAGGTGTTTTGTCTTTTATGCGGCGCAACTACAGCCGCGACCTCAACGGTGTCGATGTTGCAGTCAGCGGTATCCCGCTCGACCTCGCCACAACTTTTCGCTCGGGTGCCCGTCTTGGCCCAGCAGCGGTCCGAGCTGCCAGCGTCCAACTTGCCGAATTGAAACCCTTTCCTTGGGGCTTTGATCCGTTTGAAGATTTAGCGGTCATTGATTATGGTGATTGTTGGTTTGATGCACACAATCCACTGACCATCAAAGACAGCATTATTCAACACGCCCGCGAGATCCTCGCCAGTGGTGCCAAAATGCTAACCCTCGGTGGTGATCATTACATCACCTACCCGCTGTTGGTGGCACATTGTGAACGCTATGGAAAACCGCTGAGCCTGATTCACTTCGATGCCCATTGTGATACGTGGGCCGATGACAACCCCGACTCGCTTAACCACGGCACCATGTTTTACAAAGCAGTCAAAGAAGGGCTAATCGACCCTGAACGTTCGGTACAGGTGGGACTGCGGACATGGAATGATGATTTTATGGGCATCCCGCGCCTTGATGCGCCAACGGTGCATGAGATTGGGGTAGCCGAAACAGTACGCCGCATTCAAAAAATTGTCGGCGATCACCCCACTTATCTCACCTTTGATATTGACTGTCTCGACCCCGCTTTTGCCCCCGGCACCGGCACCCCCGTCCCCGGTGGCTTATCGAGTGCCCAAGCGTTGGGTATTGTGCGACAACTTGGCCAAGTTAATCTAATTGGCATGGATGTGGTCGAAGTCTCGCCACCGTTTGACCAAAGCGAGATTACCGCCATTGCCGCAGCGCACATTGCCTGTGATTTACTGTGCTTGCTACGTAATCAAAAATTGGCAGGCCGTTAACAGATTCAAGCTTGCCCCGTCGCCATACTGGAAACGGGGCAACAAGCGTTAATGATGTCGCGACGAAGTGTGTGTAAAGCGGTCGATCAACTGTGCTAGCTGTTGTGCCGTTTGGTTAAGCGTATCAGCGACCAGCGCCGTTTCTTTTACAATCTGGGCGCTTTCACCAGCCAAACCAGCAATTTGATTGACGTTTTGTGCTACATCCGAACTGGCCTGAGTTTGCTGATCCATTGCAGCAGCATTGCTCACACTGCGCTCGACAGTATCGGTGGCTTGGTCACGAATTTCTTGTAACAACGACGTCGAGTTGCCCATTAACGCCGTGCCTTCGTTGAGTCGTTGCCGTACATCACTCATTTCCGTCACCGCTTGCTGTGTATCACCGCGAATAGCATCAATCAGAGTGGAAATCTGCACCGTTTCTTTGCTCACTCGCTCGGCTAATTTACGCACTTCATCCGCCACCACAGCAAAACCACGTCCCTGCTCACCCGCCCGTGCAGCTTCAATCGCCGCATTCAAAGCCAATAAATTGGTTTGATCCGCAATATCATGAATCGCCACCACAATCTGACTGATCGCCTGCGAGCGACCTTCCAAGGCTTCAATCCGTTTAGCCGCAGTTTCCACTGCCACCGCCGTGCTGGCCAAGGCGGCGGCCAACTGTTGAATTTCTCCCTCTCCAGCTTGGGTATGCGATTGCATTTTCTCAGACACTAAGCGCGTTTCATGGACATTTTCTCGCACCGAACGAATACCAGCAGTCATTTCTTCGACCGCCGCCGCTAGGCTACTTGAGGCATCGCTTTGCACCGATGCACTGTGAGCAGCACGCTCGGATAAATGCTCCATATCCCCAGCAGCGGTAGCAAGTTGGTGTGCACTTTGTTTCACTTCAAATAACGTCCGACCAAAGTTATCCACCAGTACATCAAAGGCTTGTCCCATCAACGCAATTTCATCTTTGCCGCGTACATCCACCCGTGGCGCAAGATCAAGAGTTTGGCTCATGGTTCGCATCAGTTGTTCCAAGCGGCGGAGGCGACTGCGGAGATTGTGCATAATGCCCCAGCTCAACCACAGCAATAAGGCCAAGGCGGTGAGGCTGCCAAGGCCGTTCAACAACATCTGGCGTTCAATACGCTCTGATTTGCTCAATAGCTGTTGTGCCAGTTGGTCTAATAGCTCCCCTTCCAACGCTTTCATGGCATCGATACGAGCCGAAGCCGCACCAAACCACTGTGGCGGAGCCAGTTGTTGTGGTTCACTAGGGCCGATGGCAAACACTTGGCTGCGTAGCTGTAGAAACTGCGTATTGACTGGGCTGTCTTGTAGCGTCTTAGCAGCCACCATGATGTCTTGATCGGCATAACGAGCAAAATCAGCAGCACATTGCGTTTGCCGTGCCACAAAGCCACTGGCTTGGATTAACGCTGGGGTGGTAAAACTGCCCGCAGCCAATACGCCATTGATAAACCCACGCTCACGACCAGCAAATTCTTTTTCACAGGATAACGCCAATAAGCTGACCGTGCTGTGATAGAAGGTTAAATCGCCCACTTGGTTGCCTAGATTCGCCAACAGGGTAAATAAACCATCGATCCGGTTTGAGTAATCGGTGAAGACTTCGGGCGCAGGGCGACGGCGTTGTTCAATTTCACCGCGCCGCGCCAACAAAGCACTTACCGCTTGCGCTTCTTGTTGTGCTGCCGGATGTTTTGCCACAGCGGAAAAAGCTGCAATTGCCTGATCGGTTGCAGCACGTGCTTGGCGCAACGGTTCAGGCAAGGTTTCCGCCTTGCCATTCAAATAGCCATTGCTTAAACCACGCTCGGCTTGCAATGTGTGGACCAGCTGACTGGCAGCGCGTACGGTTTCGACTTCCATCGCCGCACTGACACTGACTTGCCACTCTTGATAACGTTGCCATGTACTATGGCCAGTTAATAAAGTTAGACCAATAATCGGTGGGCCAACTAATAAAGCGAGTTTGGTAAAAACCGAGCAACGCGATAACCAAGCAGTTGTTTTCAAAGTAATTCCCCTCGTGGAAAGTGGGCAAAGGTTTGTCAGTGACCGAGGTGGCGCCGAATGCGACGCATACCCAACCAGAAGGTCGCTAACACCACAGGAATTGCCAATCCAGTCGCCAAATCTGCATTGATCGGCAGACCTGCCGCTTTCGCTGCTTTAAAGCCATAGCTCAACAAACCCACTGCGTAATAACTCAACACCCCAACCGATAACCCTTCAACTGTTTCTTGTAAGCGCAGTTGTAATGCAGCGCGTTTATCCATTGAAGCGAGTAATTGTTGGTTTTGCTTTTCTTGTTCAATCTCAACCCGAGTCCGCAACAGGGCCGTGGCGCGGGTCAGCCGCATCGCCAGCCGATCTTGTCGCCCCAATACCGTGTCACAGGTTGCCATCGCGGGGGCCAAACGCCGTTCGGTAAACTCATGAAATGGCTGTAGGCCGGCAATACGGCTTTCGCGCAGTTCATCAATCCGCCGCTCTACTAAAGCATAATAGGCGCGTGCAGCAGAAAAACGATATTGTGATGAAGCAATCGCATCTTCCAATCGACCCGCGAGAGAGGTTAATTCGGCCAATAAACTGCCATCCTCGCGTTGTCCATCATCAAGACGGGCGGTAATGGCACGCATCGCCATGCCCAACTCATCCAATCGGCGCATTTCTGTTTTAGCAATCGGCAACGCCAATAATGCCAACATGCGGTAGCTTTCAATTTCAATCAGTCGGCTTACCATCCGGCCACACTGACGCTCTCCCATGCTACGGTCTAACACCGCCAAACGGGTAAACCCCAATCCTAAGTTTGGATCGGGGTGTAAGCGTAAGTCGGTTAATGCCACCCCGCTCTGATCGCCAATTTCTGCCCCAATCAGGTCTTGAGGATCAAACCAATGCCCTACCTGTGTCCGCCAATCCTCTGAGGGATGGGCAGGGACAATCACCGCATGTAACCCCACCAATAACTCACCATGCAGCTCGGCTAGCCAATCGGCAGGCACCGCCGCCAAAGCAGTATCACTAAATGGATTACAGCCTATTTCGGGCAAGATAAAGGTGTAGCGCACAAACTCGGTATGTAGGCTCCAATTGAGCGTCAAAGGGCCAACACGGGCTTGATATTGCACTGCATGAGGTTCGGGATTGGGCAATCCCAATCGTTGGGTTAACTGTTGCAGATCAAGCCATTCCGCTTCGCCCACCGTATCCGACCACAATACGATGGAAGATAAACGCGCCGGCCCTGCAATAGGCAGCGCCGGCCGTGCGTGGGCTTCATCATTTAACAGTTGGCGTAAAGGATGTGCAGCCAAAGGTGTCATTCGCGGATTTGCCCATCACCAAATACCAACCATTTTTGGCTGGTCAATCCCTCTAAACCGACTGGGCCACGCGCATGAATCTTGTCAGTGGAAATCCCAATTTCTGCACCAAGGCCATATTCAAAGCCATCGGCAAAGCGTGTCGAGGCGTTGACCATCACACTGGAAGAATCCACCTCACGCAAGAAACGACGAGCACGGCTATAGTCTTCGGTGATAATCGAATCAGTATGGTGGCTGCCATAGTGATTGATATGTTCAACCGCATGGTCCAAGTCTTTCACCACTTTGATCGCAAGAATCGGTGCCGCATATTCGGTGAACCAATCTTCCTCCGTTGCCGCCTTCATTCGCTCATCGACCAAAATCGCTAAGGTACGCGGACAACCACGCAATTCAACGCCTTTTTCCCAGTACATTGGCGCTAATTTTGGCAGGATGTAAGCAGCAAACGCCTCGTGCACCAATAGCGTTTCCATGGTGTTACATGGTGCAAAACGCTGTGTTTTTGCATTTACCGCCACCCGAATTGCTTTTTCTGGGTTAGCAGTGTCATCAATATACACATGACAATTACCGTCTAAGTGCTTAATCACCGGCACTCTAGCTTCGCGGCTAATGCGTTCGATCAAGCCCTTACCGCCGCGTGGCACAATCACGTCCACATATTCAGGCATGGTAATCAGTTGCCCCACTGCGGCGCGGTCGGTGGTATCGACCACTTGCACCGCTGTCGCAGGCAAACCTGCCTTAGTCAAACCTTCTCGTACACAAGCTGCAATCGCACGATTAGAACGGATGGCTTCAGAGCCGCCGCGCAAAATGGTGGCGTTGCCGGATTTGAGGCATAACCCTGCTGCATCTGCCGTGACATTAGGGCGTGCTTCATAAATGATCCCGATCACCCCAAGTGGCACCCGCATTTTGCCAACCTGAATCCCCGAAGGACGATAAGCAAAATCCGTCATTTCGCCAATGGGATCAGGCAAGGCTGCAATTTGCCGCAGGCCTTCGGCCATTGAACTGATGATTTTGTCGTTCAATGTCAGCCGATCCACCATTGCTGGTGCTAAGCCTTCAGCCAAGGCAGCCGTCACATCGTCGGCATTGGCATCAAGTAAACTTTTTCGTTCCCGTTCAATCGCATCGGCAATCGCATGTAAAGCTTGGTTTTTTCGATTGGTATCAGCCCGCGCTAATTCACGACTGGCCGCCCGTGCCGCCTCACCAATTCCACGCATGTATTCTTGGATATCCATCTCTATTATTTCCCCCCAGCTTCAGAAAAAGTATCGCCGCCGATGGTATCACCGTCATTCTGCTTGCGGCATCTTTCTGGTATCGGCGAGGAATGTTTCACGTGAAACATTCCCCGTTCCACGAACGAAAAACCAGTGACCAAGGCAATAAAAAAGCCCTATTGCGAAAGGCAAGAGGGCTGTATCGGGGGAAGAAATCTCAGCAGCTTGTGAACAAACCAATATCAATAACGATGATTAACAGCAATCATCCAACTGCGACACTAAATCGGATAATACGTTTTCAACATCTAAGCGTTCTTCTTGTAAGTCCAGTAGATCATGTCTTGATTGTTCCAAAATATCTTTAATCGCGATTTCTTGAACTTCACGCAGATCGAAACAATGAATCAAATTTTCCAACGAATGAGTCATGGTTTGTAAAGTGGCTTCACCACGACGACGCTGTTGCGAGAGCTGTTGTTGCAACGATTCTGACGCAGCGAGCAAGGTAGCCCGCGTGTGGCGTAGTCGTTGCTGTTGTTGCAACATAGTTTGCATAGCATCTATGTTTTGTGCACACGTCGCCATCCCCTGAGCAATCTGTGAAATATCTTCGCGTAACCGTGCATAGCGCTCAGAATCCGAGGCTGGCATATCGTGCACCAACACGGTTACATCATCAAAATTAAACACCGCGTGTTGTTTAAATTCAAAAATATTACCCAGGGTACGCACATGATCGAGAATAGAACGTTCTAGGGGGGACACATCGTGTTCTGATGCCCGCGCTTGAGCAAAAAAGCGGGACCGCAGCTCGACAACGGCATTCACACCAAACTGATGAAGCGCTTGCAATCCATGTTGTATCAAGGCGTTGTAATCACGACAGAAAGCAATCTCACGGAAAAAAGCCAGTGTGATATTGGTTTCGCCAAGCGCACTTAGCGCCGAGAAAGAGGTTTGTTGCGCTTGTAATACATACTGCTCAATTTCTTGTCGTTCTTTCGCCAAGGTACTGAGGCGATTTAGCTTCAACCTTAGGTTAATCACATCGGCTGGCTTGATAAAGTAATCGTCTGCGCCCGCTTCATACGCCTCAACACGATCTGGCAAGCTATCGTGGGCAGATAACACCAAGATGGCCATTCCCACCAGTTGGGGCATTTCTCGTAGTTGCCGACACAGCTGGTAACCACTCATCCCCGGCAATTCAAGGTCTAACACGGCAATGTTCGGGACCAGCGTTTCATTTTCCAATTCACGCAGAGCAGTCTCAGCGTCAGGAAAAGTGAGAACTTGGTATTCTGCACCAAACAAGGTTCGTAACCATGCTTGTTGCAGTGGGTCATCATCAACATGCAACAACACATCCATGTTCAACCTCCATTGCCAGCTTAATTTATCCTTAGTTTATGATTTTAACAAATGATTGAACAAAATCAATACAAAAGCTGAACAAATGTAAAAATCAAAAAAACACCAAATATAAAAATACAATCCCGCAAAAAGCTTAGCCTCACAACAGCCAAAACTTGAGGGAGTTGGTGCTAAGATGATGATGCAATAATCATTTTTCCTCAGAGAGAGACCATGTTGAAAAAAACTTTACCTCTTTATTTCGCATTAATGCTTACAACACAGACCGCACTTGCAGCCAGTTTTGATTGTAGCCAAGCCCGTAATTGGACAGAGAAAGCGATTTGCTCAGACAAACAGCTTTCTGATTTAGATGAGCTTTTGCTGGCTTCTTATAAAAAAGCGGTTGCACACTCTGGCGATGCCGTGAAGTATCAACAACGAGAATGGCTGAAATACACCCGCAACAGCTGCCAAGATATTGACTGTTTAAAAACCGCTTACACGCAGCGGCTCAACGAGTTAAACCGGATCACTGCCAGCACAACAACCACAGCACCAGTCAGCCAAGGGATTTCAGGGGTTTACCAACGCTTTATCAAAAATAAGCCAGACCCAGACACAGCAGAAATTACGCTAAGAGAACTTAAAGGCGGCAAGGTGTACGTACAAGGTTCAGCGATTTGGCAGGGAAGACAAGCTGTGCACACCGGAGAATTGGATCATACCGTGTTGTTAAACGGTAACCGGCTTTATTATCAAGAAGGCGATCGCGATGCCTGTGCCTTAACTATTCACTTAATGCCACAAGGACTCAAGGTAATGGATGATAATATGCGTTGCGGCGGTTTAAATGTTTCATTTGATGGCAACTATCGAAAAATAAAATGAAATAGAAGCACAATCATTAAATGATAAATTCATAACACTGCCATCTAACCTTAACAAACACTCCCTATGCTGTCTCGTCAAATCTCGTTTCAGCCAGGGAGTTTCAAACATGCAATTCGTGCAATTGATTCATACCAGCGAAATCATCGCTCATGCCAGCGAAGCAGAAGAACTGGATATTCTGAGAAAAGCCAAAGAAAAACACTTAACCAAACGGGTTTCTGGCTTAATGTTTTATCACAACAAGCGTTGTGTCCAGTTATTGGAAGGCAAAGAAGATGATGTGATGGCCTCTTTTGAAGAAATGAAAAATGATCCCAATCATCGTAATGTCACCTTAGCAGCAAAAAATAGCACTGATAAAGTGTCTCTCCCGACTTGGGCTGTAGCCTATTTTTCAAAGACGCTGCCGAAATCTGTTCAGAAAAACCATCCTTCGATCCTCAACCAAGAACAAGCACATGCCGTTCTTGCTTCTTTAGACCATGCCATTGGTCAGGTATTTCTCACTACTTTTGAGAAATATGCTATCGATCAGCAAGAAATCTAATAAGCCATTACCCTTCTGGGGCCAATCCAATGAGTCTGCCCGAATTTATTTTGTTTGCTGTTGATGGCAGCGTCACTTCACGCATCATGCTGCAATCAATTTTTGTTGAAGAATATCAAGTTAGTTTATTTGATTCAGCAGAAAGCTGTCTTGCGCAATTAGCAACACAAACACCGAGTATTATTTTAACCGAGGTAGAGTTACCTGGGATGAACGGGTTTGAGTTTTGCGAAAGTGTAAAAAGCCATCCCAATACACAAAATATACCAGTCATTTTTATCTCTGGTCGCAATTGTTTGCAGGATCGTTTGCATGGCTATGATGCTGGTGGTGAAGATTTTATTTTTAAGCCTTATGCAATCGACGAAGTCAGACATCGAGTTGAAGGAGTGAGAAATACCTTCAATGAAGCCATGTTATTAAAACAACAGATGGCTGACTCAGAATTATTAAGCTCGTTATTGCTATCAAACATTGATGAATATGCAATTCTAATTCAAACAATACGCAACTTAACCGAAAATACCACACCACAACAATTTGCTGATACTTTGTTGACCATGTTGCGGCAGTTCGGTTTAGAAGGGGCGGTGCAACTTAGATTAGGTAATGAGGTATTATCCATTAGCGATCAAGGAAAAGAACGACCACTTGAAGTGGCAGTATTAAATCATGTTCGTACTTTAGAACGAATTTTTCAATTTAAAAGACGCTGTGTGTTTAACTTTGAGCATTTAACTCTACTTATCAACAATATGCCAATTGAGGATGTGGATAAAACAGGACGATTGCGAGATCATTTAGCCATTGCAACAGAAATGGCAGACAGCCGTTTGCTGGCTTACTTATCCACAACACAAAATAGTTATACACAGGGACAGATTGTGGATATGTTGCAAGATATTCGGCAAACCATCGATGATTTTATCGAACATAGCCGGCGCGCTCGTGCACATAGCACACAAACCATGACAGAAATGCTTGATTCACTGATCACTTCTTTTGCGCCACTCGGGATGTCAAGTGACCTTGAAGAAGATATCGAAAACATGGTGAGGGAGAAAGCACAGGCACTGATTGCATTACACGATAATCATGATGAAACCACAGCGACTTTAGAAGATCTCAAAAGCCGCCTTGAAACACTTTCTCATTCATCCACAAGCTATCTCAAATAGCCTGTGGATAACTTCGATACCAATCTACAAATTGGATCAACCCTTCCTCTAGTGAAGTATTGGGCGAGAAGCCAACCGCCTGTTGTAATTTTTCAGTATCTGCATACGTTGTTAATACATCACCTGCTTGCATAGGCAAATAAATCTTGTTAGCTGTTTTACCGAGCACCTTTTCTAAGGTGGTAATAAATGTTTCCAGTAAAACAGGTTGATGATTGCCGATGTTAAAAATTTCAAATGGCACTGACTTATCCACAGGTGGTTTATCTGCAGTAGCAATTACACCCGTCACAATATCATCAATATAGGTAAAGTCGCGCCATAACTGCCCATTATTAAATACCTTTATTTCTTTTCCTTGTTCAATCGCCTCCGTAAATAGCCATACCGCCATATCGGGTCGTCCCCACGGACCATAAACAGTAAAAAATCGTAATGCTGTAATCGGTAATTGATAAAGATGGCTATAACTATGAGCCATCACCTCATTTGCTTTTTTAGTTGCAGCATAATAGCTGATTGGTAAATCAGTGTGACTGTTTTCACTAAATGGCGTTTCTGTCTTGTTGCCATACACACTAGATGAGCTGGCCATCACTAAATGTTTTACTTTGAACTGACGGCATAGTTCTAAAATGTTCGCTGTCCCGACGAGGTTACTTTGTGTATAAGCCTGTGGATAACTAATTGAATAGCGCACACCAGCTTGTGCAGCAAGATGAATTACTTTATCAACAGAAAACTGAGTAAAAATTTCTTCTAATTTAATATAGTCAGCAATATCACACTCAAAAAACAAGAAATTGGGAAACTTTTCTATTGTGGATAAACGATCTTTCTTCAACTGAGGTTGATAGTAGCTGTTCAAGTTATCCACACCGATCACGGTGTTTCCTTGTTCGAGTAGCTTCAATGCTACTGCTCGTCCAATAAATCCAGCACATCCTGTTACTAAGTAAATCATTTTTTTTCCTTATTGAGTCTTTGCAATTCCATCAACTTGATATATTTGAATAAACTGTTTCCGCAACCGATTAAAATATGAATCAAACCAGGCAAACCATCTAAAAAACCTCTTTTCATTAAATAGAACTTAATAAATCGAAATACAGCACTGCTTATTGCTGAATGACCAGAGACTTTTTTACCTTTCTTAAATAAAATCTCTGCTTGTAAATCAGTATAACGATTTTGTTTTTCTAGATAATGACTGATTTTTTCTCCTGATTCATGCATGAGCTTGTGTTTTAGCTTAATTACTTTTCCACTGTGTTCAACAATTTCATGCACACTATCGTTACTCCAACGTGCCTGTTTTTTATTAAACAGTCTGATACACCAATCTGGATAACCTTCTCCATGCCGTAAGAACTTACCCATAAAACGATTACATCTTGGTAATGCAAAAACTGTCTTTGCTTGTGTTGGATTATCCAATGTTTTGAGTTCGTCTTGTAGTGACTGACTTAACCATTCGTCTGCATCAAGACATAACACCCAGTCATTGCTTGCTAGTGATACAGCAAGTTGTTTTTGTCTACCAAACCCTAACCAGTTGTGTTGGTGAACTTTTGCTCCGTATTGCTTAGCAATGTTGATGGTGTTGTCTGTGCTGCCTGAGTCAAGAACAATAATTTCTGTGAACTGTTGACATGACTGTAAACACCTTTCAAGGGTCTGTGATGCATTGAGTGTGATGATGACAACGCTGATTTGCATGGGGATAAGTTCTTATTAAACAAATATTGAATATATAGTAGTAATGATGATGAAGGAACCCTTTTTCTGTGGATAACTTTGTTGAAATCTTTATTTATCAAAGACTTATCATGTGGAAAACCTATGGATAACTCGGTGGATAACTTGTGGATAAAATGTGGATAAAATTTTCAATCCACAAAAAATCTGAGTTATCCACAAGTTATCCACAGCTTATCCACAGACTTATCCACAGATTGAGAGCCGTGTAACAACAAAAAACGGCAGATTTTTTGCTGTGGATAATTCTATTTTTATTTTTAAAATCAATAATTTGTTTTGTTTTTATGGCTTGGTGCGTACTTTGGACAGTTGCAAAAGGGCCAAAACACCCTGTGGATAGTTTTTTCGTGTGGGGATTGGCTTCTTCTGTGGATAAGTTGTATGGGACTTGGTCCGGAGCCGTTTGCCGCTTAAAATCGCGTCCATGACAAAAATACTCTTGGTGCGCACGTCCTCGATGGGGGATTTGGTTCATACCCTACCTGCAGTGACCGATTTGGCGCGACACTTTCCACATTGGCGAATCGATTGGTTAGCAGAAGAAGCTTTTGCAGAGATTGCACGTCTTCATCCGGCTGTGGATAAAGTGTGGGCCTGTGCTGTTCGACGCTGGCGTAAGCGTTTGTATATGCCTGCTGTCTGGCAAGAAATAAGCCACCTACGGCAGCAACTGGTCACAGAGCATTACCAAGTGGTGGTCGACGCTCAAGGGCTGCTGAAAAGCGCTGTATTAGGCCGCTGGGCAGCCGGTGATGTGATGGTTGGGTTTGACCGCAACAGCATTCGCGAGCCGGTGGCGAGTTATTTTTATCAAAAGGGTTACCCTGTTAGCCGTGGTTTGGGTGCGGTACTGCGTAATCGTATGTTGTTGGCTCGTGCGTTTGGTTATCAAATCGACGAAAACAAGGTAGATTTTGGTTTGGCGGCGTTGCAGCTCCCTTCGGTTCCCGAGTTATCCACAACCCCATATTGTGTTGCGCTCACTGCCACGTCTCGTCCAAGCAAGGAATGGCCTGAGACACATTGGCTGACTTTAGCTGAGTCGTTATATCGCCAATATGGTTGGCGTTGTGTTTTGCCGTGGGGTAACGAGAAGGAGCGTGAGCGAGCTGAGCGTCTTGCTCAGCAGATGCCAGCTGCTTTCGTGCCGCCGCGTCTTTCGCTCACTGAGGCGGCGGCATTGTTGTCTCATGCTGCGTGTGTGGTTGGGGTCGATACCGGCTTGAGTCATCTTGCTAATGCGTTAGATAAGCCGTTGGTGGCGCTTTATACCGATACCGATCCGGCTAAAACGGGGGTGATTCCATCGTTACGGGCCCGTAATTTGGGTGGGGTAGGGCAACTGCCAACACCCCATGAAGTGCTTGCTGTGGTGAATGAGGTGATGTGTTAATGGCCTTTCGCTATCTATACAGCCTGTTGTGGTACCTTCTAGCGCCCGTGGTGGCGTTTTATTTGGTCAGACGTAGCAAGCGCCAACCTGCCTACCGTTTGCACTGGCACGAGCGCTTTATGGGCCAAATGCCAACCATGCCCTCGCCACCGATTTGGTTACATGCGGTGTCGGTGGGGGAAACCCGCGCGGCGATTCCGCTGGTGAAAGCTTTGCAAGACCATTTTCCCCAGTTGCCAATTTTGATTACGCAAATGACACCGACTGGCCGTGACACAGCCCGTCAGCTTTTTGCCAATATGGGATGTCGTGGACAACACATTGCTTTTGCTTATCTGCCCTATGACATGCCCCACGCCGTACAACGTTTTTTGTCCGAGGTAAAACCACGAGTTGGTGTGTTGATGGAAACGGAAGTATGGCCGAATCTAATTCACGCGGCTCATAAACGGCATATCCCGCTGTTTTTGGTGAATGCACGACTGTCAGAGCGGTCTGCTCGCGGCTATCGCCGTATCCGACCTCTGATTGCTCCCGCCTTACGTCAGCTCACCCAAATTGCTGCGCAAACTCAAGCGGATGCTGATCGGTTCACGGCATTGGCCTCTTCCTGTTCGGTTACGGTAGTGGGTAACACCAAGTTTGATGTAAGGCCGACATGGGATAGTTTGGATCTTGCAGCACAATTTCGGTTGTGGTGTGGGGAACGGTCTGTGTTGGTGGCAGCGAGTACGCGCGAAGGTGAGGAGGCGTTGTTGTTGGACGCTCTTCCCGCTGATTTTCCTGCCCTACTAGTGATTGTGCCACGGCATCCTGAGCGTTTTGCCGATGTGGCAAAACTGTTAGAAGCACGGCATATCCCATTTCAACGCCGTAGCGAAAAACAGCCGCTTCGCCCTGAAACAAGGGTGTGGTTGGGTGATTCGATGGGGGAGCTATTCGCCTATTACCGCATTGCTGATGTGGCCTTTATTGGCGGTAGCTTGTTGCCCTTGGGTGGGCAAAATTTGATTGAGGCGGCGTGTTTGGGTGTCCCCATTGTGATGGGGCCATCCGATTTTAATTTTTCACAGGTGACGGCTTTAGCTGCTCAAGCAGGTGCCTTGCAACGTGTTGACACCCCTGCCGAGGTGTTTGAAGCGGCGGCCGCGATTTTGCATCATCCTACGTTGATGAAGGCGATGGGCGCTGCTGGCTTAGCCTTTGCCGCAGCACATCAAGGTGCGACCGAGCGCATTCTCAATGTGCTGTTAACCACTTTAGCCAATCAAGACAGTAATTCGTTGTCTGTAGTGAGTTCGTCCGTCGCGTCTGGCCATGCCCAGAATAAACGGTCGGGGACGTGATAGCCCATGCCTGGTCGATAGCCGGCAGCAAGGGTTTGCCAGACAAAACGTTGGGCTTCGATGGCGGCTTGTGCCATCGGTTGGCCGGCAGCCGTAAAGGCCGCAATAGCTGCGGAAAGGGTGTCGCCAGCCCCGCGATAATCGAAGGGTAACCGCTGCCACGGATTGCGGCTGACACAGCGTGCGCCTTGGTAGAGATGGTGCAAAATTTCTTGCGGTTGTTGTGGATTAGCGATACCGGTGATTAATATCCCGCCTAGGCCTGTTTCTGCCAATCGACGAGCACAAGCATCTGGTTCTGGGTCTTCGTCTATTTCAGGATCGCTGCTGGAGAGCCAACGCGCTTCAAGGGGGTTACACACCAACAAATGGGTATGTGGTAACAAGACGTCGCGGATCACCTCGGCCAATTCTTCAGTGGCAAGATCTCCACCATGACCCAGTGCTGGATCAAGAACAAGCGGGGTATCGGGATAATCTGCTGCAATTTCAGCCAGTGCCATCGCAGTTTCAATGCTACCAACATGTCCGATTTTGAAGGCACTGACGCTCATATCCTCTAGCAAGTAGCGTGCTTGTTCAATGACCCATTCTGTTTCAACGGGGTGAAACTCCACTTGTCCTCGCGTATCGGCCACGCTGATGCCTGTGATGACCGATAGGGGATGACAGCCGAGGCTAGCAAAGGTTTGAACATCTGCCTGAATGCCACTGCAACCAGAGGGATCGGCAAACGAAATAGATAGCGTAATAGGAAGAGAAGAGGTCATGGCAACAGACAAAATGGGCGAAAGACAGTGTTTTGCATATTAGCATGCTCTGTTGTCTGGCTGAGCCCTTGATCGGCTGTTGAAGCCACGTGGCACAATACTGTTTTTGTTGAAAAGGGTGGGCTATGCGTATTGCGACATGGAACGTCAATTCGCTCAAAGTGCGTTTGCCACAGGTATTGGATTGGTTAGAACAACAACAACCCGACGTTCTCGCTTTGCAAGAACTGAAACTAGATCAACCGGCTTTTCCTCTGTCAGAGATCACTGCAGCGGGGTATCACGCGGTGTGGGCGGGACAAAAGACGTATAACGGGGTGGCGCTTCTTAGCAAATTGCCTTGTGAAAACGTGGTAGCTGATATTCCCGATTATGATGATCCACAACGGCGGGTGATTGCGGCGACCATTGATGGGATACGGGTGGTGAACGTGTACTGTGTCAATGGTGAATCGCTGGATTCGGCCAAATATCACTACAAATTGCACTGGTTTAGCCAATTATCACGTTATATCGCAGCAGAATTACACACTTATCCACAGTTAGTGTTACTGGGTGATTTTAATATCGCACCGGATGAGCGCGATGTTTACGATGTAGAAAAATGGCGTGACTGTGTGTTGTGTTCACCGGCAGAGCGTGCTGCATTTCAACAACTGTTAGCGCTTGGTTTACACGACGGTTTTCGCTTGTTTCAGGCCGAGGCCGGACATTATTCGTGGTGGGATTATCGTGCGGCGATGTTTCGGCGCAATTTGGGTTTGCGTATTGACCATATTTTACTGTCTGATGTCTTACGGCCCTATGCGCTGGGGTGTGAGATTGACCGACAACCGCGAAAAAATGAGCGTCCTTCCGATCACACACCGGTGATCCTCCACCTCAATAGAACTTCCTAAGAACATAGCAAAGAAAGAGCGATATAGCATGGCAGAAGCGTTGCGTTTGTGTGTGATTCCTGGTGATGGGATTGGTCAAGAAGTGGTGCCTGCGGCAGTGCAAGTATTACGGCAAGTCTTACCGCAAGTGGAATGTGTCGAAGCAGAAGCGGGTTGGGGATGTTTTCAAAAAGTAGGGAAGGCCTTGCCAATTCAAACCATTGAGACCGCCACGCAATGCGGGGCTGTGTTATTTGGCGCCGTCAGCTCGCCTGCTCGTAAGGTGGAAGGATATCGTTCACCGATTGTGGAATTGCGCCGTCGTTTAGACTGTTATGCCAATTTACGTCCAACCGTTTCGCCTCCGCTGCCTGGGGCACGGCCGGGGGTGAATTTATTGGTGATTCGCGAAAATACGGAAGATATTTACATCGGTGAAGAGGAAAGTGACGGTGAAGTTGCTACTGCCATGCGGCGGATCACGCGCTTGGCCAGTCGTCGAGTCGGTGAGGTGGCTTGTCGGCTCTCACGAGGGAAACTGACCATTGTGCATAAGGCCAATATTTTGCCGTTAACTGATGGTTTGTTCCGTGACAGTGTGCGCGAAGTGGCTGAAGCACAATTTCCACGTTTAGAACTGGAAGAGCGGCTGGTCGATGCGGCAGCGTATGAGCTAGCACGCTATCCCGAGCGTTTTGATACCTTGGTCGCGCCGAATTTGTATGGGGATATTTTGTCTGATCTGGCTGCTGCATGGGGCGGTGGTTTGGGGATGGCTCCGTCGTTAAATTTGGGTGAATCTGCTGCGATTGCCGAACCTGTCCATGGTTCAGCTCCCGATATTGCTGGCAAAGGACAGGCCAATCCAGTGGCTGCGATGTTGTCGTTAGCGTTGTTGGCGCGGAGTTGGTGGAATCAACCTCATGCTGCGGATGCGATTGAACAAGCGGTTGCTGCGACTTTGGCGGCAGGGGTGGGAACGGCCGATTTGAATTTACCAACTCGCTGCTCCACCCAAGCTTTTACCTACGCTGTTTTGGCCCGTTTGGCTTAATCTACAGCGACGTCCCCACGGCACTGGCGGGGTTGCGTATCCCCCGCACGGCCACAAGGGGTTGCGGTATGGAGATCGGGGTGTGGGGTGCCGTGGCGGTCTTGGCGGGCTAACCAAGTGTGCCAGCGTGTCATGCCTTGCTGGTTGATATTCACCTGCAACACCCAACCCTGACGCGTTTCTGCCGGTTCGGGTGGGTCAAAGCCATCAAAGACAAAGTTACCGAGGCTATACACAATCAATTTTCCTTGGTAATACTCTGTGCCTTGGGTAACATGCGGGTGTCCTCCAATCACCACACTTGCTCCTTCATCAATCATGCGTTGTGCCAGTTGTCGTTGACGTGCTGTTGGCTGCAATTCACGTTCCCAACCCCAGTGCATGTAAGGAATGATCACATCTGCACCGGCAGCTTTTGCGGCGCGGATATCCATGATGACTTGCTCATCTTCACTCCATGCAATCCCCGGCCAATTTGCACCGGCTTCAAAAGAACGTGGCTTAAATTCGTTGTAACCGAGCACAGCAATTTTGATGCCCTGACGTTCTATCCAGAGTGGTCGATGGGCGGCATTGAGATGATGTCCGCCGCCAAAATAGGCAATTTTATTGTGGTCTAGATGCTGTAAAGTTTCGACAAAGGCCGTTTTGCCATAATCACCTGAGTGGTTATTAGCGACACTGACTGCATTAAAATGCCGTTTTAAGACAGGCAATACCCGTGGATGGGCACGAAAGGCAAAAATTTTGTTCTTTAAGGCTTTGCCGCTGGTTGCCACCGGTGTTTCAAGATTGCCGATTCGATAATCAGCTTGTGCCAAGTAAGGGACAAAAAATTGAAACGGATCTTTGCCTTTGGCAATCGTTCGGCCAGGCCCTTCAGCCAACATGATATCGCCGGCAAAGATCAGTTTGAGTTCGGCTGCTGCGACGTTGGCACAGCTCAGGGCAAGTACACTGCTGAGGAAAAAAGTTTTCATTTGTTGTCTAACTCACACCAGTATTCCAACTCACCATCACGAATCGGCTCATACACTCGTTGTTTGCCGGTAAAACCATATCCCTTGGTTGATGTTGCGGGTAGGGGATAGGGATAGCTGACTTGTTGAATGAGCATCTGTCCCTGTTCTTGATCGGCATAGGTGTAAATCTTGATATGAGCGAGATCACTCGGCTCGGTTTGCCAGACCACCCGAAAGGTAAAGTACGAGCCAATTTGAATCGGCGCAATGTCATAGGGTTGTTTGGTTGGTTGAACAAGGTGGGTTTTGCTTTCTCCACCGTAGGTGTAGTGGCAAGCGATATATGGGCTGGCAGAGGCTAACAGCGGCAGCCAACAAACGACGCCATAGAGAATGGATTTGATCATGTCGGACATCGGGCAGCAAAAAACCAGATTATGACAAGCCAAAAACCACTATGGCGTAATTTTTCATGAACTACTCCCGCTGACCGGCTAGCGCCGGTACAGCGTGAGTTTCGTGGTTCAGCACGGCGAAACGTCCACCGCTCCCCATCTCGGCCAGTTCCTGACCGGAGGCGCTACCTGTCAGCGCCCAATTCAACATCACTCGCGCCGCATTTTCGTCGCGGCTGCATTCAGCCCCGCAACTACAACGATGAATGCGCTCCGCGAGCGTTTTT
>NZ_BAAGTM010000017.1:0-39368 GCF_054781915.1 Aquaspirillum soli | reverse complement strand
GTGTGGTGTTCGAGGAAATTAACGAAGCGTTTTCAACCCAAACCTGCTCGTGCTGCGGGAAAATTCCCGCCAGCAGTCCGAAAGGTAGAGCAAGTTTGCGAATAAGAGCATGGATTTGCAGCGAATGCGGTGCAACACACGACCGCGACACCAACGCTGCCAAAAACATTCTCGCGGCGGGACTTCGCCGTCTGGCAGCAGGAATTCCCGCTCTTTAGGGCGGGGAGGAAGTCAAAATCCATCCCGCCTCAATCATTCCCTCATCCATCATGCGCTTTGACCTCCCACCCCAGCTACTTTCTATCCTATTTATCAGCCTCGGTGCCAGCACCGGTGCTTGTTTCCGCTGGTGGTTGGGGTTGCGCTTGAATGCACTATGGCCAACGTTGCCGTTAGGCACATTCATAGCAAACTGTGTCGGTGGGTTGTTAATGGGATTGGCCGTTGCCGCGTTTGCTTGGCTACCTCCCATTCCACTTGAATGGCGATTAGGGTTAACCACTGGCTTTCTCGGTGGTTTAACCACCTTCTCTACCTTTTCAGCAGAAGCCATCGGTTTATTACAAGCTGGACATTACCCCGCCCTATTGCTGCATGTTGCCAGCCATGTGTTAGCCTCGCTGACTTTAACGTGGTGTGGTTTGAAATTAGGGCAATGGCTATGGGCATGACACGAATTAACGGACAGCAACATCATCTGATCGAAACGACAGATCGAGGTTTGGCGTATGGGGATGGTGTGTTTCGGACGGTGCAAGTGCAACAAGGCGTGCCGTTGTTGTGGCAATGGCAATGGCAGCGGTTACGCCACGATGCCCAGCGCTTACAACTTCCCCTGCCAGAGGAGGCGTGGTTACAACAAGAAATTGCCCTCGCCAGCGCTGATATCGAACGAGCCAGTGTCAAAATTCTCCTTACCCGAGGCAGTGGCCCACGCGGTTACGCCATCCCAAGCAACACCCAAACCCAATGTATCATCCAAGCCAATCCGTGGGCGGGGTATCCTGCTCGCTGGTATCAACACGGCGTTGCACTCTATCCTTGCCAATTGCAACTGGCCCGCCAACCAAAGCTGGCGGGAATCAAACATCTGAATCGATTGGAACAAGTGCTAGCGCGCAGCGAATGGCACGATCCTCAATACCAAGATGGTTTGCTATGCGATAGCGAAGGGTGGGTGATTGAAACTTGCATAGCCAATCTATGGTTATGCGAAGGTGGACAGTGGGTCACGCCTCGCCTGAGTCATAGCGGTGTGGCTGGGGCAGTGCGCAGTTGGTGGATAGATCAGTTAACACAAGCAGGGCAGACGGCAGTAGAAGCCGACATCAGCCGCGAACGATTATTCGCTGCGGATGAGGTGTGGCTCTGCAATTCTTTATTGGGCTTGGCGCCGGTAGCGGCAATCGGTGATCAAACATGGTCAAGCTGGCCGCAGGGGCGACATTGGCAACACGTCTATGAACACTTCCTCATGCCGAGTGGCGCAACATTCAGCCCACGGTAATTGGGCCAACTGCGCTGCCAATTGCTGTTGTAATTGTGGCAAATCACTGACGGCCTCGTAGATTTCCATCCAAGTGTCGGTTTGTTGTTGACGACATAACAAACGACCGTGAATCCCTGTTTGTTCTGCAACAGCGTTCAATAATACTTGAACTAACGGCAAAGCCTGTGCAGCATCCAAGACCTGATAGTAAACATACACCGAAACTTGCATACGCAATCTCGCCTTATTCGTTAGGAATTTCAAACATGCAGATGAAAAAACTGGTTGTGATCGGCGTCGGCTTAATTGGCGGGTCGTTAGCCTTAGATCTCAAACGTGCCGGTGCCGTCACACAGGTGGTTGGCGTGGGGCGGTCATGGGATAACCTCGAGCGCGCCTTACAACTTGGGGTGATCGATCATGCCACACAATCCGCAGCCGAGGCGGTGGTAGATGCCGATATTGTCTTATTAGCAACCCCAGTCGGCCAAATGGCAGCCCTACTGCAACAAATTGCCCCCCACCTCGCCCCACATACCATTGTTACCGATGCTGGCAGTACCAAAAGCGATGTCTGTGCTTTGATGCAACAATATTTACCGCATCACCTAGCTCGTTGTGTCCCTGCCCACCCTATCGCAGGTTCGGATCTCTCAGGCGCCAGTGCCGCCCGCTATGGCTTATATCAAAACCGCAATGTGGTGTTAGCCCCCTTTGCCGAGACCGACGCCAGCGCTTTGGCCGAGATTCATGCGATGTGGCAGATTACTGGCGCACATCTGTTGCAGATGACAGCCAGCGAGCATGACGCGGTATTTGCAGCCGTGAGCCATTTGCCGCACTTATTGGCCTTTGCTTATGTTGATATGGTGGCACAAAAAGAGAATGCCGAGCGTTGTCTTGCCCTCGCAGCCAGCGGTTTCCGCGATTTCACCCGCATTGCCGGCAGCCATCCAGAAATGTGGCGTGATATCAGCTTGGCAAATCGTGATGCCTTACTGGCCGATCTGCACCGTTATCAAGCGGCACTTGCCTCGTTAACCCATGCGTTGGAAAACCATGATGGCGAGGCCTTGGCCACACAATTTCAACGTGCTCGCCACGTCCGTACCCAATGGGAACATCAACAGCGTTAATCGATCCTGTGGCTTGCCAAGCAACGCGACACAAGGCACGATGACGCGCTTTTTGAGTGAGACAAACCATGTCCGCCATCCAAACCTATCCAGCTAATCTCGATTATGCCGACTACATTCGGCACCACATTCGTACCGTCCCCGACTGGCCCCAAACCGGTGTGCAGTTTCGTGACATCACCCCCGTGTTACAGAACCCAAAAACCTTTCGTATTTTGGTGGATATTTTTGTGCATCGCTATATGGACTCTGGCGCAGACCTGATTGCAGGTTTAGATGCGCGGGGTTTTATTTTGGGGTCGGTGGTGGCGTATGAATTGAATTTAGGGTTTGTCCCGATTCGTAAGAAAGGCAAATTGCCCTATCTCACCATCAGCGAAGAATATGAGCTGGAATATGGTAATGCCACCGTTGAAATGCACAGCGATGCCTGTCAACCCGGGCAAAAAGTGGTGTTGATTGACGATCTTGTGGCCACTGGTGGCACCATGTTGGCAGGGGCTCGTTTGTTACAACGCTTGGGTGCCGAGATTATCGAAGCCGCCGCCATCGTGGATTTACCCGAGCTTGGCGGTTCGAAATTGATTCGTGAGCAACAATTACCGTTGTTTACCGTGTGTGATTTTTCTGGTCATTGATTGGCTAATTGCGCGGCAAGAAAATCCATTAACACCCGCACACGATATGGGATGTGACGATTGCTGGGCAATACGGCATAAATTTTAGGACGAGGACAGGGAAAATCGGTTAACACCGTTTGCACTTTTCCCTGTGCAAGCCAATCCGCCACAATAAAATCTGGCTGACAGGTTAATCCTAAGCCTTGCGCTGCAGCCTCGGTCAACACATCACCATTATTCGCCGCAAACTGACTGCGAATGGGCACCGTTAACCAATGTTCGCCCATCCAAAATTGCCAACTTTGGCGTTGTCCACTCCGCACATAGGCAAGGCAAGTGTGATGCTGCAACGCTAGGGGATGTTGTGGTTCGCCGTATTGCGCTAGATAGCTCGGGGCTGCCACCACCGCCAACCGTGTTTCTCCTAATACCCGCACAATATCGCTTGCTTCAGGTTGGGCGGTGATGCGGATAGATAAATCAATACCTTCTTCAATCAAATGAGCGTGGCGGTCGCTGTATTCGGTTTCAAGTTGCACTTCCGGATAGTGTTGAGCAAATTGCAACAATAAGGGTGTGAGCCGCTTTAAGCCAAAGCTCAACGGCACACTCAAGCGAATATGCCCACGCGGCGTATGACGCTCAGCGGCAACCTCACCCTCGGCACTGTCTAACATGGTCAAAATCACCCGGCATTTCTCTAAATAGGCAGCGCCTGCCGAAGTTAATGTTAAACGCCGCGTGCTACGCACCATCAGCTTGACACCAAGATAACGCTCTAAGGCCGCGATTTGCCGCGTCACCACCGACCGCGCCACATTCATTTGCTGGGCTGCGGCGGCAAAACTGCCCAATTCTGCCACTCGCACAAAGGCTTGCATGGCATCTAGTCTGTCCATTGTTGCTCATCCAGCAATAAAGAATTGTTGATTGTCGGCTATTTTGCAGCAAATAGAGCCGGTACAGTAGCACCATACTTTATCGAGCCAGCGACGATGCAAACCACTCAACCCATTTTATTTGTGCCTCACGGCGCACCAACGATGGCACTGCAGCCCGGCGCGGCAGGGATGGCGTTGGCTGAACTGGGTCGGCGACTGACCACCCCACGCGCCATTGTGGTCATCAGCCCACATTGGATGACTGCCCACCCGACTGTGGGATATGCCCATCGGCCAGCAACAGTGCATGATTTTTGGGGATTTCCTGCTGCGTTATATCAGCTTCACTATCCGGCAACCGGCTGCCCCGAAGTGGCCACGTTAGTCAGTAATTTGCTGCAAAGTCAGGGCTTGGTGACAGAACAGGCAGCGGAACAAGGATTAGATCATGGGGCATGGATTCCCCTGCGCTTATTGTTCCCCGAAGCCTCGGTGCCGGTGGTACCGCTGTCATTGGTGGCCAATCCAGACCCTCGCTATCACTTTCAGCTCGGGCAGGCACTGGCGCCGTTGGCACAACACAATATTTTGCTGATTGCCTCCGGCAATCTCACGCATAACTTGCGCGATTTTCAGGTGTCACAGCGAGAGAGTGGGACAGATTTTCACTATGTCACCGCTTTTTCGGCGTGGATGGCACAGCGTTTAGCCGAGCAGGATTTGCCTGCTTTGTTTGACTACCGCCGCCACGCCCCTGCGGCACAACGTGCCCATCCGACGGATGAGCATTTATTGCCGTTGTTTATCGCGCTTGGGGCTGCCAGCCGCCACCATCACCGGCCACAGGCTTTTCATCGGGGTATCAGTGATGCCGTGATTTGTATGGATGGCTATCAATGGCCTATTAGGTAGAACGCATAATGAACACACATTACACCGCTACGGCAAAAGCGCTACATTGGCTGATGGCCGTTCTATTGATCGGCACCCTCTCGGTAGGTTGGTATATGACCGATTTGGCGTTATCGCCACTCAAACTACAACTGTATTCATGGCATAAATGGGCAGGTGTGACGGCATGGTGGCTGTTGCTGGTGCGGCTAGTCTGGCGGCATCGCCATCCGCCGCCTGCCCTACCCAATACCATGCCAGCAATGCAACAAACCCTCGCCCATGCCGGTCATCTGCTGTTGTATCTGTTGATGTTTAGCATTCCTTTATCGGGCTGGTTAATGAGCTCGGCCAAAGGATTTCAAACTGTGTATTTCGGTGTGTTGCCGTTACCGGATGTGATTGAAAAAAGCGAATCAGCTGCGGCACTGCTGGGTAATTTACATGGTTTGCTCAATTTGCTGCTGTTGGCGGTGCTCGCTGCCCATATTGCAGCAGCCCTAAAACATCATTTCATCGACCGCGATGCCATTTTGCGTCGCATGTTGCCAGATTTTGGAAAGAAAAAACCATGAAAAAAGCGTTGTTTACCGTGTTATTCAGCAGTGTCGTTGCCAGTGCAGCCTATGCCGCGCCCTACACTCAAATTGACAGCAGTAAAAGCCGAGTTGAGTTTGGCTATCGTCAGATGGGCGTTGGAATGCAAGGTCATTTCAAACGGGTACAAGCACAATTACAACTCGACCCAGCACAACTTCAGTCGGCAAAAGCACAGATTGATATTGACCTGAACAGTATCGACACCGGCTCAGCCGAGGCCAATCAAGAAGTGGCTGGCAAAGCGTGGTTTGATAGTAAAACCTACCCCACAGCACGTTTCATCAGTAAAGAAGTCAAAGCGGTGGGGCCGCAGCAATATCAAGTCAGCGGTACCTTGACTATTAAAGGCCGCAGTCAACCGATTATTGCCGCTGCCACACTCACCCCCCAAGGCAATCAAGCTCTGATTAAAGGCAAATTCCGTTTTAAACGGTCAGATTTTGCGATTGGTGAAGGGGTATGGGCCAGCTTTGAGACAGTCGCCAATGAAATCGACGTGCAATTTCAGTTTCTTGCCAAATAACCCTGTTGTTTCTTTTTAGGAGATGTTCCATGTTATCCGTTCGCCGTTTAGCTGCTGTCTTAGCCTTGAGCACTGTGATCACCGCTCCGGCTTTTGCTGCACCCGAGACCTATGTGATTGATAACAGTCACACCTTTCCACGTTTTTCCTACAGCCACTTTGGTTATTCCACCCAAGTGAGCCGGTTTAATAAAACTACCGGCACCATTTCATGGGACAAGGCCAAAAAACAGGGGAGCGTGGATATCACGATTGATATGAAGTCGGTGGATACCGGTTTTTCTGTGTTTGATGAGCATATCCAAGGCGAAGATTTCTTAGACACAGCGCGTCACCCACAAGCCAAATTCACTTCTAGTAAAGTGGTATTTGAAGGGGATAAACCGGTAGCGATTGAAGGTAAATTGACGATTAAAGGCGTAACCAAACCCGTGACCTTAAAAGTCACCTCGTTCCACGCCATGCCACATCCAATGCTGAAAAAAGATGCAATCGGTGCCAATGCCACCACCACCATCAAGCGCTCTGAATTTAATGCAGGTAAGTATGCCCCTCATGTTGGGGACGAAGTGCAAATTGATATTGCGGTTGAAGCCATCAAACAGTCAGCGGCCACGGGCCACTAAACTCACTGCCAAAGCGGAGATAAGCCTGTTCTGCGGCGGCAGTGAGAAAGCGTTGACCGAAGTTAGGCGGGCAGGTGTAGCAGTAGGCTTGCCCCCCACAACGAAAAGCCAGTGTTACAGCATGTAAGTAACCACGGTCTGCCGGCGGTGAATGAGGGTGGTAACGGAGATCACCCAAAATCGGTGCACCCAGACTTTTCAGTGCCACACGGATTTGGTGGGTACGTCCAGAATGTGGCCGCAACAGAAAAAGACGACCGCCTAAGCCATCACCAGCAGAGACAAATTCTGTGATGGCGGGATGTTGCCGTGACAGCGTTAATTTCCAACTTCCATTGCGTGCCGCCACCATATCGCCGACCACCTTGCCTTGTTTCTTTTTCGGTTGGCGGTCGGACAGCGCCAGATAGCGTTTTTCAATCTGATGTTCGGCAAATTGCTGTCCCAATTCACGCGCTGCCGCAGCATGACGTGCAATCAGCAATAAACCCGAGGTTAGGGTGTCGAGACGATGCACAGCAAACAACGGTGCTTCGTCCCCTAATACTTGGCGTAATAACGGAAACAGCGCAGGGGCAGCCTCTTGTTGATGAAACGACAAACCAGCTGGTTTATCGAGCACCACAAAATCTGCCGTCTGCGCCACAATCCGTTGTGCGAGTGCCTCAGCGGTTAAGGATAGAACCACAACAGGCTATATCCCGATGATTTCAACTGGCCCAAATCGAGGTGCATCAACACTTTTACTTCGCTGCTGCCATTAAATTGTTGCAGTTTGAAATCGGTTTCCGACAAATACTGCTCCGGTGTGAAGACCCGCCGCGCCAGCAAATGATCCTCTCCATCTTTTAAACTCACTTCTAAATGAGGATAGGACTGTGGATACGGTGCGTGGTTACGCAAGGTCGCAGAGAGCTGTACCAAATTGGGATGATCGGGCACAAAAGTCAGTTCTGACCACTCGGTGCGTAAAAACTCTGCCTTTTGTGGTAACGGTACATCACAACCAAAACCTGAACAGACGCTTTCTAACATAGGCCGTGCCCCCGGCACTTCCGCGCCCAATTCGGTGCGGTAGAGATAGGCCATTTGTGCCATCAAAGCGACAGTTGCCACCATGCTGCCACCCAACCATAACCATGATAGTGCTGCTGACTGTGACTTTTTCTTAGTCAAAGGCGGAGGGGGAATTTCCGCAAAGGGATCGGCAGTAAATGCCGGATGACCAAAGGGAAACGAGTCGAGATTATCAGGGGGCGGTGGCTCCTCGATAATTTCCTCGCGATTAGGATGACGGCGGCTCGATTGGCCATTGGCCTGCCCACTTAACGACACTTTGGCATCGTCATCATCTTCATCATCAAAGGGAATAATCGGCGCCATCGGTGCCATCTCTGGGTTTTTTCCCAAAGCAGCATTGAAACTGTCGCCAAAACTTGGCTCAAGACGCTGATCGAAAGCTGGTGCCGGTGCCGGTTTGACCGCGACAGGCTCTGGCTCGACGACTGGTGGCGGAGAGGCGACCGGTACAGGCGCAGGGGAAGGTGGCGGTGGTGGTGGTGCAACCGGCGGGGCAGCAGGGGGTGGCGGCGCCACCGGAGCCGGCGTAGCAACCGGTGCCGGCGCTGGCGACGCAGCAGGTTTCCCCACATCCGGCAACATATCAAACTCAGGCAATGTGAGATCGAACTCGGCATTAAAGCGGTCGATGTCCTGATCGCTCGGCAATACGGGCTTGCCGACTGCCGGTTGATCGTCGGCGGTGAGTTTGGCCGGTTTTTGGTTTAACGCTTGCCGTGCTTTTTCGGCATCTGCCAACACTTTAGCCAAATGCTCGGCTTCACGCGCCATATTGGCACTGTCTGCCGGCGGCAACACCGAGTCTGGCTGCGGTGTAGGTGCAGGCCGTGGCGAGGGAGCAGGGGCCGGTTCTGGTGCAGGCGCTGGTGTGCTCACCACAGGGTCAGATTGTAATGATTGCCGAGCGTCAAATACCTGTTGGCATTTACCGCAGCGCACCTGTCCACCGTAGGCATCCAGATGGGCATCGGTCAGTCGGAAGCGGGTTTGGCAATGAGGGCACTGGGTAATATAAGCCATGATCTCAGTCTTGCTTGCTACAGAAAATTAACGTCGAACACCAGAGAGACAACTCCAGCCTTCAGAGAACACTGGTTCAGTCATCTCAAACCACTGTGAGTACAGCGCATTCATCTCGTCGGCTTGTTCTTGCAAAATCCCCGACAACACAATACGCCCACCTTTTACGGTGTGAGAAGCCAGTAAATCCCCCAACATCCGTAACGGGTTCGCCAAAATATTGGCAATCACCACATCGGTTTGGATGGCCGGTAAGGCATCGGGTAGACAAAACGAAGCTGTCACCGCATTTTGTGCGGCATTATCGCCACTGGCCTGAATCGCTTGGGGATCGATATCCACGCCCCATGCTTGGGCTGCGCCAAGTTTCAAGGCCGCAATCGCTAAGATACCCGAACCACAACCATAGTCGAGCACGGTTTCTCCGCCGTGTAATTCGCGGTCTAGCCATTCTAAACACAGGCGGGTTGTCGGATGACTCCCCGTCCCAAAGGCCAAACCCGGGTCTAATACTAAATTGACCGCTTCTGGCGAAGGCGCCTCATGCCAACTGGGGGTAATCCACAACCGATCAGAAATACGAATGGGATCAAATTGTGCTTGTGTGGCGCGCACCCAGTCTTGTTCTTGCAGATGTTCGACTTGCCATGTCGTTGGTGTCGGGATACCACAGCTAGCGGCAGCAGCGGCAATCGGGGCAGCAACATCAGCGTCTGCGGCAAATAACACCACCAACTGGCTGTGGGTCCACAGTTGGTCAACCGGTTCGCCGGGCTCGCCAAAAATCGGCTGCTCTTGTTCGGTGCCAGCAAAGGCATCTTCAATCGCAGCAGACAAAGCCCCCTCTTCCATCAAAGCATCGGTCAATGCCTCGGCAACTTCCGAGGGGACGTCAATGCGGATTTGTTGCCAACTCATTGTGGCGCCTTTTTCAACTGGGATAAGCGTTCTTCCAGATAGTGGATACTGGTGCCACCGCGTTGGAAGGCGCTGTCCATAAATAACTCTTGATGCAGCGGAATGTTGGTTTTAATCCCCGTGATAGCCATTTCAGACAGGGCCACACGCATTCTCGCCATCGCTTGCTCGCGGGTATCACCATAAGAAATCAGCTTACCGACCATCGAGTCGTAATGCGGTGGAACCACATAGCCTTGGTAGATATGCGAATCAATGCGAATCCCCGGACCACCGGCAGGGTGATAGCTTTCAATCCGGCCCGGGCTAGGAATGAAATTAAACGGGTCTTCAGCGTTAATCCGACATTCCATAGAATGCCCTTTGAGCTTGATTTGCTCTTGCGAGTAACGCAATTTTTCGCCAGCGGCAATGCGGATTTGTTCTTGGACAATATCAATGCCCGTAATCAGTTCGGTCACTGGGTGTTCGACCTGAACACGGGTGTTCATTTCGATAAAGTAGAACTCGCCATTTTCGAATAAAAATTCAAAAGTACCGGCGCCACGATAACCAATGCGGCGACACGCTTCGGCGCAGACGTGGCCAATGTGGCGGCGTTGTTCGTCTGTGATACCAGGGGCGGGAGCTTCTTCAATGATTTTTTGGTGACGACGCTGCATCGAGCAATCGCGCTCACCAAGGAAAATTGCATTGCCATACTCATCTGCCAACACTTGAATTTCAATGTGGCGAGGGTTGGCGAGGTATTTTTCCATGTAAACCGTTGGATTGCCAAAAGCGGCACCGGCTTCGGTACGGGTCATGTTGACCGAGTTTAATAACGAAGCCTCAGAATGCACCACGCGCATCCCTCGGCCACCGCCACCACCGGCAGCTTTGATAATCACCGGAAAGCCAATTTTGCGCGCCATTTTGACAATCGTGGCAGGGTCATCAGGCAAGGCACCATCCGAACCCGGCACGCATGGTACACCGGCATCAATCATTGCCTGTTTGGCACATACCTTGTCACCCATCAAGCGAATGGTGTCGGGGCGAGGGCCAATGAAGACAAAGCCCGATTGTTCAACGCGCTCGGCAAAGTCGGCGTTTTCCGAGAGGAAGCCATAGCCGGGGTGAATCGCTTGGGCATCGGTTACCTCGGCTGCGGCAATCAAAGCGGGTACATTCAAATAGCTTTGTGCCGAAGGTGCAGGGCCAATACACACCGATTCATCAGACAATTTGACATATTTTGCTTCGCGGTCGGCCTCGGAATGGACGACCACAGTTTTGATGCCCATTTCGCGACAAGCGCGCTGAATACGCAGGGCAATTTCGCCGCGATTGGCGATGAGAATTTTTTCGAACATGGCGGAAGTCGTATCAAGTAAGGATCGTAATGCAAAAGGAAAACGGGGTGGGGACCCCGTTCAGACTGGCTTGATTTACTCGATGACGAACAAGGGTTCGCCATATTCGACCGGTTGGCCGTTATCAATCAAAATCGCTTTGACGACACCAGCGCGATCGGATTCAATTTCATTCATCAATTTCATGGCTTCGATGATACAGAGGGTATCACCGACATTCACCGACTGTCCGACTTCAACAAACGGTTTGGAATTAGGATTGGCCGAGCGATAGAACGTCCCCACCATCGGAGACTTGACCAAGGTTTTATCATCACGTGCAGGCGCTGCCGCTGGGGCAGGGGTCGCAGGCGCAGCGGCAACAGGCGTAGCCGCAACGGCCACTTGTTGTGCCATGGGCTGGGGTGCGTAGTAGGTGGTCTGCCCGCCTGCTTGTACGCGGGTAATTCGCACTTTCTCTTCGCCCTCTGTCACTTCAAGTTCAGCAATGCCAGACTCTTCGACGAGGTCGATCAATTTTTTCAGTTTACGCAGATCCATGGTGATCCTTGGGTAGAGGCGAGGGCCGAGTGTCAGCCGTGTGGCAAATCAGCGCTGTCGCAGACGAGCGAGCGCCGCATCCAGTGCCAATTCATAGCCCTGTGCACCCAAGCCACAAATCACCCCTACCGCTAAATCGGAAAAATAGGAATGATGGCGAAAGGGTTCACGGGCGTGAACATTGGATAGATGAACTTCGATGAAGGGAATGCTGACTGCAGCAAGCGCATCGCGCAATGCCACACTGGTATGAGTAAAGGCCGCCGGGTTGATCAGGATGAAGTCCGTGCCGTCAGTACGTGCGGCATGAATGCGCTCGATTAGCACATATTCGGCGTTGCTCTGTAGCGTGTCGCAGGCAAAGCCTGCCGCTTGGCAACGTGCAATAAGCCGGGCATTGATGGCATCGAGCGTGTCCGCTCCATAGTGTTGTGGTTCCCGCGTCCCCAACAGATTGAGGTTTGGGCCATGCAAGACCAGAATACGCGATTGTGACGGCATGTCGGGCGCTTCGGTGGATTTCATGTAGCGATTTTGCGTTAAAGTTTTACGAACTGTCTAGTATTGTACGCTATTTGTTTGCGATTTACCCAAATGTAATGTTGCAGCGCATCGGCCGCGAAGCCGCGCCACTGCTATAATCGAGGCCTACTTTTTTCTTGTTTGCGCCATGCACATCTCTGAATTCGATTACGACCTTCCTGAAGCCCTGATTGCACAACATCCGCCGACAGAACGTGGCGGAAGCCGCTTATTGTCTGTTCCACAAGGCGCACTATCCGACCACCGTTTCACTGACCTACCGTCCTTTTTGCAAGCAGGTGATGTGTTAGTGATGAATGATACTCGGGTGATGAAAGCGCGTTTGTTTGGCGAGAAAGCCAGCGGCGGCAAAATCGAGGCTTTGGTTGAACGAGTGTTAGACTCCCATACTGTCTTAGCCCACATTCGTTCTTCCAAATCGCCAAAAGTGGGTAGCCAACTGCACTTTCAAGGCGGTTGGCAGGCTGACATGCAGCAGCGAGTGGGTGAATTGTTCCAACTGCGCTTTGCCGGTGAAGAAGATATCTACCATATCTTGGAACAATCGGGACGTCTGCCTCTGCCACCTTATATCGAGCGCACCCCTGATGGCGACGATGAAAGCCGTTATCAAACCGTGTTTGCCCGTGAACAAGGTGCTGTGGCCGCACCGACGGCAGGCTTACACTTTACCGAAGCCTTGTTAGCACAATTGGCAGCGCAGGGCATCAAGTTATGCTGGATCACCCTGCATGTCGGGGCTGGAACCTTTCAACCAGTGCGAGTCGAAGACATCACACAACACCACATGCACAGTGAGTGTTACCACATTCCAAGCGAAACGGTGGCGGCGATTGCAGAAGCAAAACAGCGTGGTAACAAGATTGTGGCTGTTGGCACCACCTCGTTGCGGGCGCTTGAATCGGCTGCCCGTGAGGGTGTGTTATCCAGTGGCCGCAGTGAAACCGATATTTTTATCACCCCCGGTTTCCGTTTCCGTGTCGTGGATGCCTTGTTAACCAACTTCCACCTACCGAAATCAACTTTGTTGATGTTGGTCTCTGCTTTTGCAGGGATCTCGACCATTCGGCAGGCCTATCAGCATGCAGTAGCGGCAGAATATCGCTTCTTTAGCTATGGCGATGCCATGTTGTTACAACGCTGTGCCGATGCCGCCCATCCAGATTGTTTGCAGTATCGTCCTTAAGGATTGCAATGATGTCATCCTCATGTTTTCCGACCGAAATCGTGCTACAAAAAACGGCACGCCAACTGCGCGTGGTGTTTTCTGATGGCGCACAATTTGCATTGCCCTGTGAATATCTGCGGGTTTATTCGCCTTCGGCAGAAGTACGTGGTCATGGCGTGGGGCAAGAAGTGCTACAAACCGGCAAGCGCGATGTCAATATCGTGGCAGTAGAGCCTGTAGGACAGTACGCAGTGAAATTGGTCTTTTCAGACGGCCATGACAGTGGTTTGTACGATTGGGACTATCTCTATCGCCTTGGTCAACACCAAGCCGACTATTGGCAACAATATCTCGACCGTTTGGCACAAGCTGGTGCCAGCCGTGATGCCTAAATTTTTGATGGATAGCTAGCTATGGATAAGCAAACTCACTTTGGCTTCCAAACTGTGGAAGAATCGCAAAAAGCGCGTAAGGTTGCTGAAGTGTTTCATTCAGTGGCACAAAAATACGATGTGATGAACGATGTCATGTCAGCCGGCATCCACCGTGTCTGGAAAAAATTCACGCTTGAAACCTCGGGGGTGCGACGTGGACAACGGGTGTTGGATATTGCAGGGGGAACGGGGGATTTATCTCGCGGTTGGCGTGAACGGGTTGGTGCCGAGGGGGAAGTCTGGTTAACCGATATCAACAGTTCGATGCTCACTGTGGGGCGTGACCGCTTGTTAGATGAAGGCTATGCCCTGCCAGTGGCTTTATGTGATGCGGAAAAACTGCCTTTCCCCGATCATTACTTTGACTGTGTCAGCGTGGCCTTTGGCTTGCGTAATATGACGCATAAAGAGGTTGCATTGGCAGAGATGCTGCGCGTGCTTAAGCCGGGGGGGAAAGTTTTGGTGTTAGAGTTTTCCAAAGTGTGGAAACCCCTGACGCCATTTTATGACCTCTACTCATTTAAGGCCCTGCCGTTGATGGGGAAATGGATCACCGATGATCCTGAAAGTTACCGTTATTTAGCGGAGTCGATTCGGATGCACCCCGACCAAGCGACTTTAAAAGCCATGATGGAAGAAGTCGGTTTTGTGCGGGTGGACTATCACAATCTCTCTGCTGGTGTCGTTGCCCTACATAAAGGATATAAGCTGTGATCTCGCTGCCACTTGCTGCGTTTAATCATCTGCTAAAACAACACCCTGAACGTCGCCATGCGCTGGCTGCTTTTGCTGGGCGACGCATTGCTTTGCAGCTCCCTGTGTTTCAGGTGAGTGGGGTGGTGATGAGTGAGGGGTTTTTGGCACAGGCTCAGGGTGAGCCAGAAGCCCACATTACGCTCAACCCATCGGCGCTATTTAAGCGCGTTTCTGGACAAACCTTAACCCATCACGATGCTGTTTTAGCTGGAGATCACGATTTAGCGTTAGCAGTGGCAAAAATCCTCGCGGGTCTACGTTGGGATCTCAGCGAGGAGTTATCGCACTGGCTGGGCGATGTCCCTGCAAGTCGTATCGAGCGTCGATTACAGCAGGGCTGGCAATATCAAAAAGACCTACAACAGCGGCTAGTTGCAAATGTAGTCGAGTATTTACGTGATGAACAGTCGGTATTGGCCAATCAAACGGCAGTACGGGCATGGGGCCGTGAGGTCGATGAATTGCGTGATGCCACAGCGCGATTAGAAAAACGTCTCGAACAACTCGACCGCCGTTTGTCAGATTCTTAACCCTTCTCGCCTCGGATCCTGCATGCGCTTAGCCCGTTTTCGTAAAATTTTTCTCACCCTCTATCGCTTCGGCCTAGACGAACTTTTTTCTCATCACCCGAAATTAAGTTTAGTTCGCCGTCTCTTAGGCCACTTACCCGCTCGTGATATTGAGAAACCGCTTCCCGAGCGAGTCCGGCTGGCGCTTGAGAGTTTGGGGCCGATTTTTGTGAAGTTTGGGCAGGTGCTCTCTACCCGCCGCGATTTATTACCACCGGCCTATGCTGACGAACTGGCCAAGCTACAAGACCGCGTGTTGCCATTTTCGGGTGATGTTGCCGTAGCACAAATTGAGCGTAATTTGGGTCGGCCACTCGACCAGATTTTTGCCGAATTCAATCGCACGCCTATTGCCAGTGCGTCGGTGGCGCAAGTGCATTATGCGCGCCTGCGGCAAGCCGATGGTTCGGCGGGGCGTGAAGTGGCGGTGAAAGTGTTACGCCCAGGGATTAAAGCGATCATTGAGCAAGATTTGGCTTTGTTAAAAACCCTCGCTGGTTTGGTTGAACGTTACTTAGCCGATGGCAAACGATTGAAACCGCGTGAGGTGGTGGCCGAGTTTGACAAGTATTTGCATGATGAACTCGATTTGATGCACGAAGCCGCCAATGCGTCACAGCTGCGTCGCAATTTCACTGGTTCGACACAGTTGATCGTACCAGAGGTGTTTTTTGACTACTGCACCCGTGAGGTATTGGTACTTGAGTGGATGCGTGGCATTCCGGTGGGACAAATTGATCGTTTGCGCGAGGCCGGTGTCGATTTGCAAAAGTTGTCTCGGTTTGGTGTGGAGATTTTCTTTACCCAAGTGTTCCGTCACGGCTTTTTTCATGCAGATATGCACCCGGGGAATATTTTTGTTGCCGATGATGGGCGTTATATTGCGCTCGATTTTGGCATCGTCGGCAGCCTTACCGAATACGATAAACATTATCTCGCGGTGAATTTTTTAGCCTTTTTCAACCGCGATTATCACCGCGTGGCCACAGCGCATATTGAGTCGGGATGGGTGCCGAAAGACACACGGGCAGAAGAATTAGAGGCAGCGGTACGGACGGTATGTGAGCCCATTTTTGAGAAACCGTTGAGTCAAATTTCCTTTGGTTTGGTGTTACTGCGGTTATTTGAAACTAGCCGCCGCTTCAATGTAGAGATTCAACCACAGTTAGTTTTGTTACAAAAAACGCTGTTGAATATTGAGGGATTAGGACGGCAGCTCGATCCTGATCTTGATTTGTGGGAAACAGCAAAGCCTTTCCTGACGCGGTGGATGAATGAACAAATGGGCTGGCGCGGGATGGTTAAGCAGCTGAAACAAGAAGCACCGCAATGGGCCACGTTGTTGCCGCAGTTGCCGCGCAAGCTTGATGAAGCGCTACAAGTCAATGAGGCTCGTGACATGATGGTGAGTGCGTATCATCATTTGTTGATGACTGAAAAACGCCGTAATGGATTGTTATGGTTAATTGCCATTCTTTTGGCGGTGTTATGCGTGATTTTGGCGGTGAAATTGTAATCTGGTCGTTTACATGGTGCGTCGCCCCTGCGGGGTGACGGCACCGTACCGCGTACGATAGGGTGCATCACCCTAAAAGGGCGAACACATCGGTTCGCCCTTTATCAATCAACCAGTGTAAAACGGTTAATCTACCCTCAAGCCTTCGGTGTCAAATCTTTTGACAAGAAAAACGCATCAGAGAAGAAGCTATCCGCCGGTAGTTGACGTTCTTGGATAAAACTTTGGTGCGCGGCTTCGACTACGACTGGCGCACCGCAGGCATAGACTTCATGTCCAGATAGATCTGCAAAATCATCCAGCACCGCCTGATGGACAAAACCAGTCCGACCGGTCCATTGGTCTTCCTCAGTCGCATCAGATACCACTGGGACATAACGGAAATGTGGCAGTTGTTGTGCCCAACTTTCAGCCATTTGGTGGAAATACAAATCAGCAGGCCGACGACCGCCCCAATATAAAGTCATGGGCCGCTGAATATTCTGATGAATCATGTGTTCAATAATGCCTTTAATCGGGGCAAAACCAGTACCGCTGGCAAGAAACACAATCGGTTTATCGCTAGACTCATTCAGACAGAATGTCCCTAATGGTCCTTTGAAACGCAAAATTTCACGCTCTTTCATGGTATGGAAAACATATTCCGAGAACGTCCCACCGGGCATGTGACGGATATGCAACTCCAAGAAAGCATCATCATGTGGCGCATTCGCTAATGAGAAACTACGCGCCTTACCATCACGCATCAAAATATCAATGTATTGACCGGCCATGAACTGCAAACGCTCACTGGCGGGAATTTTGAGTTTCAGCACGGCGACATCGTGGATTTTTTCAATCGACTCGACACGACATGGCAGGGTTTTTACTGGAATCTCACCGGCGCTAGATTCGCGTGCTTCAATCACCAGTTCACTGCTACTGGCTTCAGCACAGCATAACAAAGCCTGACCCGCTGCTGATTCTGCCGCAGGTAAGGCTTTTTCTTGATATTGGCGGTGTTTCACTTGACCTTCTACCACACGGCCTTTACATGCACCGCAAGCACCGTTACGACAACCATAAGGCAAACCAATGTTTTGCCGTAGGGCCGCTTCTAGGATAGTTTCGTGGGCATTGACGCTAAACGAGCGGCCGCTTGGCAACAGCTTGACAGTAGATGCGTTTACTTCAGACATGATAAAGCTACCTTATTCGATCAATTCCGACCTCTGTTAAGCGCAATTCGGCGCCGAACAGGCTTTGCTAGAAAGAAGACAGATTGTGATGCAACACAAAACAGGACGTACTCGGGTGTTACTGGTAGGGTGTGGCGACATTGCTTGGCGAGTATTGCCCAAACTCACTTCTCGTTACACCGTTTTTGCGCTTTTACGCCGCCCAAGTGAAGCGGCCAGATGGCGTGCAGCAGGGGCGAAGGTGGTCATAGGCGATTTAGATCAACCAAAAAGTTTACAACGCTTGGCGGGTTTGGCCATTGATAAACTATTGATGTTAGCGCCCCCGCCAACATCAGGGCACCAAGACAGCCGCTCGCAACACCTGATTGCGGCGCTGCAAAAACGGGGGATGCTACCACAACATGTTGTTCTTATCAGCACCAGCGGCGTCTATGGCAATCGGGCAGGGGCATGGCTGACCGAAACCGCACCACCTCATCCTGAATCAGCACGTGCCCAACGGCGTTGGCATGCAGAACAGTTATGGCGCAGCGCCAGCCGGCGGTGGGGTGCCAGTTTGCTAACCTTACGTGTGCCCGGCATTTATGATGCAGAACGGCTACCCATCAATCGGATCACACAACGCACACCGGCCCTTATCGCAGAAGAAGATGGCTATAGCAACCATATCCACGCTGATGATCTGGCTACGATTTGCGCCAAAGCATTGCAATGGCATCGCGGTTCGCGGGTGATTCATGCTTGCGATGCACAACCGATGAAAATGGGCGATTATTTTGATGCGGTTGCCACGGCTTTCGGTCTTCCACCTCTCCCTCGTTTGCCAAGCGTAGCGTTACAACCGCTTGTTTCGCCGCAGTTATGGTCATTTTTACGCGAATCGCGACGTTTAGATTCACAACGCTTGCAACGCGAATTAAAAGTTCAACTGCGTTACCCCAGCGTCAGCCATTTTTTAGCGCAATATCTTGGTGAGAAAGAAGTCTCTCCGCCAAAACTGGTAACATCTCGCCCCTAAAAAAATTTCTGGATGAAATGATGTCAACTGACCACGACACTGATGCCGCTTTAGACAGCGAAAACCCGACCCATCGCCGTATTCGCAGCTTCGTCTTGCGCCAAGGCCATTTATCACGGGCTCAAGAACGTGCGCTTGAAACCTTATTGCCCGTCTTTGGGGTACCTTATCAAACCACCCCACCAGATTGGGACAGCGTTTTTGGACGCACAGCGCCAATGATTGTCGAAATTGGCTTTGGCATGGGACAGGCCACCGCCGACATTGCACAAACCCTACCAGACTATAATTTTCTCGGTTTAGAAGTACACAGCCCGGGTGTCGGTAGTCTGTTAAAGCTGGTAGAAGAAAAACAACTGAGCAATATTCGCGTGGCACAGCATGACGCGGTGGAAGTGCTGCGCGACATGATCGCGCCGAACAGCCTCGCCGGCGTGCATATTTTCTTTCCCGACCCTTGGCACAAAAAACGCCATCACAAACGCCGTTTAATCCAAGCCCCATTTGTTGCTGATTTAGTGTCTCGCATTGCCCCCGGTGGCTATCTGCATGTGGCGACCGATTGGGAAGATTACGCGATCCAAATTTTAGATGTCCTGTCACAAACAGCCGGTTTGGAAAACACTGCCGAAGGCTATGCAGAGAAACCGGCCTATCGACCACAAACCAAGTTCGAAGCACGCGGCTTACGCTTAGGACATGGAGTGTGGGATATTGTGTTCCGAAAATCAGCCTAACAAGGCCTCAATTTCTGCCAATAAATCACTGGGTTTGGTGGTCGGTGCATAGCGGCCAACCACCTCGCCTTGGCGATTGATCAGAAACTTAGTGAAGTTCCATTTAATCGATTCGGTATTTAAGATGCCGGGCTTTGCCTGTGTGAGAAACTGGAACAATGGATGTGCCTGCGCACCATTGACCTCTACCTTGGCAAACATCGGAAACGTCACCGCAAACCGTGTCTGACAAAAAGAGGCAATTTGTTGCTCATCACCCGGCTCTTGTCCACCGAATTGATTACACGGAAACCCTAACACCACCAATCCACGATCCGCCAAGTGCTGATACAGTTCTTGCAGACCCTGATATTGTGGGGTGAAGCCACATTCACTGGCGGTATTAACAACCAGCACCACTTGGCCCCGATAGTCGGTCATGGCTTGCTCGGTGCCATCTAACCGCTTGGCGGTAAAATCGTAAAAACTTGCCATTTCTCTGTTCTCCTGTGTTGACGGCGCGTGGGATAATCAGCCTTCGTTCCCATCTTGAACTTTGACCATGTTTAACCCCAGTCGTGACCAAGCGCGCCAATTTTTGTTTGATACTTGGCGTAAACACCTCAGCCATCAACCCCTAACCGATCTCGAAAAGCTGACGCTGGCAGTGTTGTTCCAACATCCTGAATATCACACGATGCTAGGACAACCAGAACGCTGGCAGCAACAAGATTGGCCACCAGAATTAGGTGAAACCAATCCTTTCCTTCATCTGTCTTTGCATCTGGCGATTGAAGAACAGTTGTCGATTAAACAACCTCATGGGTTATATGAGCTTTATCAACAACTGTGCCTGCAATGTGGGGATGAACATCGCGCACAACATGAAGTGATGGATGGTCTAACAGAGATGATTTGGTATGCCCAACGCTACCAAACCCCTCCAGACCCAACACGCTATTTAAATGTATTGCGGCGTAAACTTGGGCAAGTAGAACAGCCTAATGCGACTGACGCTGCTGCCGCCACTGGTTCAAACACTGGTCTAACTCATTAAAGTTCGCCAACACGGACAACTGCCCGTGCGAGCGCAAACTACGACAACCGCCTCCGCCTACCCAAATTTCGGTGTGGGGAGGCAATAAACTCTGTAGCGTTTGCACTTGCTCGGCAACATCCCCTTCATACGCCGACGAAAACGATAACAACACCACATCAACCTGATGTTTGCGTGCAGCGGAGGCAATATCAGAACATGGCATCTCGCAGCCAAATGGCAGCGTTTCTGCATTTGCCATCCGCAACACCACTTCAACCATCAGCAACCCCAGCATGTGCATTTCTCCTGGGCAAGTCGTCAACAATACCCGAGGAGGGTTCATCGGTAACGACATCCGCGACAGTGTTTCACGCAACAGGCGGTTAATCTGTTCCGAATAAAAATGCTCTTCGTGAACCTGCAACTCACCACGCATCCATGCTTCACCCACCAATTGATTACACGTCGCAATAAACTCTCGCACAAAAACCTGTAATCCCAACTCATGTAAGCGGGTTTGTAAAAAAGCCTGCACCTGTGCCGGATTATGGCCCAACAGCACCCGAATCAATTCATGACAAGGGGCAGGGGCTTCTAAACGAGGTTGATGGGCTTGCACCTGTTGCAACAACTCGGCCATCGGTAGGTTAATAATTTTTCCGGGACGAAACCCCATATCCATTAGGCGCCGAACTAAGCGCAGTTTTTCCACTTGTTGACGCGAATACAAGCGATCACCCTGTTCATCGCGGGCAGGTTCAGGAAAGCCATACCGACGTTCCCACATCCGCAATAAATCTTTCGAGATACCAGTCTCTCGTTCCACTGCACCAATGGGCAGTCCCATGTTGACATCGCTCATAACTATTTTCTTAATTGTGTTGACGTGATACACCAAAGCGGCGGAATTATGCCATGTGCCGTTTTATCCGCCGCAACAAAGCGCCGAGCAGCGGAATTTTTTCATATAACTCACCCGCTGCATCCCAATAATCTCGATGGTTAACCACCCGTCCATCCGGCGCAAAATGCAGCAGGGTGCCCCCATGAATGTGCATGGCCTTTCCTTGCCATAAAAAGGTGAAGTCCCACACTAAAAATGCTTTGTCAGCCTGTTCAATCCGTTCTTGTACGACAAAACGGGGTTGTTGCAAGGTATGAAACATGCGTTGAAAGAGCGCTTCAATCGCAGCCGTTCCTTGAATACGGTTAAAAGGATCTTGAAACCAAGCATCTGGCGCATAGAGCTGATGTAGCTGCGGCAGCGTTTGTGGAGAGAGTTGCTCATACCATGCCACGATGGCAGAACACGAAGTCGTTACGGGTAAGTTCATCACCAAACTCGCTTCACTCGGCAAGGGAATACTCTAAGGATAGAGAAACCACTTATTTTGTCAAAGCATTGTCTTATACGAAAATCTAAATATTCGTCTGACCACCGACAAATATTTGTTCTAAAATCACATTCTTTGACTAAGTCAGGAATAAAAAATGGAAAATATCACCACTGCATCAGGCCTCATCTATTGTGATGAAGTGATCGGGGAAGGCACCGTTGCCACAGCCGGAGAAGAAGTGACCGTGCATTACACAGGTTGGTTAGCAGATAATGGCGAACAATTTGACTGCAGCCGCCAGCGCAAACAGCCCTTTACTTTCCCACTGGGCGCGGGACGCGTGATTAAGGGCTGGGACGAGGGCGTGCAAGGGATGAAAGTCGGCGGTAAACGCCGTTTAACCATTCCGGCAGCCTTGGGCTACGGAGCACGAGGCGCAGGTGGTGTTATCCCACCCAACGCCACCTTGGTCTTTGATGTTGAATTGCTGTCGGTGGGCTAAGCCGATTGGTTTGATTTAAGCCGATTTCGCCGTCTTACGGCGGCGAAGCCACCACCACACGCCTAAACCCACTGCAGCCACGGCCAACACCATCAGAATGCCCGATTGCCCACGATGTAACCATGTCAGCAACCAATCGCGGTTGTTAGCGCCAAAATAACCAAGATATACCCACACCGGCACACTAATCAGAGCGGCAAAACCATCCATCAATAAAAAACGCCAGAATGACACTTTGCGTGTCATGCCAGCGGTCAGGAAAATTGGCGAACGCAAACCAGGGAGAAAGCGGGCGACAAACAACACCCAATTGCCGTATTTAGCAAACTTTTCCTGCACAGCCATAAATCGTTCTTCGGTGAGATAACGCGCTACAAAACGCACTTGCATCACCTTAGTCCCATAAATGCGACCAATGGTAAACATGGTGGCATCACCGACCAACACCCCAGCCATACCGACGGCAAACATAGTATGGACATTGGTATACCCTAAACCAGAAATAATACCGCCAGCCACCAGCGTCACGTCTTCTGGAATTGGCACCCCAAAACCACAAATCAGCAACACAAAAAACACCGCAGCATAGCCATAATTGGTGAAAAAATCGGTGAGCAGTTGCAGGATGTCCATGTGCTTACGCCTCTTTAATGACTTGGGCAATTTGTTGTGCCCAACGTTCTGCCAAGCCAGCATCCTCTGCCTCAACCATCACCCGCACCACCGGCTCCGTCCCCGATGGCCGCAACACCACACGGCCTCGCCCATGTAATGCCGCCTCTGCCTCTGCCAATACTGCTGCCGAGGCTTGTTGCCAATCTTGGCCATGTAAACGAACATTGATAAGCGTTTGTGGAAAGGCTTGCCAATCGCGGCAGACTTCGGACAACGAGAGGTTAAGATCAAACAAACTACGCAATACCTGCAACGCCGAGACAATCCCATCACCCGTATTGTGTTTGTCTAAACACAGCACATGACCGGACGCTTCTCCGCCAATCAACCAAGAACGGGCTTGTAACATTTCCAGCACATAACGATCCCCGACCTTGGCACGGGCAAAGGGAATATCACGGGCTTGAAGGGCAAGCTCCATCGCCATATTGGTCATCAACGTCCCAACCACCCCGCCTTTTAATTCGCCACGTTCAGCACGCGCCCGCGCAATCACATAAATCAGTTGATCGCCGTCATAGACTTGGCCTTGTTGGTCAACCATCAACAGCCGATCACCATCGCCATCTAAGGCAATACCAAAATCGGCTTCATGCTGTAAGACCGCCGCTTGGACCGCGCGAGGATACATCGCACCGGCACGATCATTGATATTAAAACCATTGGGTTCAGTGCCAATACTAATGACATCCGCACCCAGTTCGTGAAACACCTTCGGTGCAATGTGGTAGCTGGCACCATGGGCGCAATCAACCACGATCTTACAGCCGCGCAAATTGCGGTCATTCGGGAAAGTGCTTTTACAAAATTCGATATAACGCTCAGCAGCGGCATCCATCCGCCGCGCTCGTCCCAACAAAGCAGAAGGCTTGGTTTGTAATGGCATATCGAGCGCAGCTTCGATTTCTTGCTCAATATGGTCGGCTAGTTTCCGTCCACCTTCCGCAAAGAACTTAATACCATTATCTTGATAAGGGTTGTGCGAAGCCGAAATCATCACCCCTGCCGATAAACGCAAAGCGCGGGTTAAATAAGCAACCCCCGGTGTGGGTAACGGCCCAGTCAACAACACATTCACCCCTGCTGCTGTAAAACCCGCTTGTAACGCGGCTTCTAACATATAGCCAGAAATACGGGTGTCTTTGCCGATTAACACGGTGGGCGTTTGTTGATCGTGATTCACCAACACACGACCAGCGGCATACGCCAGACGCAACACAAAATCAGGGGTAATTGGTTCTTGCCCCACTTCTCCACGCACCCCATCGGTGCCAAAATATTTTCTTGTCATCATCGTTCCGTTATGCGTACTCGGTCACCGCTTGCCACACTTTTAACGCTTGCACTGTGGCTTTCACATCATGGACGCGAATGATTTTTGCGCCATATTGTACCGACCACAACGCCGCCGCCACACTGGCGCCCAACCGTTCGGTTGCCACCGGTTCATCACAGATTTGCCCCAACATCGACTTACGCGATAGCCCGACTAACAATGGCAGAGGGACACACTCTGTCAACAACGGCAACTGCGCCAACAGTCGCAGATTGTGCGCCAATGTTTTACCAAACCCAAACCCAGGATCAATTAACAAACGTTCGCGGGCAATCCCAACGGACTCACAGGCGTTGACACGCTGTTGTAAGTAATCTGCCACGTCTAGCACCACATCGCGGTCATAGTGCGGTGCGCGCTGCATAGTGTCAGGATTTCCTTGTTTGTGCATTAAGCAAATTGCTGCGGAATGAGGTGCCACCGTGGCTAAGGCGCCCTCGTCTTCTAAGGCCGATACATCATTAATGAGATCCACCCCAATCGCCAACGCTGCCTGCATCACTGCGGTACGGCGCGTGTCAACCGATAACACTGCACCACAGCCTTGTAGTGCTTCTAATACCGGCAACACACGGTCCATTTCTTCTTGAATCGACACTGGCGCGGCATTCGGTCGTGTAGATTCACCACCGATGTCAAGAATCGCCGCCCCTGCTTGCAGCAGGCGTTCGGCTTGTTGTAAAGCTTGATCAGGTTTGCAATACACACCGCCATCTGAAAAAGAATCGGGTGTGACATTGAGAATGCCCATCACCAACGGATGGGACAACGACAGTTGATGCCGACCACAGTTGAGAATCTGCATAGATGTGTGCTTACAAAAACGGAGAGCAAAAACAACACCAGCGGCAGAAAGCTGCCGCTGGTGTCATGTCAAAAGACCTTAGGGATCAATGCTCCTGCGCCGGTGTCACCGTGACTTCGGGTGCCGAACCGCTGCTAGGCGAGGAAGGCGTATTGCTCACCCCCATCGAACCGCTTGGTTTAGGTGGACGAGGCGGACGACCATCCATGATGTCGTTGATTTGGTCTGCATCAATGGTTTCCCATTCCAACAACGCGGCGGTCATGGCTTCGACTTTATCGCGATTTTCGTCCAACAGCCGGCGAGCCAAGGCATATTGCTCGTCAATAATGCGGCGGATTTCTGCATCCACTTGCTGCATAGTGGCTTCGGATACGTTCTTATGTGTCGTAACAGATCGACCTAAGAACACTTCGCCTTCATTTTCGCCGTAGACCATCGGGCCCAACTTATCGCTCATGCCATACCGAGTCACCATATCACGCGCCATTTGCGTGGCACGTTCAAAGTCGTTGGAAGCACCGGTCGTCATCTGATTCATGAACAACTCTTCGGCAATCCGACCACCGAACAAAATCGCAATCCGATCCAACAAATAGTTGCGGTCGTAAGCAAAACGATCTTGTTCAGGTAATTGCATGGTCAAACCCAACGCACGGCCACGAGGAATAATCGTGACTTTGTGGACAGGATCGGACTTCGGCAACAACTTGGCGACAATCGCATGACCCGATTCGTGATACGCGGTATTGCGCTTTTCTTCTTCGGACATCACCATGCTGCGACGCTCAGCGCCCATCATGATTTTGTCTTTGGCCGCCTCAAAATCTTCCATGTCCACCATGCGTTTGTTGCGGCGAGCAGCAAACAGCGCAGCTTCATTGGCCAAGTTAGCTAAATCAGCACCAGAAAAACCCGGGGTACCACGTGCCAGAATTTCCGGTTTGACATCATTGCCAATCGGGATTTTGCGGATATGAACATTGATGATCTGCTCACGGCCCCGAATATCTGGCAATGGCACCACCACTTGACGGTCGAAACGACCCGGACGTTGTAGAGCAGGATCGAGAACATCGGGACGGTTAGTCGCGGCAATCACAATCACCGTGGTATTGGTTTCAAAACCATCCATTTCGACCAACAACTGGTTCAAGGTTTGTTCGCGCTCGTCATTACCGCCACCCAAACCGGCACCGCGTTGGCGACCAACGGCATCAATCTCATCAATAAAAATGATGCAAGGCGAGTTCTTTTTCGCATTCTCGAACATATCGCGAACACGAGCCGCCCCCACACCGACAAACATTTCCACAAAGTCAGAGCCCGAGATTGAGAAGAAAGGCACTTTTGCCTCGCCTGCAATCGCTTTGGCCAACAACGTTTTACCCGTACCAGGGGAACCCGCCAGCAAGATACCGCGTGGCACGCGGCCCCCTAGACTTTGATAGCGTGTTGGGTCGCGCAAGTAATCGACGATTTCTTTGACTTCTTCTTTTGCTTCATCACAGCCAGCCACGTCAGCAAACGTCACTGTGTTGCTGTCTTGGTCGAGCATACGCGCCTTGCTTTTACCAAAGCTAAACGCACCGCCCTTGCCACCGCCTTGCATTTGGCGCATGAAAAACACCCACACCCCAATCAATAGCAACATCGGGAACCAGCTAACAAAGAGGTTCATTAAGAATGAAGGCTCTTCCTCTGGTTTGGCAGTAAAGCGGACATTGTTTTTAATCAGATCGTTGACTAACTGCGGGTCGTAGGGCGCATAGGTGGTAAAACTCGACCCACCGGTATAGCGCCCACGCAGCCATTGCCCGCGTAACGGGTGGCCTTCGATGGTCACCGACTGCACACGTCCTGATTGCAGTTCAGTGATAAATTGTGAGTAGTCCACCAGATTTTGTGTTTCTTGGCGGCGATTAAACTGGTTGAAAACAGTCATTAAAATCAGACCGATAATCACCCAGATAGCGATATTTTTACCAATATTGTTCAAGAGCGGACTCCTTCCCCTGCTCACTCCCACCACGTGAAACATTCACGCTCGGGTCTATTGTACTCTTTGCTGACCAGCAAGTGTCAGCGCCGCCCACGCCCAAGCAAATAGACTTCGCTTGAACGATCACGAGATGCCTTCGGTTTACGCGAAATTACCTCGGTGAAGCTTTGACGCATCGCAGCTAAAAAACTGGCGAACTCACTACCTTGAAACACTTTGACCAAGAAATTTCCACCGGGTTTCAGTTGGGTTTGCGCGAAATCAAGCGCCAACTCAACTAAATGGGCGGAACGTGCTTGGTCAGCCGTGCGGTTGCCTGACATGTTGGGGGCAATATCGCAAAGCACAAGGTCTAGCGGACGATCTGCTAAAAGCGTGAGGAATTGATTTAAAACGACATCTTCACGAAAGTCGCCTTGAATAAACTCGACCCCCGGCACAGGATCCATCGGCAAAATGTCCAAAGCAAACACTTGCCCTCGACCATCCAAAATTCGCGCCGCCACTTGTGACCAACTGCCGGGAGCACTGCCCAAATCGGCAACCATCATCCCAGGCCGAATCAAATGATCTTTTTCGTTAATTTCCAGCAATTTATACGCAGCACGTGCACGGTAACCGTCTTTTTGTGCTTGTTGCACCCAATGATCATGCACATGCTCGTTTAACCACGCGGCACTGCTTTTACTGCGCGCCATATCTTTCCTCTTTAGACGGCAAAAAGTCGGGTAAAATCAAGGTTTTTGCCAGACTTACACCATGAAAATCGAATTAACCCCTGCCGAACGGCAATATCTCAAAGGCCTTGCCCACAGCCTCAACCCTGTCGTAATGATAGGCAACCAAGGCTTAAGCGATCCTGTGATGCGCGAAATTTCCATCAGCCTTGATGCACATGAGTTGATTAAAATTCGGGTGCAAGGTGATGATCGCGAACAACGCACGGCAATGATGGAACAAATTTGCGATGAGCTTGATGCCGCGCCCGTACAACACATTGGTAAGTTGTTGGTCATCTGGCGACCTTCGGACAAAGAAAAAGTCACCCTGCCGAAAGTGAAAAAAGCCTAATTTTTTCGGACAGACAAAAGGCGAGCTCAATCTAGCTCGCCTTATTTTTCTGCTCAGTCCAACTCACACCGCATCCATCACAGATATTGCACGTCGAGCACTTCATATTCGCGCACACCACCGGGGGCCTGCACCTCGGCAATATCGCCAGATTCTTTACCGATCAACGCACGTGCAATCGGTGAATTCACCGAGACTTTGCGAACTTTGATATCCGCTTCATCATCACCGACGATTTGATAACGCACCGTTTCCTCGGTTTCTAAATCCATCAGCTCAACCGTCGCACCAAATACGATACGCCCCTCAGCCTCGATGGTTTTGGGATCGATAATTTGTGCATTGGACAGTTTTGCTTCAATTTCCGCAATCCGGCCTTCAACAAATCCTTGACGCTCTTTTGCTGCGTCATATTCCGCATTTTCAGACAAATCACCGTGACTGCGTGCTTCAGCAATCGCAGCAATTACACTGGGGCGCTCGACGCTTTTCAATCGCTGCAATTCGGCTTTGAGCATCTCGGCACCGACCACGGTCAGGGGGACTTTGATCATGGTGTCATTCTCCAACAGCAGCTTGTTCAACTGCTTTAATAAAAACGTGAGCCGCCGTGAAAGTCACGGCGGCTCAACGGGTTCTAGACATTGCCGGCGATTGTAGCCGGAAAATGCCGAATGGCAAAGTGTTTAGAGACGGGCAAGGTCTTGTAAGCTATACACGTCCAACTCATCCAAGTGCTGCATCCCAATACACACCGCTTTGGCACCGGCCAAAGTGGTATACATCGGCAAGCGCATTTGCAGGGCAGAACGACGGATTGAGTGGCTGTCGTGGATGGCTTGGCGTTTTTCGTCAACGGTATTGATGACCAAACGGATATCACCGTTTTTAATCATATCCACGATATGTGGGCGGCCTTCAGCCACTTTATTGACTTGTTTCACCGCTAAACCAGCTTGGGTAATGGCTTGCGCTGTACCACGCGTTGCCGCCAAATCAAAACCCAGCGCCAACAGCTCGCGTGCCACATCTGCCACACCTGCTTTGTCAGAATCCCGCACCGACAAGAACACAGTACCCTGTTTTGGCAAACGCTCACCGGCCCCCATTTGTGCTTTGACATAAGCTTCAGCAAAGGTTTTGCCCACGCCCATCACTTCACCGGTCGATTTCATTTCTGGCCCCAGAATGGTATCAACGCCGGGGAATTTAATGAAAGGGAAAACCGCTTCTTTAACAGCGTAATAAGGTGGAATCACCTCACCAGCAACATTTTGCTGATCTAAGGACAGACCAGCCATGCAACGGGCAGCAATTTTAGCCAATGGCTGCGTGGTCACTTTCGACACAAACGGCACCGTCCGCGAAGCACGAGGATTCACCTCCAACACATAGATAGTCGAACCTTGTACCGCAAACTGCACATTCATCAAACCAACCACATTCAAGGCTTTGGCCATCGCTACCGTTTGGCGGCGAATCTCATCTTGAATTTCCATTGGTAAGCTGTATGGCGGCAGCGAACATGCCGAGTCGCCAGAGTGCACACCGGCTTGTTCGATGTGTTGCATAATGCCGCCGATGATGACGCGCTGACCATCACTGATAGCATCGACATCCACTTCAATCGCATCATTTAAGAAGCGATCGAGCAACACTGGGCTGTCATTCGATACTTTCACCGCTTCACGCATATAGCGTTCGAGGTCGGCCTGTTCGTGGACAATTTCCATTGCCCGACCACCCAATACATACGAAGGACGCACCACCAACGGATAGCCGATTTCAGCAGCCAATTGGATGGCTTCTGCTGGCGTACGGGCCGTCCGATTAGGTGGCTGTTTCAGATTCAACTCGGCCAGTAATTTTTGGAAACGCTCGCGGTCTTCTGCACAATCAATCATGTCTGGCGTAGTACCGATGATTGGCACCCCGTTCGCCTCCAAGGCACGGGCCAGTTTCAACGGGGTTTGACCACCGTATTGCACGATCACGCCGAACGGCTTTTCCACGTTCACAATTTCCAACACATCTTCTAGCGTCAGCGGTTCGAAGTAGAGACGGTCGGAGGTATCGTAGTCGGTTGACACCGTTTCAGGGTTGCAGTTCACCATGATGGTTTCAAAACCCGACTCACGCAGCGCCAATGCCGCATGAACGCAGCAATAGTCAAACTCAATCCCTTGGCCAATGCGGTTAGGCCCGCCACCCAAAACAATCACTTTTTGTCGATCGCTTGGCTGTGATTCACACTCTTCTTCATAGGTGGAATACATATAGGCGGTGTTGGTTGCAAATTCAGCGGCGCAGGTATCAACGCGCTTATACACTGGGCGTACATTCAATGCCCAACGGTGAGCACGCACGGCACCTTGATCGGTACCCAATAAGGCGGCCAAACGGCGGTCGGAGAAACCTTTACGCTTCAAACGGCGCAATTCGTCTGCGGCCAGCGATTCCACCGTGCGACCTTTTAAGGTTTGCTCTTCGGCAACGATGTCTTCAATTTGTGCCAAGAACCAAGGGTCGATTTTGGAAATATCGAACACTTCATCACGCGACAAACCGGCACGGAACGCATCTGCCACATACAAAATCCGCTCAGGGCCAGCAGAGCCGACTTCGTGACGGATCACATCGAGATCTTGTGTCCGCTCATCAAATCCACATAAACCGGTTTCCAAACCACGCAACGCTTTTTGCATCGATTCTTGCAAAGTGCGGCCCATCGCCATCACTTCACCAACCGATTTCATTTGGGTGGTCAAACGGTCATCCGCTTGTGGGAATTTTTCGAATGCAAAACGTGGAATTTTGGTTACAACATAATCGATAGAAGGCTCAAACGACGCTGGTGTGGCACCACCAGTAATATCGTTTTTCAGTTCATCGAGGGTATACCCCACGGCCAATTTTGCCGCCACTTTAGCAATCGGGAAACCGGTAGCTTTCGACGCCAACGCCGAAGAACGCGAGACCCGTGGGTTCATCTCGATCACGATCATTTCACCGTTATCAGGATTCACCGCAAATTGCACATTTGAACCACCGGTATCGACACCAATTTCACGCAACACCGCCAAGCTGGCATTCCGCATGATTTGGTATTCTTTATCGGTCAGCGTTTGTGCTGGTGCCACGGTGATCGAATCACCGGTATGCACACCCATTGGGTCGAAGTTTTCAATTGAACAGATAATGATGCAGTTATCGTTACGATCACGCACCACTTCCATTTCGTACTCTTTCCAACCGAGTACCGATTGTTCAATCAACAGCTCATGAGTCGGCGAGGCTTCGAAACCACGCTCACAAATCGCCAAGAATTCTTCTTTGTTATACGCGATACCACCACCAGAACCGCCCATGGTGAACGAAGGACGAATTAAGGTTGGGAAACCCACTTGCACTTGTGCATCGAGGGCTTGTTCCATCGTGTGGCACACAAACGATTTAGGGCAAGACAACCCAATTTTTTCCATCGCTTCTTTAAAGCGACCGCGATCTTCTGCTTTATCGATGGCGTCTTCTGTCGCGCCAATCAACTCAACTTTGTATTTTTCCAATACACCATGACGGCTTAAATCGAGGGCACAGTTCAATGCAGTTTGCCCACCCATCGTCGGCAAGATGGCATCTGGGCGTTCTTTGGCGATGATTTTTTCTACCATCTGCCAAGTAATCGGTTCGATATAGGTCACGTCAGCCATATCAGGATCGGTCATGATCGTGGCTGGATTTGAGTTGACCAAAATGACGCGATAGCCTTCTTCTCGCAAGGCCTTGCAAGCTTGGGCGCCGGAATAATCGAACTCACACGCCTGCCCAATCACAATGGGGCCGGCGCCGATAATCAGGATACTCTTGAGGTCGGTGCGTTTTGGCATGGACTCAGTTCTCGTAGAATGACAGAATCTTTGAAAGTGGAACCGAAAACGGCGACGCCGTGTCGGTGTGTGTCTTAATTTAGGCTAGCCGTCGCCAGTTTGGCACCAAAGCCAATAAACATTGCCCCAACACCCCCTGCCATCGACACCGCCAATTTGCGATGACGGCGGAAACTCGCGGCCAAACGGGCGCCCACAAAAATAATGATGCTTAGGTAGGTGAAGCTACACAGCTGCACAATGCTACCCAACATCAAAAAAGTCAGCGCAGGGTAGGGATACGTTGGGTCAACAAACTGAATAAAGAAAGACACAAAAAACAAAATCGCTTTTGGATTTAACAGGCTGATGACTAATGCGCGCCGGAAAGGATGGCTCGCATCCAGTTTGGGCTCGGCCACAGCGAGCTTGTCGGCAGCAGGTGTGCGCCAGTTTTTCCAAGCCGAGTAGAGCATATTGAGCCCAATCCATGCGAGGTAGGCCGCGCCGATATATTTCAGCACAAAGAACAGCCCCGGCACGGTCTTCAATACCGCCGCCACCCCCGTCGCGGATAACAACATCAGAATGGCATCACCTGTAAATACGCCACACGCCCCAGCATAAGCAGGGCGCACACCACGTCGTGCCGCGACAGACAGCACATAAATCGAATTGGGCCCCGGCAACAACACAATAAAGAGCGTGCCGAGAACGTAAGTGGTCAAATCAGTAATGCCAAACATGGTTCCTGTTCCTGCAAAATGGCTGCGCTTTAGCCACGCGCCTGTTTCATGTTGTTGATGAAACGGTCAAACAGGTAGGCAACATCATGGGGGCCAGGGCTGGCCTCAGGATGGCCTTGGAAGCTAAACGCAGGCTTATCAGTTAAAGCAATCCCTTGCACAGTGTGGTCAAACAAACTGCGATGGGTAACGCGGACATTCGCCGGCAAGCTGGTTTCATCCACTTGGAAGCCGTGGTTTTGGCTGGTAATCATCACCCGACCACTGTCTAAATCTTGCACAGGGTGGTTGGCACCGTGATGACCAAATTTCATCTTGCTGGTTTTGCCACCGCTGGCCAAGCCCAACAGTTGATGCCCCAAACAAATACCGAAAATCGGCAGATTGGTTGCTAACAGTTGTTGGATAGCAGTAATCGCGTAGTCACACGGTTCGGGATCGCCCGGGCCGTTAGACAAGAACACACCATCAGGGTTTAAGGCGAGCACCTCTTGCGCCGAGGTTTTAGCTGGCACGACAGTGAGACGACAACCGCGTTCTGCCAACATGCGCAAGATATTGTGTTTGACACCAAAATCGTAGGCAACTACATGGAAAGGGGCGTCGGTGGTTTGGCCATAACCTTGACCCAGTTTCCATTCGGTAGTGTTCCAAGGATAAGGTTCGGTACAGCTCACCACTTGCGCCAAATCTTGCCCTGCCATCGAACCAAAGCCACGAGCCAGTTCAACGGCTTTTGCTTCGTCAATCTCACCTGCCATGATACAACCGGCTTGAGCGCCTTTTTCACGCAATAAGCGGGTGAGTTTACGGGTGTCGATATCAGCGATGGCGACAGTTTGATTGCGAACGAGATAGGCGGAGAGTGATTCTTCAGCGCGGAAATTCGAATGCAGCAAGGGCAGATTGCGGATAATCAAACCAGCGGCAAACACACCGTTGGATTCCGCATCTTCAGCATTAGCACCCACATTACCAATATGTGGGTAGGTCAAAGTCACGAGTTGTCGGGTATAGGACGGATCGGTCAGGATTTCCTGATAACCGGTGATAGCAGTGTTAAACACCACTTCACCGACAGTGTGGCCGGTCGCGCCGATCGACACGCCACGGAAAAGGGTTCCGTCGGCGAGCGCAAGAAGGGCGGGAGTCTGGGTCACGAGTTGCTCCTGGTAGGTATGGCGAAAGCGGAAAATACAAGCGATAGATATGAAGAACGGGACAAGGCGCATTCGCCCGTCCCGTTTTCTTAAACCCTTTAATTATAGCCGCTAGGCGGGGTGTTGCGCAAATTAGGCACGATGGCGGTTTGCCGACACAATGTTTTGCCGAGCATCTCGCCAAATGCAGTCAACACACGGTTGATCGAAAAAAATCAATCCCATCATCTAACCGGCTAAAAGGCGTTGCCATCGGCTTTTAGCGGGTTTTGCCAATTTTTATCAACACCCTGCGGCGGTTATTTAACATTTAGGATTGGTTTTCTGCTGCGGCCAATGCCGCTGCAACCTGTGTTCGGATCACCTCGGGCAACGGGATAGATTGCCCCGTTTGATAGTTCACCCACACCAAAGTGGCTTCACCAATCGCATAGACCGTCTCAGGATCGCCTTGGCGGTAAAAGTGATGGCGCAGTTTTAAGCTAGAACGGCCTAATTTTTCTACCTCAATGGTGACCTCCACTGTTGCAGGATAGGTCAACTCACGTTTGAACGTGCAACCAGTATGAGCAATCACTGGGCCAGTGGATTCAGGGTTAATCGACAACCCCATACGATCTAACCAGTTAATCCGCACCTGCTCTAAATAGCGAAAATAATAGGTGTTATTTAAATGCCCAACCGCATCCATATCACCCCAACGCATGGTGATTGTTTCGCGGCCAATCTCCGGATAATGCTTATCCATGTCTCATTTCCTCGCTGTAATTTTTTTAAAAGAAAAGGGGACTACGCGAGTCCCCTTAGGTGTTACGGTAATACTCACATCGGCTTAGAACAATGCTTCATCCAAAGCCATCACCGATTCTGCACCTTGCAGAATAGCAGGAGCCAAACCAGCGATTTGTGGCAACAGATGTTCACCGTAGAAACGTGCAGTTACCAACTTAGCCGACAAGAATTCAGCATCAGCACCATCTTCTACCAACTTCGCCTGTGCAATCAACGCTGCACGGCCCATTTGCCAGCCGCCTAACAAAATCCCCATCAGCTTCAAGAAGGGCACGGCACCGGCCGCAGGCAAGCGAGGTTCGTTGCCAAATTTTGCCAAGATAAATTCCACACACTCACCAGCAGCTTGAATACCTGCTTCAAGGTTACGACGAGTTTGTGCGAAAGCCTCGCCCAAGTCAGCCAATTTATCCGCCACCGCTTGCACTTCAGCCAACACAGCACGCGCTGTCGCACCGTTTTCGCTAAAGGTTTTACGGCCAATCAAGTCGAGGGCTTGAATACCGGTGGTGCCTTCGTAAATCGCAGTAATCCGTGCATCACGATAGTATTGTGCTGCGCCGGTTTCTTCGATAAAGCCCATACCGCCATGCACTTGCACCCCGAGGGAGGTGATTTCGTTGGCTTGCTCGGTGTTCCAACCTTTCACAATTGGAATCAAGAAGTTGACCAAGGCTTGATTACGGGCTTTTTCTTCTGGATTAGGATGGGTTGCTGCGCGGTCGAGGGCAGTAGCGGTGTAATACGACAACGCACGTTGTGCCTCGATTTGTGAACGCATGGTCATCAACATCCGACGCACATCAGGATGACGGATGATGGCAACACCGTTTGGATCGCTTGAACCTAATTCACGCGACTGCACACGGTCACGCGCATACTCAACCGCTTTTTGATAAGCACGGTCGGAAATCGCCATCCCTTCCACACCCACACCCAAGCGCGCATGGTTCATCATGGTGAACATATAGCCCAAGCCTTTATTGGCTTCGCCCACCAGATAACCCACGGCACCGCCTTCATCGCCAAAACTCATCACTGCAGTTGGGCTACCGTGAATGCCTAATTTGTGTTCAATCGACACACAGCGGGCATCGTTACGCGCCCCTAAGCTACCATCGGTATTGACCAAGTATTTTGGCACCACAAACAGGGAAATCCCTTTCACCCCAGCCGGTGCATCTGGCAGACGCGCTAACACCAAGTGAATGATGTTCTCGGCCATATCATGCTCACCCCAAGTGATAAAGATTTTTTGGCCGGTAACCAGATACGAACCATCACCACTAGGATGAGGCACGGCTTTTGAGCGGATTTGTGCTAAATCCGAACCCGCTTGTGGTTCGGTTAAGTTCATGGTGCCAGTCCATACGCCTTCACACATTTTAGGCAGATAGACAGCTTTTAATTCTTCAGAAGCATGATGATTCAACGCCTCGATTGCGCCCAAAGTCAGCAGAGGTGCCAACGAGAACGATAAGTTGGAAGCACACCACATTTCTTCAGTTGCCATCGCCACCAGTGCTGGCAGGCCTTGGCCACCAAATTCAGCCGGTGCACGCAACCCCACCCAGCCAGATTCTTGGAACTGTTGATAGGCTTCTTTAAACCCTTCGGCGGTGGTAACGGTATAGTTTTCCCACTTATTGCCTTTGTCACCCGCCCAGTTGATGGGTGCCAACACGCCTTCGGCAAATTTCGCTGCTTCTTCGGTGATGGCATCCACCAACTCGACGTTGCAGTCTTCATAACCGGGCAAAGTACATACGGCTGGCAGATCAGCCAGCTCATTCATTACAAAGCGAATCTCTTTCAAAGGGACTTGATAGCTCATTTTTTTATGCTCCTCAATTTATTCCGGATACAAAAAACGGCCACCACCCCGATAACAGGAACAGATGGCCGCTTGATAGACCGCTTAGTCGTGGACGAGTCAGACTACAATTACTTCGACAATTCGCTCATCAACTCAGGGACAACCGAGAACAGGTCGCCCACAATGCCGTAGTCAGCCACTTGGAAAATCGGGGCTTCTTCGTCTTTGTTGACAGCAACAATAATTTTGGAATCTTTCATCCCTGCCAAGTGCTGAATCGCACCGGAGATACCCACCGCCAAGTAGAGCTGAGGTGCCACCACTTTACCGGTTTGACCGACTTGGTAATCGTTTGGTGCATAACCCGCATCAACAGCAGCACGAGACGCACCAACAGCAGCACCCAACTTATCAGCCAAAGGTTCGATCACTGCGCTGAATTGTTCAGCAGAACCTAAAGCACGACCACCGGATACAATCACTTTTGCTGCGGTCAGTTCTGGACGATCCGACTTGGTCAGTTCAGCACCAACAAAGCTAGACAAACCTGCTTCAGCGCCAGCGGCTGTGTTTTCAACCGCAGCGTTACCGCCCTCGCCAGCCGCTTCGAAAGCAGTGGTACGGACAGTAATCACTTTAACGGCATCAGCAGATTTCACTGTGGCCAAGACGTTACCGGCGTAGATAGGACGCACGAAAGTATCGGCAGCCTCGACAGCGATAATGTCAGAGATTTGTGCCACATCTAACAGTGCTGCCACGCGTGGCAACACGTTTTTACCTGTGGTGGTTGCAGGTGCCAGCACATGGCTGTAGCCACCGGCTTTGCTCACTTCAACCACAACAGGCGCTACGTTTTCAGCCAAAGGATGAGCCAAGTTAGCGCCATCGGCCAACAACACTTTGCTCACACCATCAATTTTGGCGGCAGCAGCGGCAGCAGCGGCAGCATTTGCACCTGCGACTAAAACGTGGATGTCACCGCCGATTTTTTTGGCAGCGGTCACAGTATTCAGAGTGCCCGACTTGATCGAGGCATTGTCGTGTTCAGCAATAACAAGAATAGCCATGGCTTACAGCACCTTTGCTTCGTTTTTCAGTTTCGCGACCAATTCGGCAGCGGAGGCAACTTTAATTCCAGCGGAGCGTTTAGCAGGCTCGGCCACTTTCAAAGTCGTTAAACGAGGGGTGATATCCACACCGAAATCGGCAGGGGCTTTTTTCGCCAGTGGTTTTTTCTTCGCTGCCATGATGTTTGGCAGTTTGACATAGCGTGGTTCATTCAAACGCAAGTCGGTCGTCACCACAGCAGGCAACTTCAACGACACGGTTTCTAAACCACCGTCGATTTCGCGGGTGACGTTGACGCTGCCATCAGCCAGATCGACTTTCGAGGCAAAAGTGCCTTGGCCGATGTTCATCAGTGCTGCCAGCATTTGGCCGGTTTGGTTGCAATCGTCGTCAATCGCTTGTTTACCCAATACGATTAGCTGTGCTTGCTCTTCTTCTGCAACCGCTTTCAACAGCTTGGCTACAGCTAAAGGCTCTAACACCGCATCGGTTTCAACGTGAACAGCACGGTCAGCACCCATCGCCAACGCGGTACGCAAAGTTTCTTCACATTGCTTGGGTCCCATCGACACCACAACGATTTCGCCTGCTTTGCCGGCTTCTTTTAAGCGCACAGCTTCTTCAACGGCGATTTCGTCAAATGGATTCATCGACATTTTGACGTTAGCAATATCCACATCCGAGCCGTCAGCTTTGACCCGAACTTTTACGTTGTAATCGACAACGCGTTTTACAGCGACGAGAACTTTCATATGCCTCCAAGACGATTCTGATTGTTTGGCTGCGCCCACAGCCCAGCGCTCTTGTTTGTGAGCGATCGACGGAAGCAAAGGTTCCCATCGCACCCACTTAAACGAGCGTTTAACTTATACCGTGAAAACAAGCCGGTGTAAACGGCTGCTTAACGATAGCCCCGATTGTTATTCGGCTGGTCTATGCTTGGCAAGAGCAGAACCCCTTCTTGCAACAATTGGCCACAACTCGTTAAGTTTTGCGAAACAGATTTTCTGATCTGGGCCATCATCTATTCCGCACAGCAAGAAATGGTTACCCAATGCGCTGAAAGCCTCGGGGTTCAGCCCGAGGTCAAGAGCGCGGACGCTGAAAGCGGCCTAGTGGGATTGTTTGTGATTATCTCAGAATATCAATCAGCTCATCACAACAGCTTGCTATAATTTTGTCATGGAAACCGTCAAAACACTGAAACTACGCATCAAAGACAAGCACGCGAAAGCGTTGCTGGCGATGGCGCGTGATGTGAATACGGTTTGGAATTTTTGCAACGAAACGCAGTATCGAAGCTTACGACGTTATACGAATAAGCCGCAGCGTTGGTTATCGGGGTTTGATCTGCAAAAACTCACCAACGGTTTCAGCAAATGCGATGGTGTTTATATTGGCTCAAGTACCCAGCAAGCGGTTTGTGAAGAATTTGCAACCCGACTGAGACAGTTCAAAAAACAACGTCTGAATTGGCGGGTCAGCAACAAGACATCCCCCAAATACTCACTCGGCTGGATTCCCTTTAAAAAAGGTGCGTTAACCTACAAAAATGGCCAAGTTCGCTTCA